>CAIZNP010000035.1 GCA_903934375.1 uncultured Synechococcaceae cyanobacterium
CGGAATTCGGCAAGCTCGGCATGACCTGCATCGGCCGCAGCGCCGAGGAGGCCGCCGCGGTGTACGACGCCACCGCCGAGCGGCTGATCCAGCGGGCGGGCAGCCTGCAGGCCAGGGCCAGCCGCGACCAGCTGCCATGACACGCACCCCGATCCTCGCGCTGCTGCATCGCTACCGGCGACGCCTCCTGCCCCTGGCGGTCCTGTGCCTGGTGCTGCTGCTGGCCTGGCTCACGCTGCAATGGCTTGAACCCAAGGCCATCGCTTCCCAGGATCAGCTGATCGCCCTGGCCCCAGCCAGCAAGGGCCATCGCCTTGATGCGTCCACCGCCCAACTGCGCCAGACCTACGCCACCAGCCCCGAGCTGGAACGCACACCGATCCCGCCTGACGTCGACACGATGCGCGTCGGCCTGTTCGTGACCAACAACTACAGCATCGACATGGCCGTGCCGATGTACGCCAGCGATGGCCTGCTCTGGAGCAGCTGGAGCCCTGCCCTGCAGGCGAAGTTCGAGGCGGCGGGGATGGCCCCCACACAGCTGCTGAGTTTCGTCAACAGCGTCGAGGGCTGGGACGGACGGCTGACGCCGGTGGGCAACAAACCGCTGCGCCTGGCCAACGGCGATTACTACCAACTGATCAGTTTCTCGATCAAGTTGTCGATCGAGCACCTCGGCCTGCGCCATTACCCCTTCCAGACCATGCACCTGCCGGTCATGCTCGAGGTGAATGACGACGGCGATCAGTTCCGCTTTGAGAAGTTGCGTCTGATCGCCGACCACGACAATTCTGGTGTCGGTCGTGCGATCGATGTGAACGGCTTCATCACCCGCGGCTGGAGCATGGGCGAATTCCGGCACATCTATGCCAGCGATTTCGGTCTGCACCAGGCAAGCCGCACGCGGCCGGAGTCGGTCTCCTACAGCCAGATCCTGTTTGATGTCGTCTACGCCCGCTCGGTGAAGGCCTCGGTGTGGTCGCTGTTCCAGCCGCTGCTGGTGGTGATGGCGATCGTGATCCTCAGCCCCTCACTCTCGAGCCGCCTCTGGGATGTGCGCATCGCCCTGCCTGCCACGGCGGTGCTGACGCTGGTGTTTTTGCAGGCCTCCTACCGCAACCTGCTGCCGCAACTGCCCTACCTCACCTTCATCGACCGCATCTACAGCCTGGCCTACGCCATCTGTCTGGCCTGCTTCGCCCTCTACGTGTGGGCGGCCAACCGCCTCAACCACGCCATTCCCCATGGCACGGCGGAACAGCGCGCGGCGATCGAGGCCGAGATCAACCGCGTCGATTTCCGCTTCCAGCTGGGCTGCCTGCTCGCCCTCAGCCTCGGCTCACTGCTCTGCTGGATGCTATGAGCCCTGCCAGCCCGCCATGTGCGAGGCGGCGCTGGAGCGGGCCAGGGCCCGCGCCGCCGGCAACGCCGGCTCGAGGCGATCGGAGCTGAAGGGGGGCAGGGTGCGGCTGCGCAGCCAGGCCCCCCAGCGGAACTCATGGAACGGAATCAGCGGTGCCGCGGCCACCACACCCTCGCGCTTGAGCTTCCACACCAGGCTGCGGTAGGGATCGTCCTGGGTGCCGCACAGACTGTGGGGCAGAGCAGCCGGCGAAAGGGGCCCGAGGCCGCGGCCGTCATAGAGGTACAGCCAGCCGCGGCGGTGCAGCTCCACCAACACCTGATCGCGATCACGCACCTCAAGCTGCAGGGCGACATAGCCGAAGGCCGTGGCCTCAGGATCCAGCTCCAGCAGAGCCCGCAGCCGGTGATGACGGTCCACCATCCACAGCTCGCCGCTGGCGCTGCGCACCAGTGGGGTGGGCTTGCGGCGCAGGTAGCGGCGCCGCTCCTGCGGATCGTCCTTGGCGAAATCCAGCTGGCGGCTGCGGATCTCGGCCATGCCCACACACAGCTGGGTGGGCTGCAGCTCAGCCAGCGGCACCTCCAGCAAACCGCCACCATCGGCGGGGGGGGCTGGCAAGGTTTGGAACGGAGGAAGCCGCAGCGCCATCGGGCGACCCTAAATCCAGCCGGCAACCATGTCGCGTTCACCCCTGTCCTGTAACGCCATCGCCGCCGGCTGCCTCGCCATGCCCCCGCCGCCACGCACCTGCCTAGCCGCCACCGCCGCTGTCACCGCTGCGCTGCGGCACCTCGGCCTGCGGCTGGCAGCACTAACCATCGGCCTGCAGATGCTGCTCGGCGCCGCCCTGCCTGTGGCAGCGCTGGCGGGAGCGCAGGCAGAGGCACCGACGGAGGCCCCGACGGCAACCACCTGCGCCCCGATCAGCGAGCGGCAGGTGGCCGCCCTGTTCCAGCACTGGAATGACGCCCTGGCCAGCGGTGATCCGAACCAGGTGGCCTCGCTCTACAGCGACGATGCCCTTCTCCTGCCCACCCTCTCGGCCGAGCCGCGACGCACGCATGCCGCCATCCGCGACTACTTCAGCGACTTCCTGGCCCGGGCACCCCGCGGGCGGATCGACAGCCGCACGATCCGCCTGGGCTGCAACAGCGCTCTGGATGTCGGCACCTACAGCTTCCTGCTGCGGGATCCGGCCGACTCTGCTGGGGCTGGCAGGGAGCAGTGGGTGAAGGCCCGCTACTCGTTCGTGTACACCTTCAGCCCTGGCGCTGGCTCTGGCCCTGGCGAGTGGCTGATCCTGCACCACCACTCTTCGCTGCAACCTCAGTCCTAACGCGGCTCACGCAGTGCCGGGCCGATCAGGCCGTGACCTGCACGCCCTTCCAGAAGGCCACCCGGCCGCGGATGGCGTCGGCGGCTGGCTTCGGATCGGAATAGAACCAGGCGGCATTGGCATTCACCTCGCCGTTCACCACCACGTCGTAGTAGCTGGCCGTGCCCTTCCAGCCGCAGACGCTGGTGTGGCTGGAGGGTTGGAAGTGCTCCATCAGCAGGGCCTCGGCCGGGAAGTAGGCATTGCCGTCCACGGTCTCGATGTTGTCGCTGCGGGCGATCACGGCACCGTTCCAGCGGGCTTCCATTGCAACAGGGCGAAGAGTGGGTTGCCATCCTGACGGATCCACTCGGCTGCGGAGCCTGCGGCAGAGGATGGGAAGCATTCCGCCGGATCGCAGCCATGGCACAGCCGCGCGACCACGCCGCTCCCCGCTGGTTCGTAGCCGGCGATGTGGACGGCTTCCTGGGCCTGGGGCTGGACAACCTGATCCAGATCCTGCTGATCCTCTCCCTCTGCCGCGGCGTGCTCGGGTACCCGGACGCGCTCCTGTTCGGCACGATCCTGCCGGCCACCGGCATCAGCCTGATCGTGGGCAACCTCGCCTACGCCTGGCAAGCCCACCAGCTGGCGCAGCGGGAGGGCCGGAGCGACCGCACCGCCCTGCCTTACGGCATCAACACGGTGAGCCTGTTCGCCTACGTGTTCCTGGTGATGCTGCCGGTGAAGCTCACCGCTCTGGGTCAGGGCCTCGATGAGGCCACCGCCGTGCGCCTCTCGTGGCAGGCGGGCATGGTGGCCTGTCTGGGCTCCGGCCTGATCGAAGCCGGCGGTGCCTTCTGCGCCCAGCTGCTGCGACGCTGGCTGCCCCGAGCCGCCCTGCTCTCCACCCTGGCGGGCATCGCCCTCGGGTACATCAGCCTCGGCTTTCTGCTGCGCACCTATGCCCAGCCGGTGGTGGGCCTGACGGTGCTGGCGGTGATCCTGGTGACGTACTACGGACGCCTGAAGCTGCCGATCCCCGGCGGCCTGCTGGCCGTGCTCGTGGGCATCGCCCTGGCCTGGAGCAGCGGCCTGATTCAGATCGACGCGGGGATCTGGGCGAGCGAATCGGCCCAGGTGGGGCTGCGACTGCCCCAACTCGAACTGGCCAGCCTCTGGCAGGGCCGCGGCCAGCTGCTCCCCTGGCTGGGAGTGATCGTGCCGATGGGTCTATTCAACGTGCTGGGTTCGCTGCAGAACATCGAAAGCGCCGCTGCCGCCGGCGACGACTACCCGGTGCGGAGCTCCCTGCTGATCAACGGCATCGGCAGCATGGCCGCCGCGGCGCTGGGGTCGTGCTTCCCCACCAGCCTCTACATCGGCCACCCCGGCTGGAAGGCGATGGGAGCCCGTATCGGCTACTCCTGGCTGAACGGGCTGCTGATCGGTGGCGGCTGCCTGCTGGGGGTGTTCGGCCTGGTGGGCCAGCTGGTGCCGATCGAAGCCGGCATGGCGATCGTGCTCTACATCGGGCTGGTGATGACCGCCCAGGCCTTTCAGGCCACCCCTCGCGAGCACGCACCGGCGGTGGTGCTCGGCCTGCTGCCGGGCCTTGCCAGCTGGGGCTCAATGCTGCTCAAGGCCGGGCTGCGGGCCGGTGGGGCCGGCACCGAGGCCAGCGCCTTCGGCCCGGCGCTGCTGGTACCGCTGCAGCGGGCGGATGTCTGGGCGGCCGGCGCCTTCGCCCTGGAGCAGGGGCAGATCATCACGGCGATGCTGCTCTCGGCGATGCTCGTCTACGTGATCGAGCAGCGCTTCCGGGCGGCGGCCCTGATCGCCGGCCTGGCCGCCGTGGGCGCCTGGCTGGGGTTGATCAATGCCTGGCGCTTCAGCCAGGCCGACACGGTGCTCCAGCTCGGCTGGGGGGCCGGCGCCAGCTGGGCGCTGGGCTATCTGCTGATGGCCCTGGTGTTCCTGCTGGCGGGCGTGGCGCAGCGGCGTCAGAAACGGATGCCTTCGTAGATCGGCATGGTGGCGAAGCCCAGTGAGGCCGGCACTGGGTTGGGGCCGGCGGGGAGGGCCTGCACGGCGAACATGTAGGTGTCGGCCTGGGAGGGGTTGTACCAGGGGCGCAGGGCCACGGTGATCGTCTGGCCGGGCTGGGGCGGCTCAGGGAAGCTCACGCTGACGCGGCGGCTGGCGGCATGGAACACCGCCTGAACCGGAATGGCCGGCCCCTCGCGGCGCGGCAGGCCGACGAAGGCCCGCGTGCGCTCGGCCATGAAGGGGAACTGGGTGTCGACGCCGCGGGTCTGCTGGATCTCAAGCCCGCCGAGAGCGGCACCGGCCTGTTCCGGCAGGGTGAGGGTGAAGTAGTACTCCCCGCCACTCTGCATCACATACCAGTAGTAATTGCGGAACTCCACCTTCCAGGGAGGGCTGACGAACCAGGTCTGCCCGCGCAGCTCCATGGCCCGCGCCGCGGGCGTGAACAGAACCGTCGTCGGGATCAGCGCTGTGCTCCCCGCCACTGTCGCCACCAGCGCAGCGACCAGGGAAGCCCCCAAAGCACACACGCCGAGCCAGCGTCGATCAGCACTCCACCGGGCAACCATCCGTGAGATGCGGCTGGCAGGACGCTAGCCATGGAATTCGCACAGTTCTCCCGCACCGACGGACCTGCCGCAGGGCGATTGATAAGGTCTGAGGCAAGCGCAGCACAGGCGATGAACCGGGCAGAACTCGATGCGATCGAACTGATGCTGCGCGATCTCAACACCCGACACGACGAGATCCGCCACCGGGCCGCCTTCCGCGGCTGCACCCGCGAGCTGCTCTCACTGCAGCAGGAGCTGGTGAAGTACCTGATGGCCAAGCGCGAAGGGCTCAGCGGTCGCTGAGGCCGCCTGGATCGTTGCTGCCGCTTGGATTGTCGGTCTCACCGTCGTCGGCCTTCGCTAGCCAGGCGCGCTCCCAGCGCGAGATCAGTCCCGGCAGCAGCACGATCAGGGTGACCAGCAGCAGGGCTCCAAAGCCGAACTGCACCACGCCGCTGAGCAGGCGCGAGATCGGGATCCAGCGCCCTCCCAGCCAGGCCAGCGACACCATCGTTACGGCCCAGAGCACAGCCCCGGCCAGGTTGCAGAGCAGAAAGCGGCGGTAGGGCATCGCCACCGCGCCGGCCATCGGTCCGGCCAGCACCCGCAGCACCGCCACGAATCGCCCCAGAAACACCGACAAGCCGGCATGGCGCAGGAAGCGCTCGCGCCAGAGCTCCATCTGATCGGGCTGCTGACGCAGCAAGCGACCGACGCGCAGAAGCAGGGTCCAGCCCAAGCGGCGACCCACCCAGTAGCCGATGTTGTCGCCCAGCACAGCACCGCTGGCGGCGGCGGCCATCACCCCCAGCAGGCTCAGCTGGCCGCTGCCGGCGGCGTACCCCCCAAGCAGGGTGACGGTTTCGCCCGGCAGCGGCAGGCCAGCGTTCTCGAGCAGCATCGCCGCAAAGATCACCAGGTAGCCCCAGCGCCCGAGCAGCGCCTCCAGGTCCTGAAGATTGGGCTCGGGCATCACCATCACCCGCCATCCTGACGGCCCGCCGGACGGGCCTCAGGCGGTGAGTGCAGCGCTGAGAAACGGACGGGGATCCTGATCGCGACGATCGCGGATGGGCAGTGGCGGACCCTGCTGGGGACTGTCGAGAGCGGCGGTGAGCTCCAGGGCCCTGCGCAGGCGACGGGCGGCATGAAGCGACATGTCGCGCGGCACGGAGATCCGGTCGCGCAGATAGCGCAGGCCGGCCGCGCTGCCGGGGGGAGGCGGGCAGAGGGGATCGAGGGGCTGGATCAGGGCCGTGAGAGCACAGCGCAGGGCACGATCCAGGCCCTCAGCCGACTCCGGGCCGCGCCGCGACCCTTGCGGGTTGATGGCCAGGAGGCGCCGACGATGCCGCAGGATTCGCGTCAGGGCCTCGGCAGCAGCCTGGTCCGGTTCGGGCTGGCGGGTTTCGATCACGGCCGGATGAGGCGGGCCAGCCAGAGACCAGGGGCCCCGATCGATCAGCGCCGCCACGGCCTGCTGTTCAGCGCTGCCGCTGGCCAGGCAGCACCCCATCTGCGGGGGCAGATCGTGCGCATGGGTGTGAATGTCGCTCTGGGTGCCCAGGTAGGTGGAGCGGTGCTCGAGGGCGGTGAACCAGCGGTCGATCGCCGGATGGGCGGTGCGCAGTGCGTAGGCCTTGTAATAAGCGAGTGAGGCATTCATCCGCTCCAGGTAGGGGATGAAAATCACATCGGCCGTGCCGAACTCCCGCAGGAAGAACGGCCCCGGATTGGCCGTCAGGGCCTCCTCCACCAGCGCCGCCATGCGAGCGAAATGCTGCTCAGCCGGCAACGTGTGGGCTCCCTCCCCCTCGCTGTAACAGAGCCACTGGCACCAGGCGCGGAACAAGCGCCGCTCCAGCTGGCGCAGCGGAAACACATCCGGATCATCGAGTCCCTGGCCCAACGGACCGAAGGCGCTCTCGAGGGCCGCCAGGATCACGTCGCTTTCGGTGATCAGGCGCCCATCAAGTTCCAGGGCCGGCAGCATGCCGGAGGGAACCAGCTGGCGGAACCAGGACTCCTTCTCGCCGTAGCAGAACATCGTGACCTTGCGGATGCGGTAGGGGATCCGCTTCTCCTCCAGCCACAGCCACACCTTCTGGCAGTAGGGGCACCAGGCGTGATGGTCGCGATAGAGGGTGACCCGCACCTCGCTCTCCGGCCGCCCGAACAGCCTCAGAGAGGCCTGGGCGTTGGTGGGGCCTTCCTGCCGGCGCCGCTGCAGCACTCGGTCGTCCTCCGGGGGCACCAGCGCCTCCAGCTCCTCCCAGCTCAGTGGCAGGGCTCGTGCCGCGACGGTGGGATGGCCTGCGGGCGTGGCGCTGGTCATGGCGATGAACCGGCCTCAAGAGACGTTCTAGGCAATCGCGCCGGCTATTCGGGACAGCAGCCGTTGGCGCTGGTGCGTCAGGGATTGATCACGGCTGTCGCCCTCGCCACTGCAGCTGAGAGGAATCCTCTTAGGACGGTGCCACGTTGCCGGAGCCCGCGTGCCCTCGTTCCAGGAACTCGCGCAGAAAGCCCTTGGTGCCCTCCGCCTGGGCCAGAGCCAGAGCCAGGGAACCGCCGCCACCCCAGCCTCCTCCGCGATCTCCGCGAGCCTCCCTGGGGAGCAGGGCACCAGCTGGATTCGCTTCGAGGCCCACGGCCCCCAGTGGGGCTTCGCCTTCTGGGGTCTGTCGCCCGCCGATCTCGCCAGCCTGAACGGCCAGGTGGGCCGCAGCCTGAGCCTGCGCATCGCCGATGTGACGGGCCTAGAGCCCGGCCAGCCTCCCCACGCCCTGCAGGAGCTGCGGGTCGATCCCCGCGCCGACCAATGGGGTGTGGCCCTTCCGCTGGGCAACCGCATCTACCGGGCGGAGCTGGTTGCGCAGACCGGTGGTGGCTGGCGCAGCCTGGCCTGTGCCAGCCCCACCCTGATCCCCGGCTACGACGAGAGCGCCTCCACGCCCGATGGGTTCGCCCCCTTCGCTGTGCTGAGCGAGCCGATCGCCACCGTCCCCGCCACCCCCACGGCAGCCGCCACCGCACCTGGGCTGCATGAGCGCCTGTACCAGAGCGCCACGGTCCGCATCCGCCGCCTCGGCCGTGGTTCCGAGGAATTCCACGAGCTGGAGGATCTCGATGGCGTTGGCGTGGCGCTCAGCGATTCCGGCCTTGGCCTGTGGGCCAGCGGCCGCAACGAGTCCGGCAGTGGCCTGGTGGCACGGCAGCGCAGCTTCTGGCTGATTGCCGATGCCGAGCTGATCGTCTACG
>CAIZNP010000036.1 GCA_903934375.1 uncultured Synechococcaceae cyanobacterium
ACAACGCCGCCGTGATCCTCGGCAACGACAACAACCCCAAGGGCACCCGCGTCTTCGGTCCCGTCGCCCGCGAACTGCGTAAGCGCAACTTCACCAAGATCGTGTCCCTCGCTCCGGAGGTGATCTGACCATGGCAACGGCAACCCCCAAGGCCAAGGCCCCCGAGCGCATCAAGATGCGCATCAAGAAGGGCGACACCGTTCAGGTGATCTGCGGCAAGGACAAGGGCAAGACCGGTGAGGTCCTGCGCACTCTTCCCTACGAGAACCGCGTGGTGGTGCAGGGCATCAACCTGCGGACCCGTCACGTCAAGCCCACCCAGGAGGGTGAAACCGGTCGCATCGTGACCGAGGAAGCCTCACTGCACGCCTCCAACGTGATGCTGTATTCCACCGCCAAGCAGGTGGCCAGCCGCGTCGAGATCGTTGTGGAGAAGGACGGCACCAAGAAACGCCGCCTGAAGAAAACCGGCGAGATGATCGACTGATCTCCGTACACCTCCCTCTCTTTCCACGTCGTCCTGTCCGCCTTCTGACCACGCCCAGAAGCGCAACCCCCGTCCCCCCGTCATGTCCCTGAAACAGAGCTATCGGGAGAAGATCCAGCCCAAGCTGCTGAAAGATCTCAACCTCTCGAACATCCACGAAGTCCCCAAGGTGGTGAAAGTCACCCTCAACCGGGGCCTCGGTGAAGCCGCCCAGAATGCCAAGGCCCTCGAGGCCTCGATCGAGGAGCTGGCCACGATCACCGGTCAGAAGGTGGTGGTGACCCGCGCCAAGAAGGCCATCGCCGGCTTCAAGATTCGTCAGGGCATGCCGATCGGTGTGGCCGTCACCCTGCGTGGCGACCGCATGTACGCCTTCCTCGAGCGCCTGATCCATCTGGCCCTGCCCCGCATCCGCGACTTCCGTGGTGTGAGCGACAAGAGCTTCGACGGTCGCGGCAACTACACCCTGGGGGTGAAGGAGCAGATCATCTTCCCGGAGATCTCCTTCGACAAGATCGATGCCATCCGCGGCATGGACATCACCATCGTGACCACTGCCCGTAACGACGAAGAGGGCCGGGCCCTCCTCCGCGAGATGGGAATGCCGTTCCGCAGCAACTGAGCCCTCTTCGGACCTGACCATGGCCAACCACGACCCGATTTCCGACATGCTCACCCGCATTCGTAATGCGAGTGAGAAACGTCACCAGTCCACCAAGGTGCCGGCCTCGCGCATGGCCCGCAGCATCGCCAAGGTGCTGCAGCAGGAGGGCTTCATAGCCGAAGTCACCGAAGCCGGTGATGGCGTTGACAAGCATCTGGTACTTGAACTCAAGTACAGCGGCAAGCACCGCCAGCCCACCATCCGTACCGTGCAGCGCGTCAGCAAGCCCGGTCTGCGGATCTACAAGAACACTCGCCAGCTGCCCAAGGTGCTGGGCGGCCTCGGTGTCGCCATCATCTCCACCTCAAAAGGTGTGATGAGCGACCGCGATGCCCGCAAGCAGGGCGTCGGTGGCGAAGTGCTCTGCTACGTCTACTGATCAGGGAGGTTGATCCATGTCTCGTATTGGTAAAGCGCCGATTCCCGTTCCGGGTGGCGTCACCGTCAGCCTCAACGGCCTTGATGTGTCGGTGAAGGGGCCCAAGGGCCAGCTCAGCCGCACCCTCCCTGAAGGCGTCACCGTCGCTCAGGACGGCAACACCCTGGTGGTGAGCCCCTCCAGCGATAGCCGGCGCTCGCGCGAACGGCACGGTCTCTGCCGCACCCTCGTGGCCAACATGGTCGAAGGGGTGAGCCAGGGCTTCACCCGCAAGCTTGAGATCGTCGGCGTGGGCTACCGCGCCGCCGTTCAGGGCAAGAAGCTGGTGGTCAGTGCCGGTTACAGCCACCAGGTTGAGATGGTGCCCCCCGATGGCGTCACCTTCGCCGTCGATGGCAACACCACCGTGCTTGTCTCCGGTCCCGACAAGGAACTGGTGGGCAACGAAGCTGCCAAGGTGCGGGCCATTCGTCCGCCTGAGCCCTACAAGGGCAAGGGCATCAAGTACGAGGGCGAACGCATCCTGCGCAAGGCCGGTAAGACCGGTAAGAAATGAGGTCTGCCTGAGCGTCGTTACCCTGTATTTCCATGTCCACCATTTCCCGCAAGCAGCAGACGCAGAAACGCCACCGGCGTCTGCGTCGCCATCTCTCCGGTTCCGCTCTGCGTCCGCGCCTGGCGGTGTTCCGCTCCAACAATCACATCTACGCCCAAGTCATCGACGACGACGCCATGAGCACCCTGTGCTCCGCATCGAGCGTCGACAAGGAGCTCCGCTCCAGCGTCAAGGTCGGCGCCAACTGCGATGCCTCCGTCGCCGTCGGTCAGCTGGTCGCCAAGCGTGCCCTGGCCAAGGGCATTCAACAGGTGGTCTTCGATCGTGGCGGCAACCTGTACCACGGCCGTGTCAAGGCCCTGGCTGACGCCGCCCGGGAAGCGGGCCTTCAGTTCTGATCCCTGCTCTCACCATGACCGAAACCAACAACCAAGTTCAGTCCAACGACATCCCGGCGGCGGCCGATGTTCCTGCAGCGGCCGAAGGCCAGCAGGAGCGTCGCGGTGGCCGGGGCGAGGGCAAGGGTGACCGCCGTGGCGGTGGCCGCGGCCGCGACAACCGTCGCGGTCAGGAGCGCGACTCCGAATGGCAGGAGCGCGTGGTGCAGATCCGCCGCGTCTCCAAGACCGTGAAGGGCGGTAAGAAGATGAGCTTCCGGGCCATCGTTGTCGTCGGCAACGAGAAGGGTCAGGTGGGTGTGGGCGTCGGCAAGGCCGGCGATGTGATTGGTGCCGTCCGCAAGGGCGTGGCCGATGGCAAGAAGCACCTGGTGAAGGTGCCCCTCACCCGTCACTCCTCCATTCCCACCCAGGGCAATGGCCGTGACGGCGCCGCCAGCGTGCTGATCCGCCCCGCCGCCCCCGGTACCGGTGTGATCGCGGGTGGTTCGATCCGCACGGTGCTGGAGCTCGCCGGCATCAAGAACGTGCTGGCCAAGCGCCTCGGTTCGAAGACCCCCCTCAACAACGCCCGCGCCGCCATGGATGCCTTGGCTGGCCTGCGCACCCACAAGGAGACCGCCAAGGAGCGGGGCATCTCCCTCGAGCAGATCTACTCCTGAGGCCCGCCATGACATCGCTCAATCTCCAATCCCTCAAGCCCCAAACCGGCGCCCGTCGCCGCAAACTGCGCAAGGGTCGCGGCATCGCCGCCGGCCAGGGCGCCAGCTGCGGCTTCGGCATGCGTGGTCAGAAGTCCCGCTCGGGTCGTCCCACCCGTCCGGGCTTTGAAGGCGGCCAGATGCCCCTCTACCGCCGGGTGCCCAAGCTCAAGCACTTCACGCTGATCAATCCCAAGAACTTCACGGTGATCAACGTGGCCAAGCTGGCGGACCTCAAGGCCGGCAGCACCGTCAACATCGACAGCCTCGTGAAGGACGGCATCGTCACCAGCCCCAAGCACCCCCTCAAGGTGCTGGGCAACGGTGACCTCAAGGTGAAGCTCACCGTGCAGGCCGCCGCCTTCACCGCCAGC
>CAIZNP010000037.1 GCA_903934375.1 uncultured Synechococcaceae cyanobacterium
GCACCCGTACCTGGATCCTGCAGCACGGCCCCCGGATTGGGAGTGTGGCCGGCGAGCGGGTCCTGGCGGAACTGGAGAAGCTCGCCGCTGCTCCGGCTGGGCATCGGGGCCTGGCCGACGTGCTCAACAGCGAACTTCTGCTGCCCTGGCAGGGCGCCGGCAGCGACCAGGAACGTCGCAACGCTCTGGCCTTGCTGGATCGCCTCAGCCTGGAACACAGCCGGCAGCTGCAGCTGAGTGCGGAGGAAGCGGCGGCGGCCCTGCCGCTGGCGCGGCTGGCGGCCCTGCTCGATGGCGCGGCCCTGCAGGCACTGCGCAGCAGCCGTCGGCTGCAGCAGCGGGTGGAGCGACTGCGGCACTGGCAGACCCGCCTGGGCATCCCCGATCCGATCGGCAGAGCGGCGGCCCTGCCGGAGGCGGAGCGTCTGCAACTGCATCGCCAGCTGGAGGAGGATCTGCCGGCCCTGCTCCTGGGCTGGCCGGAGCCGGAGCAAGAGGCGGCGCAGGCGACGGCGGAGAGGGCGGAGGCGGCGGGCTGGCTGGAGCGCTGGCGCAACCCGCGCGATCCACTCTTCCATCCACGTGCCGCGATCGATGGGGGCAGCCTGCAGCGGGAGCTGCAGCTGCGGCCCTCCCCGCAGCTGGGGGCATTGCTCGATCACCTGATGCTTGAGCAGGCCTTCGGGCGGCTGCATGAACGCGGCGAGGTGCTGCAGCGGGCGCGGCAGTGGCTCGATGCCGAGGCCAACGATGGCGGGATGGCCCCCTGCCGTGATTAACTTCTCAAGCAAAGGCGTTTCTACGACCTGATCCGCGCCAGTTAGGGTCGCGCCAACTCGGTCAGCTTCGGAGCCACGATCACGTCAAGGCGATCGCATCCGTTCAGCACCGTGCACACGACATTGCACACGGAAGTCGGGATTTCGGCACGCCGCGTCAGTCCGTGAACCGACAGTGACCCCGACCAGCCCGCACACCCTCCCGTTCCCCTCTTCCGAATCCCATGAGCGTTCGTCTGTACGTCGGTAACCTGCCGCAGAGCTTTGATGCCAAGGAGCTTGAGGCCCTGTTCGCCTCCGTGGGTGAGGGCATCCGCTTCAAGGCCGTGCAGGACCGCGAAACAGGCGCCGGCCGCGGTTTCGGCTTCGCCAACATCGACGACGAGAAGCTCGCTGATGCGGTGATCGAACAGCTCAACGGTCGTGATTTCGGCGGCAATGCCCTGCGCATCGAGCGCTCCGAGCGTCGCGATGAGCGTCGCGGCAACGACCGCCGCCCCGGCAGCCCTGCCGGCGCCCCCAGCCCAGCCCGCAAGGCCGTGAACAAGGTGGTGCACAGCGACGACGTTGTGGAGGGTGCTCCCGACCCCCGCTGGGCCGGTGAACTGGCCAAGCTGCGCAGCCTGCTGGACAACCAGAAGGCTGCGGTCTGATCCAGTCGATCTGAGCACTCCACGGACGCAGGGCGCTGCGCCAGCCATGCAGCAACACGTCTGGACCTGGCGCGGCCAGCGCATCGCCTATACCCGGATCGAGCCGGCCCAACTGGTCGACGAGTGCACCCCCCTGAACGGTCCTCCCCTGCGGAGGGCCGTTCTCTGCATTCATGGATTCGGGGCCAACAAGGGCCACTGGCGCCACAACCTCCAGTCGCTGGCAGGGGACGGCCCCCTGGCTGCAACGGTGTATGCCATCGATCTGCTGGGTTTCGGCAACAGCAGCAAGCCCCTCTCCCAGCTGAGCGGCGAAGCGCCCCTGCCGGGC
>CAIZNP010000038.1 GCA_903934375.1 uncultured Synechococcaceae cyanobacterium
CAGGTGCCGCAGCTGGTGGGGCCACTGCCGCTTTTCGCACCGGAACCACTGCACGTGCTGCAGGTTTCCAGATGGCGAATCTGGATCTCCTTCTCCTGGCCGAACACTGCTTCGCTGAAGCTGATCGTCAGGTCGAAGCGCAGGTCATCCCCCTGGCGGGGCCCGCGGCGGTGGGCGGCACCGCCACCGGGCCCGGCTGGCCCCCCGCCGAACCCACTGAAGAAGGTTTCGAACAGATCGGCGAATCCCCCCATATCGCCCATGTCCGGCATGCCGCCGCCGCCGCCCAGGCCAGCCTCACCGAACTGGTCGTAACGGGAACGGGTCTGGGGATCGCTGAGCACCTCGTAGGCCCGGCCGATCTCCTTGAACCTGTCCTCAGCGCCGGGTTCCTTGTTGATGTCCGGGTGGTACTGCCGCGCCAGACGGCGATAGGCCCGTTTGAGGGTGTCGGCATCGGCGTCGCGCGCCACACCCAGCAGGTCGTAGTAGTCGGCCATCGATCAGGCCCCGTGCTCAGAGGGCTCCGGATCAGCCGAGGGCCGGGACTCGCCGCTGGCACCGGCGGGACCAGGACCCATCGACACTTTCACCAGGGCATGGCGCAGCACACGGCCGTTGAGGTGATAACCGCGCTGCAGCTCCGCAATCACCACATCCTCCTCATGCTCCTCGCTGGGCTCCCGCAGCACCGCCTCGTGCAGGCTGGGGTCGAAGGCCTCTCCCTCCACCCGCATCGGCGAAACGCCGAGCTGCTTGAACACCTCGACCAGCTGCTTGTAGAGCCCCTGGTAGCTGCGATGGATGGTCTGCGCCTCCTCGGCCTGAGGATCGAGCTGCTGGCGGGCCCTCTCGAAGTTATCCACCACCGGCAGGATCTCGCTGAGGGTGGAGCAGGCGATCTGCAGGCGCTGATCCTCCTGATCACGGCTCTGGCGCTTGCGGAAGTTATCGAAGTCGGCGGCGATGCGCATGTACTGGCTGCGCAGGGCCTCATGCTCGGTCCGCAGGGACTCCAGCTCACCTTCCAGCTGCCTGAGCCGCTCCTGCGGATCAGTGACCTGGGCTGGGTCGGTGGCGTCAGACACCGCGGAGACCTCGGCAGCTGAATCCTGGGGTGCGGGGCTGTCGTGAACAGCCGCATCCGGAGCGGCCTGGGTTCTGGCCTGTGTGCTGGCCTCGGAACTGGCCTCGGCGGAGTCCATGGGGAACGGGGTGGTCTCGCCGCTCATGCTGTCCGAACCGGAGATTTGCTGTAAACATGTTGCTCGGAAAGGGTTCCTTCTCACAATTGGCGGAAGCCCGCACCTCAGAGCCCACAGCGAATCCCGCTGCCGGAGCACGGCGATGACCCTCACTCCAAGCCGCCCTGTTCCCCCCGCAACCACGGCAGCCCAGCAGCGGCTGGAGGTGGAGCTGCTGCTGGGTGAGGTGGTGCTGTCCGCGGCGGATCTGGCTGACGCCGGTGCTGAGCGCTGGAGCTGGAGCGATCAGTTCAGCCAGGAGCAATGCCGCCAGCTGGGCTGTCTGCCGGCGCGTCAGGACGGCGCAACCCTGGTGGTGGCCGTGCCGAGCCAGTGGAACCAGGCGCAACGCCTGCAGCTGCTGGAGCGTGGTGCAGCCGCAGGCCTGAACCTCGTCCTGCGGCTGGCCCTCCAGGGCGACATCGAGGCGGTGCTGGATCACGCTGCGGCGGACCTGGAAGCAGCGCAGGCCGAAGATGGCGATCAGGACAATCCGGCGACAGAGCCCGAGGAGGAGCAAGAGCCCTTCGATCCTGTGGCCGAAGCCGAGAGGATCTTGCCCTCCCTGGTGGATGACCTTCAGCTCATCGGCCCGCTCGAGGAGGTGGCTGAGGAGGACTTCTCCGACATCGATGTGGAGAACGCTTCCAGCGCTTCCCCCGTGGTGGCCCTGGTGGACAAGGTGCTCGTACGCGCCCTCAGCCGCGGCGCGAGTGACATCCACGTGGAGCCCCAGGAGGACGGACTGCTGATCCGCTTCCGCCAGGACGGCGTGCTCGAGCCGATTGAGAGGCTGCCGAAGAATCTGATCCCGGCCGTCACCTCACGGGTGAAGATCATCGCCGACCTGGACATCGCAGAGCGGCGCATGCCCCAGGACGGCCGGATCCGACGTCGCTACCAGGGGCGGCTGTTCGATCTGCGGGTCAGCACTCTGCCGACCCGTTACGGCGAGAAGATCTGCATGCGTCTGCTGGACAGCGGTGCCACCCACCTCGGCCTCGACAAGCTGATCTCCGACCCGACGGCCCTGGAGACGGTCCGCGACATGGGATCCAAGCCCTTCGGCATGGTGTTGGTGACCGGCCCGACCGGTTCCGGCAAGAGCACCACGCTGTACTCGCTCCTGGCGGAGCGCAACAGCCCGGGGGTGAACATCTCCACGGTGGAGGACCCGATTGAGTACTCCCTCAAGGGCATCACTCAGACCCAGGTGAACCGGGACAAGGGCTACGACTTCTCCATGGCCCTGCGCTCCTTCATGCGGCAGGACCCGGATGTGCTGCTGGTGGGGGAAACCCGCGACGAGGAGACCGCCAAGACCGCCATTGAGGCGGCACTGACCGGCCACCTGGTGCTCACCACCCTTCACTGCAACGATGCCCCGAGCGCCATCGCCCGTCTGACCGAAATGGGGGTGGAGCCGTTCATGGTGAGCGCCTCCCTGATCGGCATCGTCTCGCAGCGGCTGCTGCGCCGCGTCTGCCCCGACTGCCGCGTGGCCTACAAGCCCAGCGAAGCGGAGCTGGGACGCTTCGGCCTGCTGGCCAGCCGGGAGCAGAGCATCACCTTCTACAAGGCCAGGCGCAAAAGCCGCGGTTCAGGCTGCCCGACCTGCCAGGGACTGGGCTACAAAGGCCGGATCGGCGTTTATGAGGTGCTGCGGATCAACGAAGCCCTGACCGCTGCGATCGCCAAGAAGGCCACCACAGAGACCCTACGCAAGCTTGCCGTGGAGTCGGGCATGAAAACCCTGCTCGGCTACAGCCTGGATCTGGTGCGGCAGGGGCGGACCACCCTCGACGAGGTGGGGAGGATGATCCTCACCGATTCAGGCCTGGAATCGGAGCGGCGCGCCAAGGCGCTGCACACGATCAGCTGCCAGGGCTGCGGCGCCGGCCTGGAGGATGAGTGGCTGGAATGCCCGTATTGCCTGACGCCACGGGGCCTCGACTGAAATCGCAGCCTGTTGCGGTGCCGGACCGACAGCCGCAGACTGAACAGAAGCCTGGACGATCACACAGACCATGGACCTCCAGATCGAGGACCTGATGGAGGAACTGGTGAAGCAGGGCGGCAGTGATCTGCATCTGGCGGCCGGCCAGCCCCCCTACGGACGGTTCAGCGGCGGCCTGCGGCCGATGCGCGAAGACAAGCTCAGCGAGGACGCCTGCAACCGGCTGATCTTTTCATTGATCAACAATGCCCAACGCAAGCAGCTGGAGCAGACCTGGGAGCTCGACTGCGCCTACGGCCTCAGGGGAGTCGCCCGCTTCCGCGTCAACGTTTACCGCCAGCGCAACACCTACGCCGCCTGCCTGCGGGCTCTCGGCAACTCGATTCCAAGCCTCAAGGCCCTGGGGCTGCCATCGGTGGTGGTGGAGACCAGCCTCCGCCCCCGCGGCCTGATCCTGGTGACGGGCCCCACCGGTTCGGGCAAGACCACCACGCTGGCAGCGCTGCTGGAGCACATCAACCAGACCCGCTCCGAGCACATCCTCACCATCGAGGATCCGATTGAATTCACCTACCAAAACCAGAAGAGCCTGATCCACCAGCGGCAACTGGGCGAGGACACCCGCAGCTTCTCGGCGGCACTGCGCGCGGCACTGCGCGAAGACCCGGACGTGATCCTGGTGGGGGAGATGCGCGACCTGGAAACGATTCAGCTGGCCATCACCGCTGCGGAGACGGGCCACCTGGTGCTGGGCACGCTGCACACCAGCTCTGCCGCCCAGACAGTCGACCGCATGGTGGATGTATTCCCACCTATGCAGCAGACCCAGATCCGGGTGCAGTTGAGCAGCTCCCTGCTGGGTGTTTTCTCGCAGACTCTCTGCAAGCGCCTCACCCCCGCCCCCGGCCAGTTCGGGCGGGTGATGGCCCAGGAGATCATGATCAACACGCCGGCCATCGCCAACCTGATCCGCGAAGGCAAGACTGCTCAGCTGTACTCACAGATCCAGACCGGTGGCCAGATGGGCATGCAGACCCTGGAGCGTGCCCTGGCCAACCTGGTACAGCAGGGGGTGGTGAGCCGCATCGAAGCGATGGCCAATGCAGGCAAGCCGGAAGAACTCGGGCGGCTGCTCGATGGGGCGGATGCCTGACCAGCACTGAGCAGCCCCGATGCCGACCTTCTCTGCCACCTACACCACAAAGTCCGGACAGAATCGGAACATCCGGCTGCAGGCCAGCGACCTCGGCAGTGCCAGACGAAGCCTGAGGCAACGCGGGATCATCCCCAGCTCACTGCAGGCCTTCGCCGGCGAGACGATCCAGCGCAAGAAGGCCGGCAGTGCCAACAGCCTCTTCAGCGCTGATCTCGCGCAGCTGCTGGAGGCGAAGCCGGGGGTCAAGGAGAAGGCCGTGTTCGCCAACAAGCTGGCAGCCCTAGTGGATGCCGGCGTGCCGATCGTGCGCGGTCTCACCCTGATGGCCCAGCAGCAGAAGCTGCCCCTGTTCAAGCGGGCGCTGCAGGCCGTCACCGAAGACGTGAGCCAAGGCGAAGGCATCGGAACGGCGATGCGCCGCTGGCCCAAGGTGTTCGACAAGCTCACGATCGCCATGATCGAAGCCGGCGAAACCGGTGGTGTTCTGGATGAAACGCTCAAGCGTCTGGCCAGCCTGCTGGAAGCGAATGCCAAGTTGCAGAACCAGATCAAGGGTGCCATGGGCTATCCCATCGCCGTGCTGTCTCTGGCGGTGATCATCTTTCTAGCGATGACAATTTTCTTGATTCCGACATTCGAAGGAATCTTTGAAGGTCTTGGCGCCGAGCTGCCCGCCTTCACCCAAGCGATGGTGGATCTGAGCAAACTGCTGCGATCGCCGTTCTCGTTTATTCTTGTTCTTGCCATCCTAAGCGGCGGCATCCTGTTCTCACGCTTTTACGCCACTCCTGTTGGCAAGCGACGGGTTGATGCCAGCATTCTCAAGCTTCCTCTATTCGGAGAACTGCTGCGCTTAACTGCAACGGCGCAGTTCTGCCGCACCTTCAGTTCACTCACCAGAGCTGGCGTGCCGATTCTACTTTCCCTTGAAATCGTGCATGAAATCGCCGGCAATGCGATCATCTCCGACGCCATTCTCAACTCCAAACTCGACATCCAGGAAGGAATTCCACTCAGTCTGGCATTGCAGCGAAAAGCTGTGTTTCCGGAGCTTGCCATTAGCATGCTGTCCATCGGCGAAGAAACCGGCCAGATGGTTGCAATGCTCAGCAAGGTGGCGGATTTCTACGAAGACGAAGTTGATGCAACTGTCAAGTTAATGACGGCCATGCTGGAGCCCGCCATGATCGTGATCTGCGGCGGCATCGTTGCCTCCATCCTGGTGGCCATGTATCTGCCGATGTTCTCGGTCTTCGAGAAGATCCGCTAGTCGATAGTCCGTGGTCGGTTGCCAGTGATAGCGGCGGCGGCCTGCCCCGCCAGCCAACCTGAAGTCCAGCAGTGCTGGAAGTTGAAGCCGCCGGTGACGCCGTCGACATCGAGCAGCTCCCCCACCAAGTGCAGGCCGGCCACCTGACGGCTCTCCATCGTGGCCAGGTTCACTTCGCCCAGGGGTACGCCACCGGCGGTGACGAACTCCTCGCCGAAGGGTCCTCGCCCGGCCACGGCATAGCAGCTGGAGCGCAGGGCGGCGATCAGGGCCCGTTCCTGGCGTCGTGGCCAATCGGCCCAGCGCAGCTCCGGATCGGCGCCCTGCTGATCGAGCAGATGCAGCCAGAGTCGACGGCTGAGCTGGGGCCAGGGTCGGGCGTTGCTGAGCTGGCGGCGGGCCTGCTCCTGCCGGCACAGGGCGAACAACTGCTCCAGCTCGGCCTGAGAGCGACCGCCACTCCAGTCGAGCCGCAGCGTTGCGCGATAGCCGCCGTGGTGCAGCGCCCGCGCCGCAAAGGCCGTGAGCCGCAGGGTGGCCGGACCGCTCAGGCCCCAGTGGGTGATCAGCACCGGACCCTGCTGCCGGAAGCGTCGCGGCAGGCCGGCGATGTCCGCAGCACGCCCCGCTGACCCGGGCAGGGAATCTTCCAGCTCCAGGTCCAGACCCACCGGATCCTGGCTGACCCCCGCCAGCGCCAGCAGGGGATTGGGCCGAAAGGCCAGGGTGAACAGGGACGGCACCGGGGGAACGAGGCCGTGGCCGAGCACCTGAGCCAGGCGCCGACCGCTGGGGTGGCTGCCGGTGGCCAGCACCAGACGCTGGCACTGCAGGGATGGCGCGTCCTCACCGCACCGGAGTGCCAGGGCGAACCCACCGGCGGGCAGCGCCTCCGCCCGCTGCAGGGCCGTGTGCGTCTGCACCACCACACCGGCCCTGCCTGCAGCCTCTCGCAGGGTCTGGATGACGGAGCTGGAGCGGTTGCTGCGCGGAAACAGGCGGCCATCGGCCTCCTCCACCAGCTCCAAGCCGCGCTCGTCGAACCAGGCGACCGCATCCCCGCTGGCGAAGCGACTGAACGGTCCGCGCAGGGCCCGCCCACCGCGGGGGTAGTGGCCCACCAGCTCACGCGGATCCCAGCAAGCGTGGGTCACGTTGCAGCGGCCACCACCGCTGATCCGCACCTTGCCGAGGGGCTCAGGCGTGCTCTCCAGCAGCAGAACCCGATCCAGGCCGGCTTCGGCGGCGGTGATCGCCGCCATGAAACCGGCCGGACCACCGCCAGCCACCACCAGATTCCAGAACGGGGTGGACGAGGACATCAACAACCGCAGCAGTGGAGAGGCGAAGAGGCGGGCAGAGCGAGGAAACCAGCAGCGGCAAGAACCGGCGCCGGCGGAGCAGAGGGCAGCATGGGGGGATGGTCGCCATCCAGCCCCAGAACCCTGCCACCCCGGCCAAGCCGGCCGGGGGCGTTCCGGCAGGAGCCCACCGCTTCAGTGTGGCGCCGATGCTGGACTACACCGATCGGCACTTCCGGGTGCTGTTCCGTCAGATCAGCCGCCGCAGCCTGCTCTACAGCGAGATGGTGGTGGCCCAGGCGGTGCACCACTGCCGCCTGGCCGGCGCGGGCGGCGATCATCGGGCTCAGCAGCGGCTGGAGCGGCTGATCGGCTTCGACCCGATCGAGCATCCCGTGGCCCTGCAGCTGGGGGGTGACGACCCGGGGCTGCTGGCGGAGGCCACGCGGATCGCGGCGGATCGCGGTTACGACGAAGTGAACCTCAACGTGGGCTGCCCCAGTGAGAAGGTGCAGAAGGGGCGCTTCGGCGCCTGCCTGATGGCGGAGCCACAGGTGGTGGCACGCTGCATCGCCGCCATGGCGGAGGCCAGCCCCCTGCCGGTGACGGTGAAGCACCGCATCGGCATCGACGAGCGCGACTCCTACGCCGAGCTGCTGGCCTTCGTGGACACGCTGGCCGATGCCGGCGCCCGCCGCTTCAGCGTGCATGCGCGCAAGGCCTGGCTGGAGGGGCTCGATCCCAAGCAGAACCGCACCATTCCTCCCCTGCGCCACGAGCTGGTGCAGCAGCTCAAGCGGGACCGGCCGCAACTCACCATCGAACTGAACGGTGGCCTGCAGGATCTGCAGGCCTGCCGGCAGCAGCTGGCCCTGATCGATGGGGTGATGGTGGGCCGCGCCGTGTACGACCATCCCCTGCGCTGGGCCAGGGTGGACCGGGAGCTGTTCGGCGACGACACCCAGCCGCTCGCCACCGCCTCAACGGTGGTGCGGGGCCTTGTCCCCTACGCCGAGCGCTGGTGCCGTGATGGCGGACGCCTCTGGGCAATCGCCCGCCACCTGGTGCAGGTGGTGGAAGGTGTCAGCGGCGCCCGCCACTGGCGGCGCGATCTCGGCCAGGAGGCCGGCGCGCGCAATGCCGGTCCGGAGGTGCTTGAGCGGGCTGCCCAGCAACTGGAGGAGCGGGGACTCTGAGACACCAGCACGAATGCGTCAGTCCTCAGCGCCGCTGTAACCCCCATAGGCGTCTCCCGCGCTGGCGTCACCGCTGCTGCGGCGCCGACGGCTACGACCCTCGCCAAAGCTCTCGTTACCGCCGCCACCGCCATAGCTGCGGTCTTCCCAGCCACGGGCTCCAGAGGCGCGCTCAGCGGAAGGGGTAGCGGCACCACCACCACCGGAGTAGCCACCACCGCCGCCGCCATAACCGCCGCCACCGCGGCGAGGGCCACCGGCGCCCGCACCGCCGCCACCACCGCCGGTGCGGGGTTCGGCCTTGTTGATGCGCAGCGGGCGGCCCATTAGCTCAGCGCCCTGCAGGGCCTCGATGGCACGGTTCTCACTGTCGTCATCGGCCATCTCCACGAAGGCGAAGCCGCGTTTGCGGCCGGTGTCGCGCTCAAGGGGCAGAGAGCAGTTCGCCACATCACCGAAGGGCGCGAACAGCTCGGCCACATCCTCCTTCTCAGCTCGGAAGGGGAGATTTCCAACAAAAATGCTCACAGGCCGAAGGGGCCGATCAGGCGGAAGTCCAGCCCACTGAGCCTAAACCGCTGATTTGGACCTGAACAGGTTCTCAGCGAAACTCCGCCCGATTCAGGCGGTGCCCAGTCGCGTCCGGGCGCGCTGCAGCTGCACCTGCACCTGCTCAAAGCCCGTGCCACCCTCGCTGCGCCGGGCCGCCACCACCTGGCGCGGGTGGATCGCCTCGTGGATATCGGCCTCGAAAGCGGGATGCAACTGCTGCCAACGCTCCAGCGGCAGATCCCGCAGCAGTACCCCCTCCTGCAGACAGGCCTTCACCAGACCGCCCACCAGCTGGTAAGCCTCGCGAAACGGCACCCCCTTGCCCACGAGGTAGTCGGCCACGTCGGTGGCGTTGGAGAAGTCGGCCGCGACCGCCTGCTCAAGCCGCTCCGGCCTGAACGTGAGGCCCTCCTCGAACAGGATCGCCATCGCCTCCAGGCAGTCGAGCGTCGTGCGCACCGTGTCGAACAGGGCTTCCTTGTCCTCCTGGAAATCCTTGTTGTAAGCCAGGGGCAGGCCCTTGATCATCACCAGCAGCCCCTGCAGATGGCCGAACACCCGGCCGCACTTGCCGCGCACCAGCTCAGGCACGTCGGGGTTCTTCTTCTGGGGCATCAGGCTGCTGCCGGTGGCGCAGCGATCGCTGAGGCTGACGAAGCGGAACTCCTCGCTCGCCCAGAGGATCACCTCCTCGCTCAGGCGGCTGAGGTGCACCATCACCAGGCTGGCGGCGGCGCTGAACTCCACGGCGAAATCCCTGTCGCTGACAGCATCGAGGCTGTTGGCGTAGACCTCGTCAAAGCCCAGGGCGGCGGCGGTGTGGCGCCGATCGATCGGCACCGGCGTGCCGGCCAGGGCGGCGGCACCGAGGGGGCAGATATTCACCCGCTGGCGCAGATCCCGCAGGCGAGCCCGGTCACGCTCGGCCATCTCGATGTAGGCCAACAGATGGTGGGCCAGGGCGATCGGCTGAGCCCGCTGCAGGTGGGTGTAGCCCGGGATCATCACGCCGGCATGGGCTTCGGCCTGGGCCAGCAGCGCCCGCTCGAAGCGCAGCAGAGCGGCATCGATCTCGGCGATGCGGCGGCGCAGCCACAGGCGCAGGTCCGTGCCCACCTGGTCGTTGCGGGAGCGGCCGGTGTGCAGCTTCTTGCCGAGCGGGCCAAGGATGGCGATCAGGCGCCGCTCGACGGCGAAATGCACGTCCTCGTCCTCGAGGCCGGGGTTGAACATGCCGGCCGCCGCCTCGGAACGCACCTGCTCAAGCCCGTCCACCAGCTGCTGCGCCTCCTCCGCCGTGAGCACACCGGTGCTGGCCAGCATGCGGGCGTGGGCGATGGAGCCGTCGAGGTCCTCCTGCAGCAGGGCGATGTCGAAGCCGATCGAGGCGTTGAAGCGCTCAATCGCCGGATGTAGCCCCTGCTCGAAGCGCTGACTCCAGGTGGAGGAAGTGGAATCGACGGCCACGGGCCCGGGCAGACGGCTGGGCTCAGCTTGGCAAACGGTGCTTCAGGCAGGCAGAGAAGGGAGCATCACCTCCTCACGCACCTTCAGAACCACCATCGAGGCGTCGTCCTCAAGCGGGCGATCCGGACCGACGAAGCGATCGAGACGGGTGTAGAGCTGATCAAGAATGCCCTGGGCGCCGACACCGGAGCGGCAGGCGGTGTGCAGGGCCTGCACCAGCCGCTGCTCATCGAAGCGCTCACCGTTGAGGCCTGCCGCTTCCGTGACGCCATCGGTGTAGTAGAGCATCACGTCGCCGGGATCGAGCACGATCTGCTCGCAGCCGTACTCAGCCTCGGGCTGCAGGCCGATCAGGAGACCGGGGGCATCAAGCCGATCCACGGCATTGCGCAGACGCCGCCAGATCAGCGGCGGGTTGTGGGCCGCGTTGGCGTAGCGCAGCAGGCGGGTGCGCGGATCGAAATCGGAATAGAAGAGGGTGACGAAGCGGTGCGAGTGGGCGAGATCCTCCTGGGCCAGCTGGTTGAGGTCGTGCAGGATGCGATCGGGCGGATGGCCGCTGAGCACCTCAGCCCGCAGCATGCCGCGCAGCAGGGTCATCAGCAGGCCGGCGGGGACCCCCTTGCCCATCACATCCCCCATCACCAGAGCCCAGCGGCCCTGCTCGCGACGGCGGCCCAGCAGCTGGGGCCGGGTGGGGATGAAGTCGTAGTAGTCGCCGCCCACCTGAAAGGCGGGACGGCAGCGGGCCGCCAGCTCCACCCCATCGATCACCGGCGGGTGATCGGGCAGCAGCTGGGCCTGAATCTCGGCGCCGATCGAGAGCTGTCGGTCGACCCGCTCATGGCGACGGGCCTGCTGCTGCAGCTGTTCGCTCTCGATCGCCACGCCGGTGAGATCGGCCACCAGCTGGGCATGACCGCGGTGCACCTCACTCCAGCTGAGACCACTGCGGGCACCGAACAGATACAGCCGGCCACGCACCCGGCTGCGGGCCACCACCGACGTGGCGAACAGGGGCCGATCTCCCAGCTGACGCCGCACCAGCCGATCCAGCAGCGCCGCCACCGCCTCATCACCGGAGGCCTGCAGGAGGTCCTGGTCACTCAGGCTGGCCAGTTGCCGCAGCAGCTCGCCACCGGAGCCTGGCGGGGCAGCGTGCAGCTGCTCGCGCCAGAGGCGACCATCCGGATGAAACACCACCAGCACCGCGCCTTCGGCTTCCACCAGCCGGGCCGTCACCAGCGGCACCAGCTCGAGAAAGCGGCCGAGGTTGGTGAAGCTGCGCAGGGCGAACCCCAGCGATGCCAGCAGCTCCTGGTTGCGGCGCTGTTCGCGGCTGAGGCTGTCGAGCAGCTGGCGCAGGGAGGCCATCGCCGTCAGCGGCCGCGACGGCAGTGGCGCAGACGGCAGTGGTGGCGGCTTGCTGCTCACCGCGCGGCCGCATAGGAGCCCGCAAGATAGCGGCGGTGCCGTGATTGGACGGGGGTTCCCCGCTCAACCGCACGCAGGAACCGAACAACCTGCTGCGGGCCGCTGCATGACCTGCTGGGAAACCACAGTTAGGAGGCCAGCAGTGCCTCGATGAACTCGAAGCTGTTGAAGGGCCGCAGGTCGCGGATGCCCTCGCCAGCGCCGATGAAGCGGATCGGCAGGTTGGCCTCGGAGGCCACCGCCAGGGCGACGCCACCGCGGGCACTGCCATCGAGCTTGGTGAGCACCACGCCGGTGAGGCCCGCGGCCTGCGCAAAGGCCATCGCCTGCTTGAGGCCGTTCTGGCCCTGGCTGGCATCAAGCACCAGCAGCGACTGCACCACCGCCTCCGGCGCCAGCTTGTCGACGATGCGGCGCACCTTGGTGAGCTCCTCCATCAGGTTGTGCTTGGTCTGCAGGCGGCCGGCCGTGTCCACCAGCACCAGATCGGTGCCCTTGGCGCGGGCGGCACCGATGGCATCGAAAACCACAGCAGCCGGATCGGCGTTGGCCGAGGGGTTCGAGACCACGCTCACACCGCTGCGCTCCCCCCACACCTCCACCTGGCGCACGGCGGCGGCACGGAAGGTGTCGGCGGCGGCGATCAGGCAGCTATAGCCGCTACGGATGGCGAGATTGGCCAGCTTGCCGAGGGTGGTGGTCTTGCCGACACCGTTCACACCCACCATCAGCCAGACATTCAGGCGCCCGCGCTCCGGGGCCAGCAGCGGGACGCCGCTGGCCTGGATCGGGGCTTCAAGCAGACCCCGCAGCTGCTCCTTGAGAAAGCGGATGCCTTCGGCCGGATCCACCACCTCCTCGTTCATGCGGCGGCGCAGGGCCTCCAGCACCTGATCGGTGGCCTGGACGCCCACATCGGCGCGCAGCAGCAGGGTCTCGAGGTCGTCGAGCACCTCGGGGCTGAGGGGATCGTCGCCGAGGGTGTCGAGCAACTGGGTGACGAAGCCGCGGCGCGTCTTCTCCATGCCGCGCCGCAGGCGGCCTAGCCAGTCGATCTCCTCCAGGGAGATGTCCTCGAGCTGGCGGCCCTGGGCGGCCAGCACCTCCGCCGACCAGGTGAAGTCGTCATCGAAGGCGCCGAGCTTGGGTGCGGCCTCGTCCGCCACCGCGGCCGCGGTGACTGGAGTGGCGGCGGCAGGAACCGACGTGGTCGCCGCTGACGGCGCTGCGGGTTCCTGAGCAATCTCGAGCGCTCGCTCGCGGATCTCCTGCTGCCGCTGCGCGCGCTGGGCGGCGGCCAGCTCAAGGAGCGACAGTCCCGCAGGAGGAGCGGAGGCGGGAGCAGTCGACTCGAATTCGGATTCAGGCTCAGACTCGGGCTGCAAAGCCTGCTCACCGGCAGCCGCCGCCACCGTGGAAAGAGCAGTGTCAGCCCCATCAGCAGAGGGCTCCACCACCGGTGGCGGCGCGGTCTCTGCGGCCTGGCGTTCCGCCTCCTGCTGAGCTTTGAGCCGGGCATAGGCCTGACGAGCCCACTCCAGCGCGTCCTGATCCACACCGGCGGGCGCACTGGGCGCGGCAGTGGGCGCGACAGCAGCCGGGGTCGCGTTGCCGGGGGCCTCCACAGCAGCGCTCGGCAGTTCGGGGGCTGGAGCGGCTGCAGAGGCCTCAGCGGCAGCGGGCTCGTCGGCCGGGGGCGGCTCCAGGGCCGGTTCCGGCACGGCGGGCTGGGGGTTCTGGGGGGCCTGGCCCCGGTTGAACCAGTCGAAAACCATCGCTCTCCTGTTGCGCTCGGGCCGGTGGCGTCAGCGCTGGGGGGCGCCGGCGCTGATGAAGCGACGCAGCACGCCGTTAATCATGCGGCGGCCCTGTTCGTCGCTATAGCGGTTGGCCAATTCCACCGCCTCGTTGCAGGCGACGGCGGGGGGCGTGTTGAACGCCTCAATCTCCACGGCTGCCAGGCGCAGGATGTCGCGGTCGATGCGGGGCAGGCGGGTGAGGCGCCAGCCCTCCATCACGGCATCGATGCGCTGATCGAGATCCTCGCGGCCGCGCAGCACGGCCCGGGTGCGGTCCACGGCGCCGCGGCGCACCTCCTCCTGGTCGGCGAGCATCAGCAGGCGCGGCAGCTCGAGGCTGGCGGAGAGGCGGTTCAGACCCTGCTCGGCGTGACTGAGGCCCTCCTGGAGGTGCTGACGCACCTTCGGCAACTGGCCGGCGCTGCCCTCATCCTGCAGTTCGCTATCGAGCAGCTGCTGCTGCGCGGCCTGCAGCTCGGCGGCAGCCTGGTCGAGCGCTTCGCGCACGTGGTTGCTGAGGGTGGCCAGGGCCTGGTGCAGCAGGGTGTCGAGCGCCATGTCGGCTGCGGGCGCCGCACCAGCTCCGGTCGGCCGGTCACTGATCTGGCCGAGCATCAGCAGGGCCAGTTCACGGGCAACGGTGCGGCTCTGCATCAGGCCTTGTTGGAGGGGAGAGGGGAGTAAGCCGGAGCACGCAGCTGAGCAAGCAGGCTCGAAAAACTGCGGCTCGCGGGGGTTTCTCGCTCGTCGGGATTGACGATGCCCGCCGAGATGATCGTGCGGAAGGCATCCTCCACCGACAGATCGAGGTCGCGCACCGACGTTTCCGGCACCACGGCGTACCAGCCGGTGGTGGGGTTGGGGGCGGTGGGGATGAACACGCTCAGCATCGGTTTGTCGAAGCCGGCCGAGAGGCTGGCGCCAAGCACACCGGTGACGAAGCCCAGCGCGTAGAGACCCTCACGCGGGTACTCCACCAGGACCACCCGGCGGAAACGGCTGGAGTTGTCGCGCAGGAACGTTTCTAGCAGCTGCTTGAGCGTCTTGTAGACGCTGCCGGCCACGGGGATGCGCTGCAGGGTGCCCTCGCCGAACTCCAGCAGCCAGCGACCGACGATGTTGCGGGCCATCAGGCCGATCAGCAGGATCGCCAGCAGCGGCACCAGCAGACCCAGACCCAGGTTGATCAGCTCCTGGAGCAGGGGGTTGAGGGTGTTGAACGGATTGAGCTGCTTGGGGATCGAGGTGAGGAACGCCAGCACGAAGCGGCTCACCGTGGTGGCCAGCCAGATCGTGGTGGCCAGGGGGATCACCACCAGCAGGCCGGCGATCAGATCGTTCTTCAGATCCTGCTGCAGGCGGTCGCCCAGCGGCTGATCAGGTCTGGGACTGGACTGCACCAACGGCGGGCCGGCTGTTCCGGTCGACAGAAACCAATCCGCAACTTAGCCAGCCGCCCTCACACCACGGCCACAAGGGCCAGCAGGGTGAAGGCCACAAGCAACACGGCGGCGGTGCCGAGGCCACCGATCCGCCGCTGATTAGCGGCCAGATCACGGCGGCTCTCGGCCTGCTTCAGCTGCTCATCGGCCTGGGAGAGCTGGCGGTCCATGAAGGACTTGGCCGCCTGCTGCTTCTGGGCCTCGGTGGCCGTGGCCGGAATCTGACCGGCCTTCTCACCCTGAGCGATCACCTGCTCGATCACCTGGGGGTTCTGCAGCTGGGCGCGGGCCATCTCGAGCTGACCCTTCTGAGCCATCAGGGCCTGATCCGCCTGTTCGCTGATGGTGCGGTCGCCGGCGATGGTGACAGGAATCGTCACCAGCAGAGCCAGGGCCAGCACACCGCTGACCACGGCGATGAACCAACGCATCGGCGTGCGGCTGGCATGCGGATCATCCAGGCGGGAGGCGATCAGCATCAGCGACAGCCCCACGAAGCCCATCGGTGACTGGGTGACCAGGGTGGTGGACACCAGCTGGCGGAAACTCTCCTCACCCCAGCCGTTCACCGCCAGCACCGAGAGCAGCTGCAGCCCGAGCAGCAGCACCAGGGTGAGTCCCAGCCAGCGGAACAGGTTGCCGAAGCGGCCGGGTGCTGCTGTGCTCACAGTGGATCTGGCGCAATCGCGCAATCGTAGGGGTGGTGGGCGGATGGGGCATCCAGACGACCCTGGGTTGCAGGCCAGCGGCGCCCTGGCGACCGCGATCAAGGCCGAGGCACGGCGCCTGGGCTTCGATCCGGTGGGCATCGCCTCGGTGCCCGGCGGCGAACGACTGGCCCTGCGCACCGCTGCGCTGGAGCGCTGGCTGGCGGCCGGCCACCAGGCGGATATGGCCTGGATGGCGGACCCACGCCGGCGCGACGTGAGCCAGCTGCTGGAAGGGGTGCGCAGCCTGGTGGCGGTGGGGCTGAACTACCACGTGCCAGGGGAGCGGGCGCCCGGCAGCCTCAAAGTGGCGCGCTACGGCTGGGGGCGCGACTACCACCGGGTGATCGACGGGCGACTGCGGGCCCTCGGCCGCTGGCTGGAGAGCCAGGTGCCGGGGGTGCGCTGGCGGGCCTGCGTCGACAGCGCCCCGCTGCTGGACAAGGCCTGGGCCGAGGAAGCGGGCCTGGGCTGGATCGGCAAGCACGGCAACCTGATCCACCCCGAACGCGGCTCCTGGCTGCTGCTCGGCCACCTGCTAACCGACCTGGCCCTGCCGGCCAATGCGCCGGCAGGGCCCGCCTGCGGCGCCTGCACCGCCTGCCTCGAGGCCTGCCCCACCGCCGCGATCGTGGAGCCGTTCGTGGTGGATGCCCGCCGCTGCATCGCCTTTCACACGATCGAAAACCGCGAGCCGGAGCTGCCGCCCGCCATCGCCAGTGCCCTTCAGGGCTGGGTGGCCGGCTGCGACATCTGCCAGGAGGTGTGCCCCTGGAACCGGCGGGCGGGGCCGCTCAACGCCGACCCGGATCTGCAGCCGCGCCCCTGGTGGCTGAATCTGCAGGCGAGCGAAGCTCTGAGCTGGAGCGATGCCGACTGGGACGAGAAGCTGCGCGCCTCAGCCCTGCGCCGCATCAAACCGGCAATGTGGCGCCGCAACATCCGCGCCGCCCAGGGTTGATGGTGCATGGCGGAAGGGCAACGAAGCCGTCCCTGCCTAGGCTGCAGCTGAGTTGATCCCCATCGATGGCTGCGCGCTGGTTGAGGTCTCTGGCGGCAGCTCCCCTGATGTTCGGCGGCCTGCTCGCAGGAGCAGCAGCAAGCGGGTTCATCCTCAGCAGCGCAGCGCCGGCCAGAGCCCTGGTGCCCTATGTGCTCCTGCCGAGCCCCGCCAACCTGGAGGGGGCCGGGCTCGGTATCGCCCAGGCGGCGGCCCGACTGCTGCGGCTGGGCCAGGCCGAGGATGCCGCCCGACTGGCGGCCCTGGTGGTGCAGCTGATCCCCGACGACCCCCGCGGCTGGGTGCTGCTGGCGGAGGCAGATCTGCGCAGCGGCCAGGAGAAGGCGGCGGCGGTGGCCCTGGAGAAGGCCCGCAGCCTCGATCCGCGCAACCCGGGCATCCTGTTCGCCCAGGGGTCGCTGGCGCTGAAGGCCAACAACCCCACCCAGGCGGTGGAGCTGATCCAGCAGGGGCTCAAGCTCGATGGCCGCAACGCTGGCGCTTACTTCGATCTGGGCAACGCCCACATCCTGATGGGCCGCAACAGCGAGGCCCTGACGGCGTTCGAGAAGGCCGCCGGCCTGCGCAAGGACTTCTGGGAGGCGATCAACAACCAGGCCCTGGTGCTGTTCGAGCAGCGCAAGGATGACGCCGCGATCCAGCGCTGGCGGCGTGTGCTGAAGATCAACCCGACCGCCTCCGAACCGATGCTGGCTCTGGCCTCGGCCCTCAACAGCCGGCAACCGGGCAACAGCGAAAGCCTGGAACTGGCCCACAAAGCCCTGGCCGGTGAACCCAACTACGTGCTGGACAGCTACCAGAAGGAGCAGCTGTGGGGCAGCCGGCTGCGGGCCGCCACCGCAACCCTGCTCAGCCAGCCAGCCCTCAAGGGCGATGTGGAGCGGGCCCAGGCCAACGCCGGCGGCGGCGGCAGCAGCGACGACGAGTTCTGACCCCCCACGGCCCCGCCTGACCCGGCCTGGACTCCATCAGTAGGCTGAGCGCCACTTTCCAGCCCCCGGCCGCAGCAACGGATGCCCAAGGCGCGCCCCGACCAGCCGCTGCCGGAGCCGCCCGACGAGCGGCGCATCCAGCCGATCGAGCTGCATCAGGAGATGCAGCGCTCCTACCTCGAGTACGCCATGAGCGTGATCGTGGGCCGGGCCCTGCCCGATGCCCGCGATGGGCTCAAACCGGTGCAGCGGCGCATCCTCTACGCGATGCACGAACTGGGGCTGACGCCGGATCGGCCCTACCGCAAGTGCGCCCGGGTGGTGGGCGACGTGCTCGGCAAATACCACCCCCACGGCGACCAGGCCGTCTATGACGCCCTGGTGCGGCTGGTGCAGACCTTCGCCAGCCGCCATCCGCTGCTGGATGGCCACGGCAACTTCGGCTCGGTCGACGACGACCCGCCGGCCGCCATGCGGTACACGGAAACGCGGCTGGCGCCGATCGCCAACGAGGGCCTGCTCGATGAGATCGGCAACGACACCGTTGATTTCGCGCCGAACTTCGATGGCTCCCAGCAGGAGCCCACGGTGCTGCCCGCCCAGCTGCCCTTCCTGCTGCTGAATGGCTGCACCGGCATCGCCGTGGGCATGGCCACCAACATCCCGCCCCACAACCTTGGGGAGGTGGTGGATGCCCTGATCGCCCTGATCCGCAAGCCGGATCTGCCCGACGACAAGCTTCTGGAGCTGGTGCCCGGGCCCGACTTCCCCACCGGCGGCGAGGTGCTCACCGGCAGCGGGGTGCGCGACACCTACCTGCACGGCCGCGGCAGCATCCCCATGCGCGGGGTGGCCCACATCGAGGAGGTGCAGCCCGGCAAGGGCCGCCACAAGCGCGGTGCCGTGGTGATCACCGAGCTGCCCTATCAGCTCAGCAAGGCCGGCTGGATCGAGAAGCTGGCCGAGCAGGTGAACGACGGCAAGATCACCGGCATCGCCGACATCCGCGATGAATCCGACCGCGACGGCATGCGGGTGGTGGTGGAGCTGCGCCGGGATGCCGAACCCGAGAAGGTGCTGCAGGATCTGCAGCGCCGCACGGCCCTGCAGAGCAACTACGGCGCGATCCTGCTGGCCCTAGTGAACGGCAAGCCCCTGCAGCTGAGCTTGCGCCAGCTGCTGCAGGAATTCCTCGAATACCGCGAACTCACGATCATCCGCCGCACCCGCCACGCCCTCAAGCGGGCGGAAGACCGGCTGGAGGTGGTGGCGGGCCTGATCACCGCCCTCAACGCCCTGCAGACGGTGATCGCCCTGATCACGGCGGCGCCCGATGCCGGCAGCGCCCGCGCCAGCCTGCAGGTGCAGCTGGACCTGAGCGAACGCCAGGCCGATGCTGTGCTGGCGATGCCGCTGCGGCGGCTCACGGGGCTGGAACAGGAGAGCCTGCGAAAGGAAGCCAACGACCTGGCGCAGGAACGCGAGCGCCTGCGTCACCTGCTGGATGAGCGGCCGGTGCTGCTCGAGACGATGGTGACGGAGTTCAAAGCGCTGAAGAAGCGCTTTGCCACGCCGCGGCGCACCCGCCTGGTGGAGGGGGGTGATGAGCTGGTGGCCCAGCGCAGTGCCGCCATCCGGCCCAATGCCGAACTGCTGCGCCAGCGCGCCCTCGATGGGCTGGCCAGCGATGGGCGGCTGCTGATCCAGGCCGATGGTCAGGTGAAGATCGTCGGCCCGCAGCTGCTGGGCCGCCTGCATCTCGATGAGCCTGCGGAGCTTGGCGAGCACCCGGCACCAGCGCGGCTGATCCTGCCGGTGGCCAGCCAGCCGGCGGTGCTGGCCTTCACCGATGCCGGCCGGGTGGCTCTGCTGCGCTGGGAGTTCGCCGGCCAGCAGCCGGGGCCACTCGAGAGATTCCTGCCCGAGGGCATGAGCGGCGAACGGGTGGTGCAGTTGCTGCCCCTGCCGGCGCCCGAGCACACCACCGGTGTGAGCGTGGGGCTGCTCAGCAGCGACGGCCGCTTTAAACGCCTGCCGATCGAGGAGTTCCAGGAGCTCTCCGGCCGGGCTGCCTCGGTGCTGAAGCTCAAGGACGGCGTCAGCCTGCAGCGGGTGGTGCTCTGCCGGGATGGCGACGAGCTGGTGGTGGCCAGCAACACTGGCCGCCTGCTGCGACTTGCAGTGAACGAGGCCAACCTGCCGGTGATGGGCCGCAACGCCCAGGGGCCGGTGCTGCTGCGTCTGCTGCCGGGCGAAACGGTGGTGGGGGCCGCCGGGGTGGATGCAGAGGGAAGCGTGCTGCTGGCAAGCGCGCGCGGCCAGATCAAGCGGCTGGGGGTGGCCGGACTGCGGCGCTGCCAGCGCGGCGATCTCGGCCAGATCGGTCTGCGTTTCGAGCAGCGCGAGGATCAATTGATCGACCTGCGCCCCGGCAACGCCGATCTGGTGGCAGGCCTGCTCAGCGATGGCCGCAGCCTGCGCCTGGCCACGGCAGCACTGATCGCGGAGGATCCAGGCGGCAGCGGCATGGCGCTGCCGCTGACTGCGTCAGACCGCCTGAATGCGCTGATACCGCTCGGACTCTGAACTACAGCGCAGGCGGATGCTGCGCCAGCACCTGCTTGAGATACCTGCCCGTGTGACTTGTGGGATGAGCTGCCACCTCTTCAGGAGTGCCCGTGACAACAATCTGACCGCCCTTATCGCCCCCTTCAGGACCCAGATCCACAATCCAGTCGGAGCAGCGAATCACATCGAGGTTGTGCTCGATCACCAGGATCGAGTTGCCCTTGTCGACGAGACGTTGCATGACGTCCATCAACTTATGCACGTCGTAGAAGCTGAGGCCGGTGGTGGGTTCGTCGATCAGATACAGCGTTTTGCCGGTGGCGCGCTTGGAGAGCTCGGTGGCCAATTTCACCCGCTGCGCTTCACCGCCGGAGAGGGTAGGGGCCGGCTGGCCCAGCTTCACGTAGCCGAGGCCCACATCCACCAGGGTGCGCAGGCGATCAGCCGCCTGGGGAATGGCGGAAAACACATCGGCAGCCTGCTCCACCGTCATCTCCAGCACATCGGCGATGGAGTGGCCCTTGTAGCGCACCTGCAACGTCTCGCGGTTGTAGCGGGCGCCCTTGCAGACGTCGCACTGCACATAAACGTCCGGCAGGAAGTTCATCTCGATCACGTTCACACCCTGACCACTGCATGACTCGCAGCGGCCGCCTTTGACGTTGAAGCTGAACTGGCCCACCTGATAGCCGCGGGCCTTGGCCTCCACCGTGGCGGCGAACACCTGGCGGATGGGATCGAAGGCGCCGGTGTAGGTGGCGGGGTTGGAGCGGGGCGTACGGCCGATCGGTGACTGGTCGATCACGATCACCTTGTCGATCGCCTTGATGCCCTTCAGCTCCTCCAGGCCCGCCGGGAAGGGCACCTTCATGCCCAGCTTGTGCTCGAGGGCCGGGTGCAGCAGTTCGTTCACCAGCGTGCTCTTGCCGCTGCCGCTCACCCCGGTGACGCACACCAGCCGGCCCAGCGGAAACTCCACATCGAAGCCGGAGAGATTGTTGCGGCCGCACCCCACCAGCGTCAGTTTGCGGGTGCCGCTGGTCCTCCGTTCTGCCGGTGTGGGAATCGTGCGGCGTCCGCTCAGGTAGGCACCGGTTAGCGAATCCTCCGCCGCCAGCAGATCGGCGAAGCTACCTTCGGCCACGATGCGGCCGCCGTGCACGCCGGCACCTGGACCGATGTCGACAATGTGATCGGCGGCGCGGATCGTGTCTTCGTCGTGCTCAACGACGATCAGCGTGTTGCCCAGATCGCGCAGCTTCAGCAGCGTGTTGAGAAGCCGGTCGTTATCGCGCTGGTGCAGGCCGATGCTCGGCTCATCGAGCACGTACAGCACGCCCGTGAGGCCGGCACCGATCTGGGTGGCCAGGCGGATGCGCTGGGCCTCGCCGCCACTGAGCGTCATCGCCGGGCGATCGAGGCTGAGGTAATCCAGGCCCACATCCAGCAGGAAGCGCAACCGCAGGCGGATCTCGCGCAGCACCAGATCACCGATCTGAATCTGGCGGGCATTCAGCAACGGCTCGGCACCCTCGCTGGCACCCACCCCCATCAGCTGCTCGATCCGGCGCAGGCTCTCGCCCACGCTGGTGCTGGTGAGCTCATGAATCCGGTAGGGCCCCACCCGCACAGCCAGGGCCTCGGGCCGCAGCCGCAGGCCATGGCAGCTCGCGCAAGGCACCAGCTCGAGAAACTTCTCCAGCTTCTGGCGGATCGCCTCACCGCTGGCATCGCGCAACTGCCGCTCCAGGATCGGCAGGATCCCCTCGAACGGCCGCAGGTAGGTCTGCGCCTTGCGGTAGCGGCTGTCGGCCTGAATGGCGATCGGCTCATGGGAGCCATTGAGCAGCACCTCCCGCTGCTCTGCCGTCAGCTGATTCCAGGGGGTCTTGATCTCGAAGCCGAAGGCCTCGCCCACCGAATAGAGCAGCGAGAAGTAATAGGCGTTGTCCTTCTCGGCCCAGGGAGCGACAGCCGCATACACCGGCAGGCTGGGATCCGGGATCACCCGCTCGGCGGTGAATTTGCGCAGATGGCCGATTCCGTGGCAATCGGCGCAGGCGCCGTAGGGACTGTTGAAGGAGAACAGGCGCGGCGAGAGCTCCTCCATCACCGCCCCGTGCACCGGACAGGCGAAGTTCTCCGAGTAGAGGCGCTCGCGCTCGATCGAGTCGGGCAGCTCCTCCTCCGCCTTGGGCACCACCTCCACCAGGGCCAGGCCGTCGCCGCGCTTCAACGACGTGCGCAGCGAATCGGTGAGCCGCTCCTGGATGCCCTCGCGGGCCACCAGGCGATCCACCACCACCTCGATGTTGTGGGCGTGGTTTTTGTCGAGCTCGATGTTGTCGGCCAGCTCGCGCACCTCGCCGTTGATGCGCACCCGCGCGAAGCCCTCGGCCACCAGGCCGCTCAGCAACTTCACGTGGGTGCCTTTCTTGCCGCGCACCACCGGTGCCAGCAGTTGATAGCGGGTGCCCTCCGGCAGCTGCAGGATCTGATCGACCATCTCGTCGATCGACTGGGGCCGGATCGAGCGGTCGCACTCCGGGCAGTGGGGCTCGCCGGCACGGCCGAACAGCAAGCGCAGGTAGTCCTGGATCTCGGTGACCGTGCCGACGGTGGAACGGGGGTTGTGACTGGTGGATTTCTGGTCGATCGAGATCGCCGGCGAAAGGCCCTCGATCGCATCGACATCCGGCTTGTCGACCTGGCCGAGGAACTGACGTGCATAGGCCGAGAGGCTCTCGACGTAGCGGCGCTGGCCCTCGGCGAAGATCGTGTCGAACGCCAGCGAGCTCTTGCCGCTGCCGCTCACCCCCGTGAACACCACCAGGCGGTTGCGCGGGATCGTGACGTCGACGTTGCGGAGGTTGTGCTGGCGGGCACCCCGCACCCGGATCACGTCCTCCAGGGCGCCGCCACTGAGCACACGGCTGCCATCAAGCTGGGCCGCCTTCTCATGCAGGGTGGTGGCCGGCGCAGCGGCGGCCTTGGTCCCGGAAGCGGCGCGCGCGCGGGGCATCCTGCAGGTTCAGCAACGGCGCACTCTAGGAGCCGTGCCCGGCCGACCGTCAGCCGAGGGTGTTGATGGCACGAGCCAGGATCACGATGAACACGAGAATCATCGAAAAGCTGTGGATCAGCTGCAGGGTCTTGAGTTTGGATCCGATCAACAGATGCCCCTCAGGTGCTGCAAAACAGTTGCTGGATAGTGTTGTGAAGTAGAGATAATCGATCGGGCCGGGGATCCAGTTGGCCGAATGGAAGCGCACATCCTCGATCGCCTCTTCCGGAAACAGAATGCCCAGCGGCAGCCGGGGCTGCTCGGCGGAGTGAGCATCAGCGCTGATCAGGCGCAAGGGGTGATCGAAATACCAGTACCAGAACAGGAAACTGAGATTCACCGAGACATACAACAGCAGACCCTCCAGCAACAGGGCATAGGAGGCAATACCGAGGCGAGAGCTCCCAGCAGTGCCAGCAGCCGGCGGGAACAGGCTGCGTTGCAGCGCAGCCTGGGTGGATAGGCCCACAGCAACAACGCGCTCACATAGGGCAACGGGCCGCGGGCGCTGCTCATGAACCGTGGGCCTCCAGCAGACTGGCCGCGTAGCTGTGCGCCTGGCCGACGTCGCCGCCGGCCAGTTCCGCCAGTTCCGCCTGACGGGCCTGAGTGTCCCGCAGCTGGGACACACGCGTGTGGGTGATGCCCTTCACCACCTGCTTGGCCACACGGAAGTGGTGATCGGCCGCCGCCGCCAGCAGCGGCTGGTGGGTGACGCAGAACACCTGCCGCTTGGCCGCCAAACGCCGCAGCAACTCGGCCATCGCACCGCTCACCCGGCCGCTGACACCGGTGTCGATCTCATCGAACAGCAGGGTGACGTGCGGATCGGCCGCCGCCAGGCAGGTTTTCAAGGCCAGCAGAAAACGCGACATCTCGCCGCCGGAGGCCACCTCCGCCAGAGGCGCCAGGGCCTGGCCGGGGTTGGCGGAGAACAGGAACTGCACCGCATCGGCCCCCTCCTCCCCGGATGTGGCGGGCGCGATCGCCACGGCGAAGCGCACGTTGGCCAGCCCCATCGGCCGCAGGGCCTCCATCAGCTGCTGCTCCAGAGCCGTGGCAGCGCTGCGGCGGGCTGCCGTGAGCGCGGCATTGGCCCGGTCGCGGCCGGCCCGGGCGGCAGCCTCAGCGGCCTGGAGCGCCTCGAGGCTGGCCTCAGCTCCGCCAGGGGCGAGCTGCGCGCGCAGCGCATCGCGCCAGTGAATCAGTTCAGCCAGATCCTTGCCATGGCGGCGTTCCAGGGCCTTGAGCTGAGCAATGCGCTCCTGCAGCTGGGCCAGGCTGTCGGGATCGCTTTCCAGGCCGGCGCCGTAGCGATCGAGATCACGGGCCAGATCCTGCAGCTGGGCCAGGCCATCACTGCAGCGGGCAGCCAGGGCGGCCACGGAAGGATCCAGCTGCTGCATCTGGGCCAGCTCCGCCTCGCAGGCTGCCAGGTGATCGAGCACCGCCGGTGCCTCGTCGGCCCCCTCCTGCAGCCGGCCGATCAGGGCCATCACCCCCTGCTGCAGGCGCACGCCATGGGCCAGGCGGTTCTCCTCCGTCTGCAGGCGCTGCCGCTCGGCCGGATCCTCCAGCCGGGCGGCCTCGAGATCCTCGAGCAGCTGCTCCTGGCGGGCCCGCTCCTGCTGCAGCTGCTGCCAGTTGGCCTGGGCCTGCTCCAGGGCCGCTGCCGCCTGCCGCCAGGCCCGGCAGGCCTGGGCCACCTCCGGCAGCTGACGCTGCAAGGGCTCGCCGGCGAAGCGATCCAGCCAGCGACGCTGCTGACCCGGACGGGCCAACTGCTGGGTCTGCCCCTGCACGGTGAGATCGAGCAGCAGCGGCCGCAGCTCCTGGATCTGCGCGCGGTTCACCGCCACGCCATTGAGCCGGTGGCGGCTGCCGAGCCGGCCCTCGCTCAGGCGCCACTCGCGGCTGAGCAGGATCTCGCCCTCCTCATCCTCAAGCTGCTGCTGCTCCAGCCAGGCCTGCAGCGGCGGCGACAGGCTGAAACTCGCCTCGATCACGCCCCGCTCCGCCCCCTGGCGCAACAGCCGCGGACCGGAACCGCTGCCCGCTGCTCCGCCCAGTAGGGCATCGAGGGCGTCCAGCAGGATCGATTTACCGGCACCGGTCTCGCCGGTGAGCACCGTGAAGCCACCGCTGAAGCTGAGCTGCAGCGCCTCGATCAGCGCAATGTTCTCGAGGCGCAGTCCGGTGAGCACAGGCGCGTCCGGCAGCCGGAGGGGTAGGCGGCCCGACCGTAGCGGCTGTGTCTTTCGTTTAGAAGGGGGTGACCAGTACAGGCGCCAGCGCCCAGGCGGCATGGTCGATCGCGTCCCCCCTCTCACCCCGGCGGAAGCCGCGGCGGCGGCCATGCGGGCGGCGGTGTTCGGCGAGGACGCCCAGTCATCGGACGAACACGCCGAACATTCAGCAAGCGCAGCGATCGAAGCGATCCCTGCTGAGGCCCCTCCGGAGTTCCGTACAGCCCGTACAGAAACAGGGACACAACCGATCAACCCACCTGCCAGCGCTGCCGCGAGCGCACCAGCTGGCAGCGATGCCGAACTCAGCGACTTCATCGAGGCCTCTGGCCTGCTCACCTACGACCCAGCGGCGATCACCCGCATCTATGCCGGTCATCCCCAGCGGTTGCTGCGCCGCCTCTGGCAGACCCTGGTGCCGATCGGCCTCTATCTCGTGGGCGTCGGCGTCGACTGGCTCACCCGCCGGCTGCAGGACCCCAGCCATGCACGGGCACGGGCCAAGGAGGCCGCGGATCTGGTGGCCTCGCTGGGACCGGCCTTCATCAAAGCCGGTCAGGCCCTCTCCACCCGACCGGACATCATTCCGCCGCTGCTGCTGGAGGAACTGGCCCAGCTGCAGGACCAGCTGCCGGGCTTCGATTCAGCCCTGGCCATGGCCTGCATCGAGGAGGACCTCGGAGCTCCGATCCACACGATCTACGCCGAACTGGAACGGGAACCGATCTCTGCGGCTTCCCTGGGCCAGGTGCACCGCGGCGTGCTGCTCAGCGGCGAGAAGGTGGCCGTGAAGGTGCAGCGCCCGGGCCTGCGCGAGCAGATCACGCTCGATCTCTACATCGTGCGCAACATCGCCGCCTGGCTGAACCGCAACGTCGGCCTGATCCGCTCCGACCTGGTGGCTCTGATCGATGAGCTCGGCCAGCGGGTGTTCGAGGAGATGGATTACTGCAATGAAGCGAGCAACGCCGAAGCTTTCGCCCGGCTGCACGCCCACAACCCGCGCATTGCCGTACCGCGCATCCACCACGAGGCCACGGCGCGCCGGGTGCTCACCATGGAATGGATCGACGGGGTGAAGCTCACCAATCTCGAGGCGGTGCGCCAGCTGGGCATCGACCCGGACGACATGGTGAGCGTGGGGGTGAACTGCTCCTTGCAGCAGCTGCTGGAACACGGCTTCTTCCACGCTGACCCCCACCCGGGCAACCTGCTGGCGCTGGCGGATGGCCGCCTGGCCTATCTCGATTTCGGCATGATGAGCACGGTGAGCCGCGAATCGCGCACCGGACTGATCCAGGCGGTGGTGCACCTGGTGAACCGCAACTTCGCCAAGCTCTCCAAGGACTTCGTTGCCCTCGGCTTCCTGGCGGAGGACGTCAATCTCGAACCGATCGTGCCAGCGTTCGAGAGCGTGTTCGGCCAGGCCCTGGAGATGGGGGTCAGCCGCATGGACTTCAAGGCCGTCACCGACGACCTCTCGGGCGTGATGTATCGCTTCCCGTTCCGGGTGCCCCCCTACTACGCCCTGATCATCCGCTCGCTGGTGACGCTCGAGGGCATCGCCCTGAGCGTTGATCCCGAGTTCAAGATCCTCGGCGCCGCCTACCCCTACTTCGCCCGCCGGTTGATGGAGGATCCCGACCCCCAGCTGCGCGACAGCCTGAGGGAAATGCTGTTCGACGGCGAGATCTTCCGCTGGCAGCGGCTGGACAACCTGATCACCAGTGCCGCCAGCGGCGCCACGCTCGATCTGGAGGGCCTGCTCGATCAGGTTCTCGACTTCCTGTTCTCGCCAAAGGCCGGTCTGCTGCGCAACCAACTGGTGGAAGCCGCCGTCAACCAGATGGACGCCTTCGGCTGGCAGACGACCCTGCGCCTCAGCCAGCGGCTACCCAGGCTGCTGCTTCCCCCGGGGCTGCGGGATCGTGAACCAGCCACGATCAGCGACAGGGAGCTGCTGTCCCTCGAGCCCATCCAGCGGTTGGTGGCCATCCTGCGCCAGCTACCCGGCTTCGAGCCGCAGCTGCTGCTGCGTCGACTGCCGAGGCTGCTGCAGGAAACTGAAGTGCGCCGCATGGGGGCAGAGCTGGCACGCGGGCTTGCCGAACGCAGCGTGGTGCGGCTCGTGCGCGATGTGCTGGTGGGTCCTGGAACGGCAGCAGGCAGCGCCTAGGGTTGCGGCACGCCCGTCCGCCGCGCCGCCCCACCATGGCCTCCTTGAAGCGTCAGCGCCTGGCCGCAGCTCTGCTGGGTGCAGGTCTGCTGGCGGGATCGCCGCTGCTGCCCAGCGCGAGCCTGGCCGCCCAGAACGTGGTGTTCGTGAGCGGGGCCTTCCGGCGTTCGATCGCCGTGGCCGATATGAAGCATCTGGCCACCACAGGCGAGGCCCGTGGTCTGCTGGCGGATGTGATGGCCTTCGCCAGGCAGAAACCACAGGACGTCGCCAAGCTGCTTCAGGCGGAACTGAGCCTACCGCTGGTTCTCACCAGCCGCCTGCTCAACACCCGCATCGGTGAAGCGATCCTCAACAGGCTCGCTCAGATCATGTACCCGCTCAAAGCGAAACCCGCCGGCATTCCGGCCCTGCGAGCCGGCGTGATCAACGGGCTGGTGGCGGGCGACGGCAGGCTCAATGCCATCGGCTTCCTGCAGGCCTATCCGGTGGATGAGCTGGAAGTGAACATCCCGGCGCTGCTGGCGTTGATGAGCAAGGCCAGCTCGATCAGCCAGCTGGTGAGCTATTTCAGCGATGCGCCGCTCGATGGCCTGCGCGGTGACTCCGATGCCCCCAAGGGCCTGAAACCGGCCCCGTAGATTCAGATTCAGACCACCAGCCCACCGCCCGTGCCCCTGCTGTCCTCCATCCGCCGGCGCCTGGGTGGCACCAAACCGGCCATGCAGGACTGGCCGGGCCTGATCGAGGGCTACCGCAAGTGGCTGCCGGTGAGCGACAGGACACCGGTGATCACCCTGCGCGAGGGCGCCACGCCGCTGATTCCCGCCCCGGTGATCGCCGAGCGCATCGGCAAGGGCGTGAAGGTCTACCTCAAATACGACGGCCTCAACCCCACCGGCTCCTTCAAGGACCGTGGCATGACCATGGCCATCAGCAAGGCCAAGGAAGCAGGCTCGGAGGCGGTGATCTGCGCCAGCACGGGCAACACCTCGGCCGCCGCTGCCGCCTATGCCCGCCGTGGCGGCATGCGCGCCTTCGTGCTGATTCCCGATGGCTACGTGGCCCAGGGCAAGCTGGCCCAGGCCCTGCTCTACGGCGCTGAGGTTCTGGCGGTGAAGGGCAACTTCGACCGGGCCCTGGCGATCGTGCGCGAGGTGGCCGATCAGTACCCGGTCACCCTGGTGAACTCACTCAACCCGTACCGGCTGCAAGGTCAGAAGACCGCCGCCTTCGAGGTGGTGGATGCCCTGGGCGAGGCACCCGACTGGCTGTGCATCCCCGTGGGCAACGCCGGCAACATCAGCGCCTACTGGATGGGCTTCAACGAGTACAAGGCCGCGGGCCACAGCCGCAGGCTGCCGCGGATGATGGGCTTCCAGGCCGCCGGAGCCGCACCGCTGGTGCTGGGCCACACGGTGGAACAGCCGGACACGATCGCCACCGCGATCCGCATCGGCAACCCGGTGAATAAGGAGAACGCCCTCAAGGCCCGTGCCGAAAGCAACGGCGACTTCATGGCCGTGACCGACGCCGAAATCATCGACGCCTACAAGCTCCTGGGCAGCGGTGAAGGGGTGTTCTGCGAGCCCGCCAGCGCCGCCTCAGTGGCCGGCCTGATCAAACGCCGCGAGGAGGTGCCCGCTGGCGCCACGGTGGTGTGCGTACTCACCGGCAACGGCCTCAAGGACCCCACCACGGCCATCGAGCACAACGACTCCAAGTTCCACACCGGCCTTGATCCCGACACCGATACCGTGGCCCGCGTGATGGGCTTCTAGGGCATCCGATCCAGCTCTAACCCTGCCGCCGCCGATCCCACCGGCGGCTTTTTTGTGCTCCAACAGGGTCAGCAAACCGCCGCCAGCCCAGAAAGTGTCTGTCCACAACCTCAGGAAAAGATCCCGTCGGAACCGGGAAAACCGCCGGAGTTAACACAGCCCCATCAAGCCGTTGTTTTCCCCAGCTTCCGGAATCTCGGGAAAAGGTCGAATGAGTGTTTTCTCCTCAGCGGCTTTCCACAGGGCTGTGTTTTGAAAAGGCTCTGCAGCACAGGGGTCTTGGGGCTTCTTGCCGCTTTCCCCAGGCCCTACGGCTACGGATTCAATTTCTTTTCTTCAAATCTTCAAATCCATGGAGTGATCGGTTGGGGACGAACCGGCCAGGTGAGGATCCGCCCGTTGCGCTTCGGGGCGCCCTGTGGAAGCGTGGGGGACCCTCCCGCCCCGCCATGAAGCTGGTCTGCTCCCAGGCCGAACTCAACGCCAGCCTTCAGCTGGTGAGTCGGGCCGTGGCAGGCCGCCCCACCCATCCGGTGCTGGCCAACGTGCTGCTGACCGCTGATGCCGGCACCGGACGTCTCAGCCTCACCGGTTACGACCTCAGTCTCGGAATTCAGACCAGCCTCGCTGCCTCGGTCCAGACGAGCGGCGCCATCACCCTGCCGGCACGCCTGTTCGGTGAGATTGTGGCCCGCATGCCTGCCGACAGCCCGATCAGCCTCAGCTGCGCGGAGGCCAGTGAGCAGGTGGAGCTCACCAGCGCGTCCGGCAGTTACCAGATGCGCGGCATGCCCGCAGATGATTTCCCGGAGCTGCCGCTGGCCCAGAGCAGCATCCCGATCCGCCTCGATCCCGATGTGCTGGTGAGGGGGTTGCGGGCCACCCTGTTCGCCAGCAGTGGCGATGAGGCCAAGCAGCTGCTCACCGGTGTGCATCTCGGCCTCAATGAGCAGGGCCTTGAATGCGCCGCCACCGACGGCCATCGCCTGGCGGTGCTGCGACTGGAGAACAGCGCCGAAGGAGAGGGTGCTGTGGATGTCACCGTGCCCGCGCGCTCCCTGCGGGAACTGGAGCGCCTGCTCTCCGGTCGTGGTGGCGGTGAGGCCGTGAGTCTGTTCTGTGATCGCGGCCAAGTCGTGTTCCAGTGGGCCGATCAGGTGCTCACCAGCCGCAGCCTCGATGGCACGTATCCGAACTATCGGCAGCTGATCCCGGACAGTTTCGTCCGCACTCTCACGATCGATCGCCGCGGCCTTGTGAGCGCCCTCGAGCGGGTGGCGGTGCTGGCGGACCAGCACAACAACGTGGTGAAGCTCAGCAGTGATCCGGCCCGTGGTCAGCTGGCCATCAGCGCCGACGCCCAGGATGTGGGCAGCGGCTCCGAATCCCTGGCTGCCGAGATCACCGGCGATGCCATCCAGATCGCCTTCAACGTCCGCTATGTGCTCGATGGTCTCAAGGCCATGACCTCCGAGCGGGTGGAGCTTCGCTGCAACGCACCCACGACGCCTGTGGTGCTCGCCCCCCATGACGACCCCGCTTTCACCTATCTGGTGATGCCGGTTCAGATCCGCCAGTAGGTCGGCAGCGGCAGACTGAGCCGGTGAGCCTTCCCGAGCAACTTCTTCTCAGCGATCTGCTGCGCCGGCGCGTGCGTTGCGATCAGGGCCTTGACCACGGCCCCGGCACGGAGGCCTGGATGCACCCGCCGGTGCACCGGCTCCTGGGTTGGATCAGTCGCCCGTCCAGCTTTGGGGATCGGCGCCTGGCCTGGCGCCTCGATCAGCTGCGCGGTCTGGCCGAGCAGGAGCTGTTCGTGCAGGGCGCTGGGGCCGATACCGATCAGCCCACCGTGGACCGGCTGCCCACCTTGATCGGCGCCTCTTTGCTGGGGCGCGATCGCGAGGTGATCGGCCGTGTGGTCGATGCTGCCGTGGAGTTCAGCAGCGGTCGCATCGTTCATTACCTGGTGGCCCGCAGCGATCCGCGCCTGCCGGGCAGCAGCCGCTGGCGCCTCAGCCCCGAACGGATCGTTGACCAGCAGCCCGGTCAGGTGTTCACCGCCATCGAGGGCCTCGATGATCTGCCCCTGGCCCGCGCCAGCGTGCGCCAGGAGTTCCTGCGTCGTTCACGCCGCTGGCGCGACCAGGTGCAGGAGGAGACCTCCCGGCTGCGTGATCAGTTCCAGCAGGCCGGCGATCGCTTCGAGGAGCGCCTCGAGGGCTGGATGGAGGAGCCCCCCTGGGACGCCCCGCCAGAGGATCCCGCCGACGCTCCCTGGCTGGAGCGGCCGGAGCGACCACGTTCCGGCCGCGATCGCCCGGAGTCTTATGCCCGCTCTGACGACACCTGGGACGATTGGCCCGACGAGAACCCGCCTGCGCCCCGTCGTCGTCGCTCTGAGCCTGCCGCTGGCCAGGATGAGCGCGAGGAGGATCCCTGGTTCTGAGCTGGCGTTGCTGACGGGGCACCGGTGAGTCGCTCGGCAAGACTGGCGTCATTCCGCCCGTGAGTTCGTGGTCGCCGCTCCTGAGTACGCCGCCCCCGCCTATTCGGTGCCCGACGCGCTGAAGAAGGAGAACCTCAGCCAGGCCGACTACGACGAGATCTGCCGCCGCCTCGGCCGCGCCCCCAACCGCGCCGAGCTGGGCATGTTCGGGGTGATGTGGTCGGAGCACTGCTGCTACCGCAACTCGCGGCCGCTGCTGCAGGGCTTCCCCACCACCGGCCCCCGCATCCTGGTGGGCCCCGGTGAGAACGCCGGCGTGGTGGATCTGGGCGAGGGTCAGCGGCTGGCCTTCAAGATCGAGAGCCACAACCACCCCTCGGCGGTGGAGCCGTTCCAGGGCGCGGCCACGGGCGTGGGCGGCATCCTGCGCGACATTTTCACCATGGGCGCCCGGCCGATCGCCCTGCTCAACGCCCTGCGCTTCGGGCCCCTGGAGGACGAGCGCAATGTGGGCCTGATGGAGGGCGTTGTGGCCGGCATCGCCCACTACGGCAACTGCGTGGGGGTGCCCACCGTGGGCGGTGAGGTGGCGTTCGATGCCAGCTACTCCGGCAACCCGCTGGTGAATGCCATGGCCCTGGGGCTGATGGAAACCGAGGAGATCGTCTGCTCTGGTGCTGAAGGGGTGGGCTATCCGGTGGTCTATGTGGGCAGCACCACCGGCCGCGACGGCATGGGCGGCGCCAGCTTTGCCTCCGCCGAGCTCACTGAGGCCTCCCTGGATGATCGCCCCGCTGTGCAGGTGGGGGATCCCTTCCTCGAAAAAGGCTTGATCGAGGCCTGTCTTGAGGCTTTCCAGACCGGCGATGTGGTGGCCGCGCAGGACATGGGTGCTGCCGGCCTCACCTGCAGCTGCTCGGAGATGGCCGCCAAGGGGGGCCTGGGCATCGAGCTGGATCTCGATCGCGTGCCCGCCCGCGAGGCCGGCATGACCCCCTACGAGTTCCTGCTCAGCGAATCCCAGGAGCGGATGCTGTTCGTGGTCAAGCCTGGCCGTGAGCAGGCGCTGATGCAGCGCTTCAGCCGCTGGGGCCTGCAGGCGGCCGTGGTGGGCCGTGTGCTGGAGGACAACATCGTGCGCGTGCTGCAGAACGGCGAGGTGGCTGCCGAGGTTCCCGCCAGCGCCCTGGCGGACGACACGCCGATCAACCACCATGAGCTGATCGGCGAACCGCCGGCCGAGATTCAGGCCCACTGGCGCTGGAGTGAGGCTGAGTTGCCCCCCGCCGGCCCCCATGGCATCACCCCCGCCGCCGGCGCCCGATCCGGGCAGCCCACCAGCTGGAACGAGGCTCTGCTGGAGCTGCTCGATGACCCCACCATCGCCTCCAAGCGCTGGGTCTATCGCCAGTACGACCACCAGGTGCAGGCCAACACCGTGGTGCCCCCCGGCGGCGCCGACGCGGCCGTCGTGCGGCTGCGTCCCCAGCAGGGCGAGGGCGCCATGGCGGCGGCCACGCGTGGTGTGGCGGCGGTGGTCGACTGCCCCAATCGCTGGGTTGCCCTCGATCCTGAGCGCGGCGGCATGGCGGCGGTGGCCGAGGCGGCCCGCAACCTGAGCTGCGTGGGCGCCGAGCCTCTGGCCGTCACCGACAACCTCAATTTCCCCTCACCGGAAACCCCCACCGGCTACTGGCAGCTGGCCCTGGCCTGCCGCGGCCTCTCGGCCGCCTGCTCGGCCCTCGACACGCCCGTCACCGGCGGCAACGTCTCCCTCTACAACGAAACCCGCCTGCCGGACGGCCGCATGCAGCCGATCCACCCCACGCCGGTGGTGGGCATGGTGGGCCTGGTGCACGATCTGGCCCAGGTGCGCGGCCAGGCCTGGCGTGAGGCGGGTGATGGGATCTGGCTTTTGGGGGCGCCGCTGGAGGGGGGAGAGACTCCAGCCGATCCGCGCCTGGGCCTGGCCGGCAGCAGCTATCTGGAGCGGCTGCATGGAGCCGTCACAGGTCGCCCGCCCGAAATCGATCTGCAGCTGGAGCGCTCGGTTCAGGGCTTCCTGCGCCAGGCGATCGCGAGCGGCCTGGTGTGTTCTGCCCACGACCTCAGCGATGGCGGCCTGGCCGTGGCGGCGGCCGAGTGCTGCATGGCCTCCGGGGCCGGTGCCGCCAGCGGGGCTTCATCCCCCCTGGGTGCCCACCTGGAGATCCCCGCCGGCATCGCCCGCCTCGATCGGCTGCTGTTCGGCGAGGGCGGCGCCCGCATCCTGGTCAGCGTGGCGCCCGCCCACACGGCCGCCTGGCAGGAGGCCCTCGATGCCGCCAACGCCGCTGCGCCCGGGTCGGTGCCGGCCCAGTGCCTGGGCGTCGTGGAAGACGAGCCTGAGCTCACCATCAGCCAGGCCGGCAGCCGTCTTCTGCAGCTGCCTGTAGCCCAGATGAGCGAGCGTTTCGAGCAGGCGATCCCGCGCCGCATGGGCGTGGATCTGCCTCCCAGCGGCTGAACGGATCCCCGCCGGATCCCCGCCAACCCTGATGCACAATGCTGGAGCTAATCCAACGGTGGGACCTGCTGTGAGCGATCTGCAGCCCGGCATCAACCCCACTGTTCAGGAGCGCCCCGACAAGCCCGAGGAGGCCTGCGGTGTGTTCGCGGTGCTGGCGGCCGATCAGCCGGTGGCCAATCTCACCTACTTCGGCCTCTACGCCCTGCAGCACCGCGGCCAGGAGTCCGCCGGCATCGCTGTGTTCGATGGCCCTGTGGACGGGCGTTTGCAGGTGCGCCTGCACAAGGACATGGGCCTGGTGAGTCAGGTGTTCGATCAGGAGGTGCTGCAGCGTCTGCCCGGCCACCTGGCCATCGGCCACAACCGCTATTCCACCACCGGCAGCAGCAAGGCCTGCAACGCCCAGCCGGTGGTGCTCAACACGCGCCTGGGGGCCTTCGCCTTCGCCCACAACGGCAACCTGGTCAACGCGGCCGAGCTGCGCCAGGCCATCGCCGCCGACACCCCCGAGGCGGAGTTCACCTCCACCACCGATTCGGAGCTGATCGCCTTCGCCATCCAGCAGGCGGTGAACGGTGGGCTCGACTGGGACGCCGCCATCCGCGCCGCTGCCGAGCGCTGCCGCGGTGCCTTCAGCCTGGTGATCGGCACACCGGAAGGTCTGTTTGCCCTGCGGGATGGGCATGGCATCCGGCCGCTGGTGTTCGGCCATATGGGCGAGCGCAGCGAAGCGCAGTGGGTGGTGAGCAGCGAGAGCTGCGGGCTCGACATCATTGGCTCCAGCTTCGACGGCGATGTCGAGCCCGGCGAGATCATCCAGTTCCGCCTCGGCGATCCAGAGCCCCAGCGCAGTCGTTGGATCAGCGAACCCGCCAGGCTGTGCGTGTTCGAGATGATCTACTTCGCCCGGCCCGACAGTCGCTTTTTTGGCGAGTCGCTCTACAGCTATCGGGTGCGCATCGGCGAGGCCCTGGCCCGCGAAACACCTGTGGCTGCCGACATCGTGATCGGTGTGCCCGATTCCGGCATCCCGGCGGCCATCGGCTACTCCCAGTACAGCGGTATCCCCTTCGGCGATGGCCTGATCAAGAACCGCTATGTGGGCCGCACCTTCATCCAGCCCACCCAGGCGATGCGCGAAGCAGGCATCCGCGTGAAGCTCAATCCCCTGCCGGACGTGCTGGCCGGCAAGCGTGTGGTGGTGATCGACGATTCGATCGTGCGCGGCACCACCAGCCGCAAGCTGGTGGCCGCCATCCGCGATGCCGGCGCCACCGAGGTGCACATGCGCATCAGCTCGCCGCCCGTCACCCATCCCTGCTTCTATGGCATCGACACCGACACCCAGGACCAGCTGATCGCTGCCCGCCTCACCCTGGCCGAGATCGCCGCCCACCTGGGCGTGGATTCCCTGGCCTACCTCAGCAAGGAGGGCATGGTGGAAGCGGCCCGGTCGAACGCCGGCCACTTCTGCACCGCCTGCTTCGACGGCGCTTACCCGATCGAGATGGAGGAGTCGCTGCGCAACAGCAAGCTGATGCTGGAGCCCGGCGGTATCGCGGCCACGGTCAGATAGGCGGCTGGTAGCGCGGTGGCTCTCTGCCTCACACCGGCGCTTCGGTTCCTTCAGCTTTGTGCACCACCGCGCCGCCGAGGCCGAAGGCGGCATGCACCGCCTGCAGGGCGCGCACGCCTTCGGCTTCCGGCACCACGCAGCTGGTGCGGATCTCGCTGGTGGCGATCATTTCGATGTTGATGCCTTCGGCTGCCAGGGAGCGGAACATCCGCGCCGCCGTGCCGGCGGTGCAGGGCATGCCGGCGCCCACGGCGCTCACGCGGGCGATGGCCGGACCCTCCTCGAAGCTGGCGCCGGGCCACTGGTTCAGCAGCGGCTGCAGGGCCGTGCGGGCGCGATCGAGGTCGTCGCGCTTGAGGGTGAAGCCCATATCACGGCTCTGCTGCTCGCCGCTGCCGTGGGTGCGCTCCGACTGCACGATCGCATCGAGGCTGATGGCTGCATCCGCCAGGGCGCGGCACACCGCCGCCGCGGTGCCGGGTTTGTCTGGGATGTGGCGCACCGCTACCTGGGCCTGATCGCGATCGAGGGCCACGCCGCGCACCTCCGGTTCGCCGGCCCCGGCCGGTGGGGGGTTGTGATGCAGCTGGCGTTCGTTCAGTTCGAAGCAGTTGGCGGCCGCCTGCAGGGCCTTGGCTCCCTGGAATCCGGCCACCAGGCAGCTCACCTTCACCTCGCTGGTGGCGATCAGGCGCAGGTTCACGCCCTGTTTGGCAAGGGTGTCGAACAGCCGAGCCGCCACGCCGGGCCTACCCATGATGCCGGCGCCGGAGATGCTCAGCTTGGCCATGCCGGCTTCGGCGCTGAGGGTGGCGCCGCTGGCGGCCGGGCCCATCGCCGCCAGCACCTCACGGCACACCAGCTGAGCTCGATCCAGCTGCTCCTCGGCCACGGTGAAGGCGATGTCGTTCGTGAAGGTGCAGTCGCTGCCGCTGCACTGGTCTTCCGCTTCGTGGGTGGCCTGCACGATCAGGTCCACGTTCAGGCCTGCCGCGGAGAGGGCCTCGAACAGTTGAGCGGCCACGCCGGGGCGATCGGGCACGTGGGCCAGGGCCAGCACCGCCTGGTCGGTTTCCAGCTCGGCGCCATCCACCGGTTTGCCCAGTTCCAGCCCCTCCCCGCTGCCGCGGCGGCTGGCGGCGTCGCTGGTGAGCAGGGTGCCAGCGGCCTCACTCCAGCTTGAGCGCACCACCAGCGGCACGCCGTAGTTGCGGGCAATCTCCACGGCCCGCGGGTGCAGTACCGCGGCCCCGAGGCTGGCCAGCTCCAGCATCTCGTTGCAGGTGATCGTCTCCATCAGCTGGGCATCGGCCACCTTGCGCGGGTCTGTGGTGAGCACACCCGGCACATCGGTGTAGATCTCGCAGGCGTCAGCCCCCAGGGCAGCGGCCAGGGCCACGGCCGAGGTGTCGGAGCCGCCGCGGCCCAGGGTGGTGATCTCGGGCACGCCGCTCAGGCCGTTGCTGGTGCCCTGGAAGCCCGCCACCACCACCACGTTGCCGTCGCCCAGCAGCCGCTGCAGTCGGTCGGTGCGCACTTCGAGGATGCGGGCGCGGCCGTGGGCCGATTCGGTGAGGATGCCCACCTGCGTGCCTGTCATGGACACGGCCGGCACCCCGAGGGCGTGCAGGGCCATGGCGAGCAGAGCGATCGACACCTGTTCGCCCGTGGCCAGCAGCATGTCCATCTCCCGCTGCGGAGGATCGCTGCTGATCGCCCTGGCCAGCCCGGTGAGTTCGTCGGTGGTGTGACCCATGGCCGACACCACGATCACCAGGTCGTTGCCGGCCTGGCGGCTGCCGGCGATGCGCCGGGCCACCGCCTGGATGCGCTCCGCATCGGCCACCGAGGTGCCCCCGAATTTCTGAACCAGCAGGGCCATGGCAGTGCAGGGAGACGCCGGCTGTGGCGGTCGCGGATCTGAGGGATTATCCGTCTCTACGCTCCGGCCAGCTTCCGCTCACCCGCCGGCCAGCCCGGTTGCCCGCCATGCCCGTTCAGGTGCCCGTGTCCGTCGGGGAGCTGCTCGACAAGCTCACGATCCTGGCGATCAAACTGCAGCGCATCGACGATGGCGCCAAGCTGGTCAACATCGCCCGTGAACAGGAGGCGCTGGAGACCGTGGTGGCTGCAGCGGGGCTGCGGGCTGCCGCCGGGGTGGCCGAGCTGGAGGTCGAGCTGCGCCGGGTGAATGAGCAGCTCTGGGAGATCGAGGACAGCATCCGCGAGCACGAGCGTCAGCAGCGCTTCGATGCTGCCTTCATCGCCCTGGCCCGTGCCGTGTACCGCATCAATGACCAGCGCGCCGATCTCAAGCGCCGCATCAATGCGCTGGTGGGTTCGGAGCTGGTGGAAGAGAAGAGCTACGCGGCCTACTGAGGCTGTTCAGCCCGCCAGCAGGAAGCCGTCGCGGAAGGCGTCGCTGGGATCGCTGCCACGTTTGAGGGCGCTCTCCACCTCCAGCAGCTGGCTCAGCAGGTGCAGGAAGCGCTTCGGTTCGCGACCGCGGATCTGCTTGCGCATCACGTAGATGCGCTTGGGGTTGCCGATGCCGGCGGCTTTGGCGATGGCGTTCACGTCCTGCTCGCCCTGGCGGTCCAGCAGGCTCACCCACAGCCAGCCGCGGATCTGACCGCTGAGGGTGGCGACGATGCGCAGCGCCGGCTCGTTGGCGGCCAGCAGGGCCTCCACCAGGGCGATGGCTTCGGCGGGTCTTCCGGCCAGCAGGGCATCGCCCACCTGCAGGGCGTTGGTGGCCTGGCTGCCCACCAGGGCGGCCACGGCCGCGGCCGTGATCGCCTGGCCGCTGCCAACGTAAAGCGACAGCTTTTCCAGTTCGCTGGCCAGGCGGGCGCTGTCACTGCCGATGGCGTCGCTGAGGGCTTCGGCGGCGGCAGGCTCGAGCTTCAGCCTCAAGTCAAGGGCCGTGCGCTGGACCAGCTCAACCTGGCCCGCCCCATCCCAGATGGCCGGCAGGGTGAAGCTCTTCTCCGTGGCGTCTCCAGCCTTCACCAGCTTCTGCAGAGCCTTGGTGGTGCGCAGGCGGGCGTCCGGTTTGCCGGGACTCACCAGCAGCAGATGGCAGTTGTCCGGGATCAGCTCCAGGTTGGCCTCCAGCTGCTGGGCCAGCTCGGTCGGGCACTGACTGCAGAACGGACTGCGCTGCAGCAGCACCACGCGATCGCCGCCGCCGAAGGGCGGGGTGCGGGCCTCCTCCAGGGCCTGGCCCGCCTGGACGGCATCGGAGCCGTCGAGGCGGCTGAGGTTGATGCTCTGCCAGGCCGGATCGGTGCGCTCAGCGATCAGGGCTTCCACCGCCCGCGTTCGGGCGGCCTCGTCGTCGCCCCAGTAGAGGTGGATCGGCATCAGACGGCGGGCTCAGCGGTGCAGGGCGCTGAGCACGGGATGGTGCTCAGTCTGGGCCAGCTGCGGGTTGTCGCTCACCAGCACGGCGGCGCCGGCGGCGATGGCGGTGGCCAGCTCGATGGCAGCCGTCAGGCTCAGGCTCACTCTCAGGCCAGGCTTGCCCTGCTGCAGCCGTGCAGCCGCCTGCACCAGGTCGGCATCAGCGGGCATCACGGTCCAGCTCTGAGGATCTCGGAAAACGGCGGCGTATCGCTGCGCCAGGGGTTCGTTGCCCTGCTGGAGCGGACCCTGCAGCAGTTCCGCCAGGCTGAGGCTGCTGATCACACCGCGCCAGGTTCCTTGGGCAATGCCCCGCAGCAGGGGTTCCAGGAACAGGCCCGTGCCCTTGGTATCGCACACGAAGGCCACCAGGGCAGAGCCGTCGAAGGCGACCGCATCGCCCTGGCGCAGCTGCTGCGGATTGAAACCGGTTCTGTGGCCGCTGCTCGCCAACAGCGGCTGCACGAACGCTGGTGCTCCCTTGTCGGACCAGCAGTCCTTGCCGCTGCCCTGCAGGTTCAGCAGGGCCTGCAAGTGCCGTTGCCGCAGCATCGGATCGGTCGGAATGCGACCCTCCAGTGGCGTCAGCGCGGCCACGGGACGGCCATGGCGACTGATCAGCGTGGTGGCGCCCGTCTGGGCCCGGCTGAGCAGTTCCGGCAGCCGCCGCCGGGCCTCCTCAACCCCGAGGGTCTCGTCATGGATGGGCTGCGCCATGGTCGGGAGGGGTTGGGTCTGTCGCGACGGGGTTGCGGTTGGGTTCTCTAGCTGGCCGTAGGCCTGGAGGCGGCAGGGCTTGCAGCACTGCCCCTGATTATGTACAGCCCGTACAGAAAACGGGACACGGCTTGAAACCGCGAGTGCCTGCCTGGCCAGGGCGCCGCCCACAATGGGATGGCAGCAGGCCCGTTCACCATCAGCGCGATCGATCCCCACGACCCCCTGCAGGCGGCTTCCCCGCTGGATCATCCGATCTTTCGCGAGAGCATCCACCTGATCCGCACGGCTCTGGAGCCCACGGGGGTCTACGCCCGTTTCCCTGGCCCTGCCGAGCGCGACGTGCTGGAGCGGCTGGTGCACAGCAGCGGCGATCTCACACTGCCCGCGGATCTCGTGATCGCGGCCGGAGCTTGCCAAGCTGGGCTGGCGGCCGTGGCCCTCGGCGCGCCGATCCTCACCGATACCGCCATGGCGGCAGCGGCCGTGGCACCGATGGCCCGGCGCACCTTTGCCAACCCCGTGTACAACGTGCTCGTCTGGGCTCCCTCGCAGGCGCCTGCCGGCAGCACCCGCGCCGCCGCAGGCATGCAGCAGGCCCTGGCGAAGCATCCAGGTGCCGTGGTGCTGATCGGCAGCGCCCCTACGGCGTTGGAGGTGCTGCTTGAGGCCGTGCACTCGGGGGCCCCGGCCCCGGCGCTGGTGATCGGCATGCCGGTGGGATTCGTGGGGGTGGCGGAGAGCAAGCGGCATCTGGCCGCCAGCGCTCTGCCACAGGTCCGCCTTGACGGCAGCCGCGGCGGTGCCGGCCTGGTGGCGGCGGCGCTGAATGCCTTGCTGCGCCGCGCCTGGCTGATTCAGGCCGCGGCCGCGTCGATCCCCGCGGAGATTCCCACCGCCACGTGACTGTTGGCCTCGATGCGGCTGAGCACCTGACGGGCCCGCGTCACCACCGACGGCGGCACCCCGGCCAGGCGGGCGGCTTCGATGCCATAGCTGCGGCTGGCGCCGCCGGGCACCACCCGGTGCAGGAAGCGC
>CAIZNP010000039.1 GCA_903934375.1 uncultured Synechococcaceae cyanobacterium
CCAGCTGGGCGGGCAGGGCGGCAGCCGGTGCCACATGCAGCGGTACGGCCAGGGCCGCCGCAACCGCCACCACCGCTGGATTCAGCTGCATGAACAGCACGCGCATCATGGCCGCAACCTAGCCAGGGGAGGCCACAACCTGGCCCGCTTCCAGCACAGCGATCGACACCGACAAAAAGAAGCCGACCACCGTGAAGATGCCAGCCAGCTTGCCGGCATGTTCATACGATTCGGGGATCATCGAATTGGTCAACATCACCAGAATCGCGCCACCGGCGAACGCCTGAATCAGCGACAACCAGGCCTTCGGCGCGCCCTCGAACAGTCCGTAGCCAAGGGCCGAGGCCGAGGCACACACCAGGGCGATCACCGTCCACAGCAACAGGATCCGGCCCGCACCCCAGCCGCTGCTCTTCATGCCCACCGTGCCGGCCACCGCCTCCGGCAGGTTGGAGAGAAAGATCGCCACCAGCATCGCCAGGCTGATGCCGTTGTGCTCCAGCAACCCCAGCCCAATCACCACGGATTCGGGGATGCCATCGAGAATGATCCCGAGCACCATCGGCACCGCCAGATTCGGAGCCTGGCGATGGCGCACCTGAATGGCCTCGATCCAGCGATCGCAGAAGTAGAAGCACAACGCACCGGCGAACAAGCCAAGTGCCGGCACGCCACTGCCTCGCGAGCGCTGCACTGCCGCGAACACCAGCTCGAACGACACCGCCGAGATCAGAGTGCCCGCACCGAACGCCATCAACAGCCCAAGGGCGCGCCGGCTCAGCGCAAACCGGCAGGCCAGCCAGCCGCCCAGCAGCAGCGACGATGTCGCCAGCGCTCCCCACATCCAGGCCTCGAGCATTCAGCTGATCCCGCTGCCATGAATCCTGATCACGCTCCCAGCATCCGGCCAGCGCTGCCGAACCGCTACCGCATCGTGCGCGACGACGGCCGCAGCGACGGCATCGCCGGCCGCAGCTTCCCCAGCTACAACGATGCCTACGACGTGCTCGAGCGCTACTACGCCGACCTCTGCTGCTCCGACGATCGCGAGCACTACCGGATCATCGAGGAGGCGATCTGATGGGACGCCCGCGTGATCGCGCACGCCGTAGCTGGCGCATCGCCCGCGCCCTGCTCTCGAGCCAGTACGCCACCATGCTCGAATACCGCGCCGAGATCGCCCTGTGGGCGCTGGCGGGCGTGCTGCCGTTGATCATGCTGGGGGTCTGGCAGGGATCCGGAGCCGGCGTTGCCGCAGGCCTGAGCCCCCAGGCGCTGGGCCGCTATTTCCTGGCGGCGTTCGTGGTGCGTCAGTTCACCGTGGTGTGGCTGATCCACGTGTTCGAGGAGGACGCCCTGCAGGGCAAGCTCTCCCCCCAGCTGCTGCAACCCCTGCACCCGCTGTGGCGCTATCTGGCCAGCCACCTGGCGGAGCAGGCGACCCGCCTGCCGTTCGTGCTGGTGATGCTGGCGTTGGTGGCCCTCTGGCAGCCAGGCATCCTGCCCCTGCCCGGCCCTGGCCGGCTGCTGCTGGCCGTGTTGGCCATCGCTGCGGCCTTCGCGCTCCGCTTCATCCTGCAGATCATCCTCACCATGGCCTGCTTCTGGACCGAGCGCGCCGCTGCCCTGGATCGGCTGCTGCTGATCCCCTATCTGTTTCTCTCCGGGCTGGTGGCACCGCTCTCCACCTTTCCGCCATCGGTGCGCGCCCTGGCCGAAGCCACGCCATTCCCTTCGATGCTCGCCTTCCCTGCAGCCCTGCTGGCGGGTGAACCGGTGAACGTGGCCGCGGGGTTCGCCGGCATCGGCGCCTGGTGCGCCCTGTTGCTGCCGATCGCGCTGCTGCTCTGGCGGGCCGGCATCCGCCGCTACGCCGCCCTGGGGGCCTGAACAATGGCCCGCGCCAACCGCCGTTCCCGGCTGCAGCGATACCGCCGCACCCTGCTGCGTTTCTGGGGCACGGCCCTGGCGGCCGAACTCGAATACGGGGCCAACGCCCTGGTGGAGCTGGTGGCGGTGCTCGGCAACCTGGCCGGCAGCCTGTTCGTGCTTTCGCTGCTCTACAGCCACGGCCGCAGCCTGGGGGGCTGGAGCTGGGATGCCGCCCTGGTGGTGCTCGGGCTTTACACCCTGCTCGATGGCTTCACCAGCTGCCTGCTGCAACCGAACCTCAGCAAGATCGTGGGCCACGTGCAGAACGGCACGCTGGATTTCGTGCTGCTCAAACCGATCGACAGCCAGTTCTGGCTCTCCGCCCGCCAGGTCTCACCCTGGGGGCTGCCAGGCGTTCTGGCCGGAGTTGTGTTGATCGGTGTGGGCCTGGCCAGCGCCGCACCGCCCACGGGCTGGCGTGATCCCATCGCGCTGCTGCAGCCCCTTGGCCTGGGTTTCACGCTGCTGCTGTGCGCCGCCGCGATTCTCTACAGCCTGTGGTTTCTGATGGCCGGGCTCAGCATCTGGTTTGTGAAGGTGTGGAACGCAACCGAGGTATTGCGCACAACACTCGTGGCCGGCCGTTATCCGGTGAGCACCTATCCACCGGCCCTGCGACTGCTGTTCACCTTCGTGTTGCCCGTGGCCTTCCTCACCACCATTCCGGCTGAAGCGCTGCTGGGGCGGGCCTCCGCCGGCTGGGTGGCCGGCAGCCTGCTGGCGGCCGTGCTGAGCCTGATCCTGAGCCGCCTGTTCTGGCGGCAGGCCCTGCGCCATTACACCTCCGCCTCCAGCTGACCAGGCGGGGGGGGATCTCGTTTACGGTGAAGCCTGATCCGAGGGCCTGAGCATGTCCAGCACCAAAGGCCTGACGATCGGTGAACTTGAGGCGAAGTATTTCCTGTACCGCAAGGCCCTGAAGCAATTGCTGCTTGAAGGGCGTTCCATGGCGGGAATCGAGAAGACGCTCTGCTGGAGCCGCCTCGAAACCCTGCACAACTGTCTGCCACGGCAGTACAAATCACCCGATCACATCCGCCACCAGCTGAGGCGCGAAATCGAACAGGAGCAGGCCGCCTCCGCAGCAGCGGCAGCCGGGTCCTGAACAGAAGCTGACCCCGGCAACCCGTCGCGGCGGCCCGGCGCTGCCAGTGTTCCATCAGAACACAGGGTGGCGCTGTCGTGAGTCAGGCCGTTGAACGCCGGATCGACCAATCGCTCGACGATCTGCGTGGCGTGGCCTCGGCGTTTGAGCTCACCGCTGCAGTGCGCAGCATTGTGCCGCTGGGCAGCGGCAATGTGAACGACACCTATCTCGTTGAGGCCGGCGATCAGAAGGTCGTGCTGCAACGGCTCAACACCGGCGTCTTTCGCCGGCCGGAGCTGGTGATGAGCAACCTGCAGATGCTCAGCCGCCATGTGCAGGAGAGGTTGAACGCCGAACGGAGCGCCGGCGAGGCAGGGCTGCTGGCCGGCCGTCGCTGGGAGCTGCCCCGCCTGATCCACACCCGCGACGGCGACAACATCTGGCACCGCTGCAGCGATGGCGGCTTCTGGCGCACCACCACCTTCGTGGCCGATGCCCACAGCGTGGATGTGATCGAGCACCGCCGGCAGGCACGCGAGCTCGGCTGGGGGCTCGGCGTGTTCCACCAGTTGATCAGCGACCTGCCGGCGGACCAGCTGGCGGACACCCTGGAAGGGTTCCACATCACCCCCCGCTACCTCGAGGCCTACCACCGGGCCCTGGTGCACACCACGGTGCCGAGCACGCCCCTGGGCCAGGAGTGCCTCGCTTTCATCCGCGAGCGTGAGCTGATCGTGTCGCTGCTGGAGGACGCCAAGGCCCGCGGAGAGCTGCCCCTGCGCCCGATCCACGGCGACCCGAAGATCAACAACATGCTGCTCGAGCGGAGCAGCGGCGAGGCCATCGCCCTGATCGACCTCGACACGGTGAAGCCCGGGCTGGTGCATTACGACATCGGCGACTGCCTGCGCTCCTGCTGCAACCGCCTCGGCGAGGACACCACCGACTTCGACGCGGTGCACTTCGATCTCGACCTGGCCGCCGCCATCCTCGAGGGCTACCTGGCGATGGCCAGCGGCTTCCTGCAGCCGGTGGAGCTCGACTACATCGCTGATGCAGCCCGCCTGATCAGCTTCGAGCTCGGGCTGCGCTTCTTCAGCGACTATCTCGCCGGCAACACCTACTTCAAGGCCAGCCATCCCGAGCAGAACCTGCACCGCGCCGTGGTGCAGTTCCGGCTGGTGGCCAGCATCGAAGCCCAGGACTCTGCCTTGCGGGCGCTGGTGCAGCAGCTCAGCGAGCCGGCGGCGCTGAGCGGCATCGCCGCCTGATGGCCGGCCGATGGTCATGCCCACGTCCGCTCCGTTCAGCGCCGCCGGCCCTGCCCCCCGAGCGCTGAACCCGTTTGCGCCCGAAGCGCACCTGCAGGGCCTGGCCCTCAGCTGCGCCGCCCGCTGGCAGCAGGGTGTGCTCGAGCTCCACTACCGCCTCAGCGGCCCGCTGCAGCGCCTGCGAATCCCAAGCCAGATCGGCGGCGACGCACCGCAGCGGCGCGATGAGCTCTGGCAGAGCACCTGCTTCGAGGCCTTCATCGGCCATGCCGGCCAGCCGGGCTACTGGGAACTCAACCTTGCTCCCAACGGAGATTGGAACTGTTACGCCCTCAGCGCTTACCGGCAGGGCCTGCAGCCTGAGCGCCGCATTCAGGCGGTGCCCTTCGAGGTGAAACAGCGCCCGATCAACGGGGAGCTGAACCTGCTACTCGACCTTCAGGAGCTCGAGCTGACGCTCAAGGTGCCGTTCGGCGGCCTGATCCCGGCCGCATCAGCCGTGGAGTTGTCCGTTACGGCTGTGCTGGAAGACGTGAGCCACTGCTGCAGCTACTGGGCCTGGCGCCACAGCGGCCCCGAGCCGGATTTTCACCGGCGCGAGAGCTTCCTGCCGCTGGCTGAAGGCTGAGGCCCGCGCCCCAGCGTCACTTCTGGGCAGCCTGGGCGGCGGTGTCGGAGCCGTTGCTGTGGCCGCGCAGGTGCTTCTCACACGCTTCGGCCGAGCACAGGCCGAGGGCCACGGTGCAGGTGAGGGGAAGCAGCAGGGCACTGCGCAGGAAGGAAACCACTGAGCCAGGGCATGTCCGTGAACCGTAGATGGCACCGGCGACGACGCAAGCGATCGCCACCAAACCCGCATGAACCCGGCAGAACCAGCAAGAACCAGGCCGGTGCCGATCTGTTCAGGCGATCACAAAACCGAAATCAAACAGCTGCTTCCGGG
>CAIZNP010000040.1 GCA_903934375.1 uncultured Synechococcaceae cyanobacterium
CAGCCTGCGGCGGGCCAAGCCAAAGCGGATCTCGGCCGCAACGATGGCCGAGAGGCTGCAGCGTTCTTCTGCAAACCATTGATCGAGCTGAGGCGAGCGGCGCTCCAGCAACAGGCGCAAAGCGTTGGTGTCAAGCATGAAGCGTTGCCTCATGGCCAGTCACGCTCCTGTGCAGGCCCAGGCGTGCCGTCAGGCACCGTCAGGGCAGCGAAGCCTTCCGCGGCCAGGGGATCCCTGTCGAGCAGAGCAGCCCGCTGCCGCAACCAGTCCAACGGGCTGGAGCGAAGTGGACGCAGGGTGACGATGCCCGTCTCAGGATCGCGATCGACATCAACCTCTGTGCCCTCAAACCGGCAACTGGCCGGCAGACGCACCGCCTGACTGCGTCCATTGCGGAACAACTTGGCGCGCATCCCCTCCAGGCCCGCAGGTCATGACCAATCTAGATCCAGGCCCGGCCACAGGCTGGGCCATCAAAATGAGCTTCAATCTGCAGCGCGCCCGAGCGGTGATCGGATGACCAGCCCTGGCGGCAGCGATCACCCTTTAGCAGACAGCTACGACCTGTTCATCCTGAGGACGCTGGCCCGTGCCGAAATCAGCCTCACCCGTGCGCCTGCAGCAGGAGCTGATGCAGAGCGCCACCCTGGCCGGAGCTCGGCACCATCGCAGTGCGGCAGAACAGATTGAGTACTGGGCAACGCTGGGGCGCCAAGTCGCTGGCGTCCTGGATCCAGACAAGCTGCTGGATGTGCTGTCGGGATTAGCGGCAGTCAGGGTGGAGCCGGTCACCACCGCAGCCGTTGCGCCTGAGCAAGCCTTTGCGGCACATCCGGGGTTCTTGGAAGAGATCGCCTCAGACGGCAGACGCCGGCTGGGCCAATTTCGCCATGGCATGTTTGAACCTGTGAAAGAGAGCGCGCAGCACCACACACCGTGAAGCAACTCTGGTTGCTGGTGGGTGGCAATGGAGCCGGCAAGAGCACCTTCTACCGGCTGGTGCTGGAGCCCCTGGGCCTTCCTTTTGTGAATGCGGATCGTCTGGCCCGGCTTGTATATCCAGAAGCACCGGAAGCGCGCGGCTATGAAGCGGCCCTGCTGGCGGAACAGCAGCGCAACACCCTGCTCCTGAGCGGTGCAAGCTTCTGCTTTGAAACGATGTATTCACACCCCTCCAAGATTAATTTCGTCGCCAGAGTCAAAGCCCTCGGCTACGCCGTGATCATGGTGGTGATCCACTTGGAGCGCTCTGAACTCAATGCCGCACGGGTTGCACAACGGGTGCGTGAGGGTGGGCGTAACGTGCCCACCGAAAAGCTGCTCCAGCGCATCCCACGGATGCTGGCTCAGGTGCAAGCGTCGATCCCGTTGTGCGATCAGGTGCGGGTGCTCGACAATTCATCAGCCGACGATCCTTTTCAGCCCGTGTTGACGATCCAAGGGGGCAGGGTGGAGATTCATCAACACCCCTTACCGTCTTGGGCTGCCAAAATGCTGAACGCGTGATCCGTGCTTACAGTGTTGCGGTCTGCGCCGTAGAAGGTCAGGCCAAGCCGCCGTACTCCTCCAGCAACGAGATCAAGTCTCGGGCTCGCCTGGCATTGAAGTCGGAGGGGTCGAGCTGGTGTCGGAGCTGGACAAGATTGCACTGAGCTTGCTTCTGAGCTCGTCGAGCCGCTCGTCCTCTTTCTCGAGTCTTTTCAGCCGTTGCTCGATCGCGTAGCGCTCCACGTCGACGTCGATCGTTGGATGCCGACTTGCTGTTCTATGGCCGTCGCCACGGCGGCAGAGATGCAAGGAATTCCTGCTTGCTGCGGTAGATCGACGGAAGCGGCTCCCAGGAGCACTGCGGCGAAAGCTGTGATCCAGCCTTGACGGTCAAATCCAAGCAACACCGTAGCCAGCCCAAACCCCGATCACAGACTGGACGGCATGAACGGCCTGGGCATGCGTGAAATCGCGGAACAGGGAGATAGTCAAAGCAAGGAGCAAGAGGAGCTCCCACTGGAGCCGCGAACAGGAAATAGACGGCTAACACAGTATGGGCATAGCCGCATAGTTTAGTCAAATAAAAAGTGTGCGCAGCTTACCCAGGCCCTCGTGGATCCCCTCAGCCCTGAGCCACCTCCACAGGGTCTGCCACCTGGGAGTGGCCCGCAGCCTCACTACGCTGCCACTCGGGCACGAGCTGGGCCAACAGCGCCAAGGCGGCTGAGGCATCTTGCCGAGCGATGGCTGCTTCGAGTGCATCCAATTGGGGCCAGAGTTGCTCGGGAGGCAGGGAGGCTTCGCGGGCGCGGTAGATGAGCGGGTGGGCGGTGGCTTCGGAGCTGGCTTCGATCAACAGTTCTTCGTAGAGCTTTTCACCGGGGCGCAGGCCCGTGCAGACGATCTCGATGTCGCCATCAGGGGTGTGGGCATCGCGCACGCGCAGGCCGCTGAGGCGAACCATCTGGCGGGCCAGATCGAGGATGCGCACCGGCTCGCCCATGTCGAGCAGAAACAGATCCCCGCCCTCAGCCAGCGCTGCGGCTTGGAGCACCAACTGAGCTGCCTCGGGGATCGTCATGAAGAAGCGGATGATGTCCGGGTGGGTGAGGGTGATTGGTCCGCCGGCGGTAATCTGTTTTCGAAACAGGGGCACCACCGAGCCGGATGACCCCAGCACGTTGCCAAAGCGCACCATCGCGAAGCGCGTGAACGCACCTTGACGATGGGCCTGCTCCGCCAAGCCCTGCACCACCAGCTCGGCCACCCGCTTGCTGGCGCCCATCACATTGGAGGGGCGCACGGCTTTATCGGTGGAGATCAGCACCATCTGGCGCAGGCCCTGATCCAAGGCAGCCTGGCCAACCACGCGGGTGCCCTGCACGTTGTTGGTGAGGCCGGCCAAGGGGTTGGCCTCCACCAGGGGCACGTGCTTGTAGGCGGCGGCATGGAAGACCACATCCACGGCCTGTTCGGCGAAACACCGCTGCACGAGGGCGGCATCGGCGGCGTTGCCAAGCACGGGCACCAAATCGAGACTCTCGGGCAGTTGCTGCTTTAGCTCCTGGTGTATGGCGTAGAGGGCAGGTTCACTGCGCTCCAGCAACACCAGGGCCTTGGGGCCAAGTCGCAGGATCTGGCGGCAGAGTTCGGAGCCGATCGAACCGCCAGCACCGGTGACGGCCACAACTGATCCACGCACGCCGGGGCCGAGCAAGTGGGGATCAGGCGGCACCGCATCGCGGCCCAGCAGCTCCTCGATGGCGACGGGGCGCAAGGTATTGATGCGGGCCTGGCCGCTGGTGATCTCCTCCAAGGAAGGCACCTGCAGCACCGACACCCCCAGCTGCTGAATGTCTTGGACGATGCGGCGGCGTTTGCTGCGGCTGAGGGAGGGGATGGCCAGCAGCACCTGGCTCACCTGGCGACGGTTGACCAGCTCGGGCAGCAGCTGGGGGGCATGGATGGCGACGCCATCGAGCTCGCGGCGCCAGAGCTCCGGAGCATCGTCGATGAACGCCGCCACGGTGTGGCTGCGGGCGAGACGCAGAGCCGCTGCTAGCTGGGCAGCGGCGGCACCGGCGCCATAGATCACCACCTGAGGCCGATTGTTGCTTGGGGTGTGGTTGGCCCGGAGTAGCAAGTCGCGCAGCACAAAGCGCGTGCCACCGGTAAAGCCAGTTAGTAGGAGCCAGAGCAGGGGCCAGCTACTGCGGGGCGGCATCTGAACCGGCAGCAGGGTGCCGAGTAGATACACCAGCACCACCACGGCGGCATTGCGGGTGGCCACCCCATAAAAGGCAGTGCTGCTCACATAACGGGTGAGGCCGCGGTACTGGCCGGTGAACGCATAGATGCTGAGACCGACTGCTAACACAGCTGGGAACAGCCAGAGGCTGGCTCCTAGAGGCTCGCTAAAGGGTTGGGCCGTGCGCAACCAGAAGCTCAGCCAGATCGCCAGGGGGATCAGCAGCACATCGATGGTGCCTAGCAGCAGGCGGCGGCCCAGGGGAGGGAGCTCCATCAGGGCGCGTCTGAGGGAGGCGGGTCTTCGCATCAGGCCAGGCATTCAGGATCTAGTGCTCTTGGAGGGGGGAACGGAGGAGGGCGGATATCCACCGGATTGAGTTCACTGCTTGGGGATAGCCATCAGCAACTCGGGTGGGGCCATGGGGGATATCTCAGGGCCAGGAGGGTTTAGGCATAGGGAATGCTTTGAGCGGCGACGGATCAGCCCAGGAACAACAGCTGTACCAGACAAGAGCGTGATCAGCGCGAAGGGCGCACCGGGAGGTGTTCAGCCTGCTGGAGGCGCGAACCATGAATTGCCATCAAACCTGCGAGCTGGTTTGCAACAAGCGCACCATCATGAGGCATCATGCGGCGCTGATGGTCTTGACCACCAAAGAACATGGCCAGAACCTGGACTTCCCGCTGATCAGCGCGTGGACGAAGCCGACTCACGGCACGATCCAGAGCCAGGTCGCGAAAGAAAGGAAGGAGATCATCGTATGGTTCTCCACCAAGAGGAAGTGTGACTAAATAGCACCAATCGGTCAAGAGGCCGCGCCAGGCGCCCCACCAGCGAGATCAGCGAGTTCGGTGGCAATCAACTGCAGGAATCGCCGGTGGAGGGGGGTGGGATCGAGCCAGACAAGTGCTCCCGCTCGAAGCGCTCGAGCCTGGAGTTGATCTGCGCGAGCCGCGCGTTCTCGCTCTCGAGCCGTTGCAGCCTCTACTCGATCTCGTAGCGCTCCACGTCGACGTCGATCGTTGGATGCCAACTTGATGTTCTATGGCCGTAGCCACGGCGGCAGCGATGCAAGGAATGCCTGCTTGCTGCGGAAGATCGAGAGAAGCGCCTCCCAGGAGGTCGACATGGGTGTAGCTCGTGAGCAGGGTGATCCGGGCAAGGAGCAGGTCGGCAAATGCCGTATCAAGCCTTGATGGTCAAATCCCTACGCCAAGGTAGCCAGTCCAAACCATTAATCCAGGCTCGGTTACCTGAACGGCTATGGCATCAGTGGAACCACGGAACAGGGGGTGGCACCAACGAAGGCATGCAGGAGCTCTCCTCGGATCCGTGAACAGCTACTGCCCTGGAGCCAGAAAGCGACTCGTTTACGGGCAACGGTTTGAGGCACCAGCCACCGCCGATGCTACCGGTGCTGCGCCAGAGGCGCAGAGCGTCGCGAACCAGCTTGCGGCATTCGCCGTGGCTGGGAGGTGGTAGGGGATCCGGCTGGATCTGGATCCCACGGCCAGGCAAGGCGATGCGGGCGAGCAGAGTGGCCCGGGCGGTGTGGTGCTTGATAGCTGGCCGTGCCGTAGCCCTGCAACAACTCATGAAGCGGCGTTGGAGGTGTCGAACTGCTCGGGCAGCGGATCAGCAGGAGATCTGATTTGAGCCGACGACCTCACTGGGGATGGCCATACAGGATTCGCTGTCGAAAAGCCTCTGCCACAGACAGGCGAGACGACCCGCCATCAAGCACCACGATGAGATCAACAGGCTGGCCCGAGCCCAGGCCTTGCTGAGGATGGCCCCCTACCCAGAACGTGATGCCCCAGATCAGAACAGCTCTCACCAACACGGCAGGCCAGGTGATCGTGATGAGAAGCCAGCGCAGCTGACGCCTTAGATCGGATCCGGAGCGCTTGGTGTCCATTCAAGCTCCGCAAAGCGACTCTCACCACAGCCGAGCACCTCGCCAGCCGCGAGAGACGCCAGCGGCCCAAGACGAGAACCGCCCGCCATGGCGGCGTTCACGCCCAGCTGGCTGTAAGGGCCGCAGAGCGGGTCGTGGTCGACCACGGCGCCGCTGTTCACGAGCACCCCCCGCTCAAGCTGGGCATCGGCGTTGACCACAGCGCCGGCCAACACCACGCAACCGGGAGCGAGCTGAGCTGATGGGCTCACGTAGGCACGGGGATGAACCACCACACCGAGGGGAGCGCCTGAGGCTTTGAGCACCTGCTGCCAGCGCCGGCGGAGGGCGGGATTACCGATGGCCACCACGCAGCGATCAGGTGCCGGCGACCCTTCAGAGCATGGCAGGGCCTTGAACTCCGAGGCGAGAGACAGAGCCCCGATCACGCGTACGCCGTCCACGAGCTCACCGGCGGTACGGCTGTCGTCGAGAAAACCGAGCAGGGCATCACCCTGAACGCGGATGGCATCAGCAACGGAGCGACCGTGGCCGCCGGCTCCGAGTATCAACCAACGGTGTGGCATCAGCCCTGAGATGCCTCAACAAACGGCACTGCGACTCGCTGATCCAGCCACACCCCCACTGAAAGCTCCAGAACAGCCAGGCCCACCACCCAAGCCCAGCCACCAGCCAGCAGCGCCACAGCGAGCACTGCGGTGGCAGCGATGTAAAGACTGGAGACCCGGGCATGGGACCAGCCGGCCTGGTGCAGGCGTTGGAAGAGATGCAGGCGATGGGCCTGGAACACCCGCTGGCCGGCGAGTAGGCGGCGGGGCACGCAGAGGCCGGCATCGCCGAGCAGGGGGGTGGCCACCAGCAGCAGG
>CAIZNP010000041.1 GCA_903934375.1 uncultured Synechococcaceae cyanobacterium
AGCCGGATGCAGCGGCCGGGCCCGAGACGGCCGGCTCGGCCCGCCCGTTGCTCGGCGCTGGCCAGGCTGGCCGGCAGGGTCACCAGGCTGTCCATGCCGGTGGTCGGATCAAAGCGGCTGCGGCGGCTCAGGCCGCTGTCCACCACCAGCGTCACCCCTTCGATGGTCAGGGAGCTTTCGGCGATGCTGGTGGCCAGCACCACTCTTCCCGCGGTGTTGACGCCGCGCTGGATAGCGCGGGCCTGGGCCGCCAGGGGCAGGTTGCCGTGCAGCGGGCAGAGCTCCAGCTCCGCCCCCCACGCGGTGCCAGCGATGCTCTGCAGGCACTGCTGGATCTCCCGTTGACCGGGCAGGAACACCAGCACGGTTTCACCGGGCTGCCGCTGATCGAGCCAGTGGTGTTCCAATGCGCGCAGCACCTGGTCTGCCAGTCGTTCCGCCGGCCGTGGTGGCTGGTGCTGTACCGCCACCGGATGGCTGCGGCCGGCGCTCTCCAGCAGCTCGGCCTCCGGCAGCTGCTTCTGCAGGGGCTGCAGGTTGAGCGTCGCCGACATCACCAGCAGCCGCAGCTCCGGCGCCAGCAGCGGCCGGGCCTCCCGCAGCAGGGTCAGGGCGAGATCCGCCTCACTGCGGCGCTCATGGAACTCATCGAAGATGACGCAGGCCACATCCCCCAGGCTGGGGTCCACCTGCAGCTGGCGCAGAAACAGGCCGTCGGTGAGCACCTCCAGGCGTGTGGCGGCCGACACGCGCGACTCCAGCCGCACCCGGTAGCCCACGCGCTGACCCACCGGTTCGCCGAGTTCGCCGGCCAGCCGCTCGGCTGCGGCCTTGGCGGCCAGCCGCCGGGGCTCCAGCATCAGGATCCGCTGCCGTGCCGCCGGCTCAAGGGCGCGAAGCAGGGCCAGAGGTGCACGGGTGGTCTTGCCCGCTCCTGGGGGCGCCTGCAGCAGCACGGTTCCGCCCGCCGGCAACCGCTGCACCAGCTCGGGCAGCAGCGGATCGATCGGCAGCGAATCGATCGGCAGCGGAGCGTCAGGGTTCAGCGCACGTGACGGGCTCCATCCACCGGGTGATACACCTCGCTGGTGGTCTCCTCGTAGACGATCGCCGGCAGCCCGGTTTCGAACATCGTCTGCAGGGCTTCCTTCAGGTAGGGGTTCCAGCCACCGGTGCTCACCTTGCCGTGGCGCACCGTCCAGTCCCAGGTGCCCTGCAGATCGCGGGGGATCCGTCCCTCACGGTCGCGGCGGGCCACCAGGTCCTGCGATTCCACCAGGCCAACCAGCATCGGCTCCTTGCCGTAGGCCGGCGTGAGGATCAGCTCCAGGCGCACGGGATCCTCCTTCACCAGCCGCAGCTGGAAGCGAGGCGGCAGCTTGATGGCCTTGAGCACGGCAGCCACGATCCGGGTTCTTTGCTCCACTCAGCCTCCGCCGATTCCACAAGCACTCAACGGTTGTACCAGCTGACGGGCCCCGCTGGCCTCAGCCGGGGTCGTTCGGCAGGGCGGGACGCTCGTTATCGCCGCTGAAGCGCACCGTCAGCAGGTCGTCCTGGGTGAGCTGGCCATCGGCATCCAGCAGCTCGGGATGGATCGTCACCCGGCCGGTGCGATCGCCGCTGGGCATGCGCCCCTGATCGCCAGGTCTGGGGACGGCGCTGAAGCCACGGCCCATGATCCGAAAGGCCTGCCACAGCAGAGCCAGGAAGCAGGCCCCGTACACAAGGGGCAGCAACTTGGCCAACAGCAGGGAGGAGGTGGTGGGCATGCCCAGCGGGGCCGCGAGGCCCGGTGCACCGGTCGTCTCCATCATCGCTCCCCTGCGCCCCCCGCATCGGGCCGGGAGGGTGGGAACCCCCACTGCCGAGCCGGCTTGGCCTCGGCCCTCTTTCTGCTTACGGTCAAGTCCTGATCGATTGGAGAGCTTCATGGCGTCTGCAGTGGTGCGGGCTCTGCCCCTGGCCCTGCTCACGGCGTTCGCTGCGCCGCTGCTGCCTGCCCCGCTGGCCCAGGCCCAGGCCGCGGCGCCGGCCTCAGTGGCCGCCGGGGTTCTCAACCGTCAGTCGTTCGTGGCGGAGGCGGTGCGCCGGGCCGGACCGGCCGTCGTCACGATCGACACGGAGCGCACCGTGGTGGTCCCGGGTCGGCAGTCGATGCAGTCGCTGCCGTTTCTTGATCCCCTGCTGCGCCAGTTTTTCGGCATGCCGCCCGGGGTGGGAGCCGCGCCGCCATCCCAGCGCACCGAGCGCGGGCTTGGCAGCGGCTTCCTCTACGACCCCTCCGGCCTGCTGATCACCAATGCCCATGTGGTGGAGGGCAGCACGCGTGTGACCGTGGGACTCACCGATGGCCGTCGGGTGGAGGGCAAAGTGGTGGGTACCGATCCCGTCACCGATCTGGCGGTTGTGCGGCTGGAGGGGGCCGGCCCGTGGCCCGTGGTGGGCCTGGGCAACTCCGATGCCCTGCAGGTGGGGGAGTGGGTGATCGCCGTGGGCAATCCCTACGGCCTTGATCAGACGGTGACGCTGGGCATTGTCAGCAGCCTTAACCGCAACGCCGCCAAGCTCGGCATCACCGACAAGCGACTGGAGCTGATTCAGACGGATGCCGCCATCAACCCCGGTAACTCCGGTGGACCGCTGCTCAATGCCGATGGTCAGGTGGTGGGCATCAACACCCTGGTGCGTTCAGGCCCGGGTGCCGGCCTGGGCTTCGCGATCCCCGTCAACCGTGCCCGGCAGATCGCGCAGCAGCTGGTGACCAGGGGCGTGGTGAGCCACGCGATGATCGGCGTGGGCCTGGAGCCAGCGCGCGATGACCGCGGCGCGATTGCCGCAGGAGCCCGTGTGCGCACGGTCATGCCGGCCGGTCCTGCCGCCAGGGCCGGGCTGCGCCCAGGCGATGTGATCACCGCGGTGGATGGAGTGGCGGTCACGAGCCCAGGTCAGCTGACGCAGCTGGTGGAGCGAAGCGGGGTGGGCCGGGCGATGGCGGTGCGGGTGGAGCGGGAGGGTCAGGCCCTGAGCCTGACGATCACACCTGTGGAGCTCAGCAGCCTCATGGGCCGCGGCTGAGGCTGTCTGAGCTCCTGGGGGTCTGGGGGGCGGAAAGATAGGTTTCCGGGACCCCGGCGGAGTCCGCTGCTCAGAGCCCGGAGGAGTCGCTCACAAGGCGCGAGGGGGCGTCAAGCTGCTGGCGCATCACCCACTGCGTGGCGGCCTTCTGGCTGTGCCAGGCCATCAGGAGCTGCTTGGCCAGGCCTTGAAGCGCTTCAAGATCGGCGGTCGCGTCGATGGCCCGGTTCATGCGCTCCAGCTCGAACTGCTGGCCGAGGCTCAGGGTAATGGGTTCCGTCATGGCGGCGGTGCGCTGGACGAAGTCAAGCTACAAAATGTTTCAGGGGCTTGCGTATCGGAAAGCACAACCCCTGTGATTTCGCGTCAGCGTTTCCTGGCGGGATGGGATCAAGGCTGCTCCCGCAGGACTTCAACGCAGCGGGTCACGCACTCGCCGTCATCGATCGAGCAGGCCGTGATGCATTCGAAGTAGCTGCTCACGGAATCCTGGTGGCTGCTGGTGTCCTGGAGCAGAGAGGCGCCGGTTAGCGAGCTCCCCTCGGCGGTGCCGTAATGCTGCTGGCCGACGTGACGCTGCTGGCTGATGGCCATAGTGCTCCGCTTCAGGGGGTGTCCTGTCAGCGTATGCACAGGATGTGTCCAGACCAAGAAGAATGAGTTCTCTTGCCTACCGGCGTGTGAAGTTGCGTGTCCGGTGCTCCGGTCGCGGCATCGCCTCCGGGTGGTGGGGTGGGGAGGAGCTCAGGCTGCTGTGGCCTTGCGGGCTGCCGTCTTGGCCTTCTGTTTCTCGCGGTTGCTGCGCCGCTTTGCTTCCTGCTCCTCCGCCAGCTGCGCTTCCGCGGCGGCCGCAGCCTCCTCGGCCTTCTTCTCCTGGTAGTAGGCGTAGTTGCCGCGGTAGAGCACCAAGTCGCCGTCGCGCAGTTCGACGATCTTGTTGGCCACCCGCCCGATGAAGTAACGGTCGTGGCTCACCAGCAGCGCGGCGCCCTCGTACTCCGTCAGCGCGTCCTCGAGCATCTGCTTGGCGGGGATGTCGAGGTGATTGGTGGGCTCATCCAGCACCACCAGGTTGCAGGGCATCAGCAGCATCAGCGCCAGGGCCAGACGCGCCTTCTCGCCGCCGGAGAGCTTGCCCACCTCCTTGAACACGGCGTCGTTGCTGAAGCAGAAGCTGCCGAGCAGGGAGCGCACCTGGGTCTGGGTCCAGTCGGGCACCGCCTCGAACAGCGTGTCGATCACGGTTTTCGACAGATCCAGGGCCTCGGCTTGGTTCTGCTCGAAGTAGCCGGCGATCACGTTGTGCTCCCCGAGTCCGGCTCGGCCTTCATCCGGCGTCTCGATGCCCATCACCAGCCGCAGCAGGGTCGACTTGCCGGCGCCGTTGGGACCCACGAAGGCGATGCGATCGCCTCGCTCCACCTCGAGATTCGCCCCCAGGAAGAGGATTTGCTCGCCGTAACTGTGGCTGAGGTCGCTGATTTCGGCGATCAGGCGGCCGCTGCGCGGCGCGGGCGGGAACTGGAAGCGCGGTCCGCTCACCCCCTCGATCGGTGCCTCGATGCGCTCCACCTTGTCGAGCAGCTTCTCGCGGCTCTTGGCCTGGGTGGAGCGGGTGGCGCTGGCGCGGAAGCGGTCGATGTAGGCCTGCTGGGCGCTGAGCTCCTTCTGCTGGCGGTCGAAGGCCGCCTGGCTGGCTTCCCGCTCCAGGACCTTCTGCTCCAGGTGCTGGCTGTAGTTGCCCAGATAGGTGCGGGAGATGCCCCGCTCCGTTTCCACGATCTGGTTGCAGACCCGATCCAGGAAGGCCCGGTCGTGGCTGATCACCACCAGCGGGCAGGTCTGGCCGATCAGGTAGCCCTCCAACCATTGGATGGTTTCGACATCCAGGTGGTTGGTGGGTTCGTCCAGCAGCAGCAGATCCGGCTCCTGCAGCAGCACCTTGCCCAGGGCGATCCGCATCTGCCAGCCGCCGGAGTAGTCGCCCACCAGCTGTTCGGCTCCTTCCGGCGTGAAGCCGATCGTGGGCAGCAGCTTGTCGATGCGGGCATCGAGTTCGTAGCCGTGCAGGCTCTCGAAGCGCGTCTGCAGGCTGCCCAGCGCGTGGATCAGCTCATCGAGGTGCTCGGGATCCTCGGCGGCCTTCTCCGAGCCCATAGCCTCCTCCACCTGCCGCTGGCGGTTGAGCACCTCAGCGGCCTCACCGAAGGCCTGGAACAGCTCCTGACGCACCGTGTGCCTGAGGTCGACGTCGAACTCCTGCTGCAGGTAGACGATGCGCGGATCACCCTGCTTCACCACCTGGCCGCTGCTGGGTTCCTCCAGGCCGGCGATGATCCGCATCTGGGTGGATTTGCCGGCCCCGTTCACGCCCACCAGGCCGATGCGATCGCCCGTCTTCACCTCCCAGGTGACATCCCGGAGCACCTCACCGGTGGGGTAGATCTTCGAGACGCGTTCGAGGCGGAGCACAGGGCTGGGGTTCAGGGGTGAAGCTGGCGGTCGTCGGTCTGGGTGGTGAGACCCATTGCGACCAGCATCATCCCCCGTGACGGCGCACCTGCCGTCAGGACCACTGTCAGTTGCTGACGCAGGTCAGCCTGCAGACTGTCGATCACCCCGCACGACCGGAGCGCCATGGTGAAGCGCCTCGAACAGGTGGCCGCCCTTGTGGTGGCAGCCGGTCTGGCGATCGTGAGCTACTGGCTGTTCTTCAGCTGGATGGGCCAGGATCGGCGACCGACCCGCCGTGCCGCCCTGCCTGTGTCAGAGGCCGCCGCGGGCCTTCAGCAGCCACTGCTTGGCGTCCGCGTCATCGACGCTGGCCAGGTGAGTCTTGACCTCGTCGCGGCTCACGGGCAGCCCCCAGCTGTCGCCGAGGCTGCAGATGCGACTGAGGGTGCCTGAAGGGTCCTGCAGGGCCTGGCGGAACAGCTCCTGGCTGAGCGCATGGTCGCTGCGGATGCGTTCGTAGAGGGCGGGGGCGTTGCCGGCGCTCATGGGGTTCAGACGGCCATCGCTGACCACCCTATGCAGGCAGGGCTCCGCGTCTCTGTCGTCGATCAGGGGGGCGGGGCGCAGACCCCGAGCACAGTCGCTCGGGGTGCTCCCGTCACCGAGGGGAGCGAGCCCGGATGCCCCAGCCGGTGCCACCACGCCAGCAGGGCGAAGGCCAGGGCCTCGCGGTCGCTGTCGCCGATGCCCAGGTCCGCCAGGGGCCGCACCGCCAGGCCGCGGCAGCGGCGGCGCAGCTCGGCCATCAGCAGGGCATTGCGGGCACCTCCGCCGGCCACCAGCAGCTCCGGCACCGCGGGGCCGCGCTGCAGATCCATGGCCACCACTGCCGCCGTGAACGCCGTCAGGGTCGCCAGGGCATCGGCCGGCTCCAGCTGTCGACCAGTCGTCGCCGCTGCCTGCTCCAACTGTGTGAGGCGTCGCTCCAGATCGGCCGCTCCAAACAGCTCGCGGCCGGTGGATTTCGGCGGGGGTTGCTTGATATATGGCTCCTCCAGCCACTGCTGGATCAGGGCCTCATCGGCCTGTCCCTGGGCGGCCCAGGCTCCATCGGCATCGAAGCTGCGGCTGCCGCCGCTGAAGCGCTGCACCGCCAGATCCAGCAGGGTGTTGGCCGGGCCGCAGTCCCAGCCCTGGACGGCTGCTCCCCGGTCGGGGCCGCCGGGGGGCGGCAACAGGGTGAGGTTGGCGATCCCACCCAGGTTGAGCAGGGCCCGCCAGCCGCCGCGGGCCGGCAGCAGCGCCGCATCGGTGGCCGGCACCAGCGGGGCCCCCTGGCCGCCGAGGGCCAGGTCGGCGGCGCGGAAGTCGAACACCACCGGCCGTCGTAGCAGGTGCGCCAGCAGCGGGCCCTGCAGCAGCTGCCAGCTGCAGCCGCGATCGGCTCCCTGTGGCGGACGGTGCCAGAGGGTCTGGCCATGGCAGCCCACCAGTTCCGCATGCCCGGCGGGATCGCAGGCGCGGGCGGCGGCGGCCTGGATCTCCGTGAGGGCTTCCCCCAGCTCCAGCACATCGACGGCCTGCAGGGCGTGGCCCTGGCCGGTGGCGATCAGCCGTGCCCGCAGGTCGGAGGGGTAGGGCACGGCGGCGCGGCTCAGCAGCCGCCAGCGTGGCCGTTGCGGCCGGCCGCGGAACTCGGCCAGCACGGCATCCACGCCGTCGGCGCTGGTGCCGCTCATCAGTCCCAACACCCGCATCGCACCCACCCGGCCAGCAGAAAGCCCCCGGAACATTGTCCCGGGGGCCAGGCAGTTGCGCCCGCCTGGGGCGTCAGCTCATTTGTTGGGCTGCGGGGTGAAGCGCAGGTAGGGCTTGACCTCGGTCACACCTTTGGGGAACTTGACGCGGGCCTCGTCGGTGGGGATCGAGGGCACAACGACGCAGTCACCGCCGTCGGTCCAGTTCACCGGCGTGGCCACCTGGTGGTACTCGGTGAGCTGCAGCGAGTCGATCACGCGCAGGATCTCCTGGAAGTTGCGGCCGGTGCTGGCGGGGTAGGTGATCTGCAGACGCAGCTTCTTGTTGGGATCGATGATGAACACCGAACGCACCGTGAGGTTGTTGAGCGAGTTCGGGTGGATCATCCCGTAGAGATCGCTCACCGTCTTGTCCTCATCCGCGAGGATCGGGTAGTCGACCGTGGTGCTCTGGGTTTCGTTGATGTCGCCGATCCAGCCCTTGTGGCTCTCGGCCGAGTCCACGCTCAGGGCGATGGTCTTGACGTTGCGCTTCTCCCACTCGGGACGCAGGCGGGACACCTCGCCCAACTCGGTGGTGCAGACAGGGGTGTAGTCGGCGGGGTGGGAGAACAGCACCACCCAGCTGTCGCCGGCGTAGTCGTAGAGGTTGATCGGACCGAGCTGGGAGTCCTGGGTGAAGTCGGGGACGGTGTCGCCGAGCTGGAGCGCCATGGGGCGGGGGTGAAAGGGCCAAATGTTGACATAGCCAGGTTGCCGATGGGCGTCAACGCCCGGTCAGGTTGTGGCCACCGCTACAGCGCGATCGGAGGTCTTCAGCCGTCGGGCCGAACAGGCTCTCGCGCAGGTGCTCCAGGCCCAGGCCGCCCGTGGCCGAGACGAACAGCACCCCGGGGTCGAGAACCCTGGCCTGCTCAAGGGCGCCTGCCGAGCAGCGGTCGATCTGATTGCCGATCAGACGCCGCGGAGCACTGCTGTCCAGCGCATCGAGGATGGCGTGCACCGTGCGTAGCTGCTCGGCCCAGCCTGGGTCGGACAGATCAACCACCAGCAGCAGTTGATCCGCTTCCAGTGTTTCCTCCAGCGTTGAGCGGAAGGCCTCCAGCAGTGGTGGCGGCAGCTCGCGGATGAATCCCACCGTGTCGGTGAGCAAGAGCGTTTGCGGTGGCCCGCCGGCCGGAGCGGGGCGTTCGATGCGCCGGGTGGTGGGATCGAGGGTGGCGAACAGCTTGTTCTCCGCCAGGACCCCATCCCCCGCCGCCGGTTTGCTCAGGGCATTGAGCAACGAGCTCTTGCCGGCATTGGTGTAGCCCACCAGGGCCAGCCGCCGCTGGCCGGCACGGCTGCCCCGCAGGCGGGCCCGGTGTTCCCCCAGCTTGCGCACATCGCGCTGCAGCTTGTCGATGCGGCGGGCGATGGCGCGCCGGTCCTTCTCCAGCTGGGTTTCGCCGGGGCCGCGGGTGCCGATGCCGCCCCCCTGACGCGAGAGGCTCAGGCCCCGACCCGTGAGCCGGGGCAGGCGGTAGCGCAGCTGGGCCAGCTCCACCTGCAGCCGGCCGGCGGCGCTGGCGGCCCGCTGGGCAAAGATGTCGAGAATCAGCTCGCTGCGGTCGCTCACCGGCAGATCCAGCAGCCGCTCCAGGTTGCGGGCCTGCGCGGGGGTCAGGTCTCGGTCGGTCACCACCAGGGTCGCGCCGAGGCGGCGGGCCTCCAGGGCGGCCTCGCGCAGCTTGCCTTCCCCCCAGATGGTCTGGGCGGAGCCGGAGGCCTTGCGCTGCACCACCAGCCCCACGGGGGCGGCGCCGGCGCTGCGCACCAGCCCCTCCAGCTCGGCGATCTGGCGCCGGGCCTCCTCGGCATCGCTGGGGCTGAGGGCCAGCAGCAGTACCCGCTCGGTGTTGGCCGGCGTGCTGGGTGCCGGTGGGGCCATGCCTGCGGCACCGTCGCCGGGGCGCATGGGCGGCGCCAGGCTGCACAGCTCCGCCAGTTCGCCCGTGTCGATCAGCCCCCAGGGGTGCTGGGGGTCCGCCACCAGGCTGTAGGCCGCCGCCGGCCAGCGGCCGCCCGCCTGGGGGCTGTCGCCGTAGCGCAGCCACAGCAGCGGCTGCAGATCCAGCCCCACCACCGCCTCGCTGCCCTGGGGCTCCAGCTGCCTGGCACGGCCCACGCAGGTCACCAGGCGCAGGTCGGCGCCCTGACGCCTGGGGCCACCGGGCAGCCGTTCCAGCAGCCGGCCTGACTGCTCCAGCGGCCCCACCCAGAGCAGGCGGCACAGGCCACGACCATCGACCACCAGGCTCAGCGGCAGCTCCAGTTCGGCGCTTTCGGCCGCCAGCCGTTGCAGCGTCAGCAGATCCAGCCCGTCGCTCTCGGGGTGGCGGCGGTGGCTCAGGCGCTCCAGCCGCCGCGACTGAGCCGGCCGCAGGCCGGCGGTGCGACCGAGCAGGGCGGTCTGCTTCAAGGGGTTCCGCCGGGGCGGGGGCGGCGGATCAGCAGGCAGCGCAGGCCGCTTGCCCTGGCGCCCGCCTCGTCTTCGGGGCTGTCGCCGATGTGCCACACCGCCTCAGCGGGCAGCTGCAGCTGCCCGAGGGCCTGTTGGAAGGGCCGTGGATCCGGTTTGGCCGCCCCCACGGCCGACGACACCACAACGGTTTCGAACAGTGGCGCCAACTCCAGGGCCTCCAGCAGGCCGAAGAGGCGCTGATCGAAGTTGCTCACCACCGCCAGGCGGATGCCGCGCCCGCGCCAACGCTGCAGGTGCTCCGCCACATCGGGGTAGACCAGCCATGGTTCGGCTGTGGCGAAGTGGGCGAACAGGGCGGTACCCAGCTCCGGTGGCAGGGGGGTGTCATGGCCGCAGGCCCGCAGGGTGGCGGCGATCAGATCGCTCCACCATCCCTGTTCGGCCTGCAGCAGCTCCGCCCCCTCCAGACCAGGGAAGGCCAGTGGCGGCGCCTTGCGGAACAGGCGCGGGAATGCGGCGTCGATGGCGTCTGCGGCCACGTTCACCCCATGGGCCGCCGCCAGCTCGGCGTAGCTGGCCCCCACGGAGCGGCGCAGGCCGATGAGGGTGCCCATCGCATCGAGCAGCAGGCCACGGGGAGCCGGGCGGGCTCGGTCGGGCTCGGCTGTTCGCGTCATGCTCAGAGCCATTCCGCCAACCAGCCCCCCGCCACCCGCAGCCGGTGCAGCGGGCCAGGCAGCCTGGCGAGGTAGGCCAGGCGGCGCAGCTGGAACGCCGCCGGCCCGGCCAGGGTTAACCCCATACCGGTGAGCGTGGCCTGTCCGACGCCCAAGCCCAGCATTTCGCCCAGATCGTTCCACTGAAACGGCTCCAGGGCGTCGTTATGGCGCAGGTGTTGCAGGTTGGCGGCCACGCAGGCGGCCTGCTGGTAGGCCACCTGCGCAGTGGCGGGGGCCGTTGTTGTGGCGGGATGGCTGGCATCGGCACCGAGGGGGCAGGCGGCGGCATCGCCCAGGGCGAACACCCCCTCGGTGCCGATCACCCGCAGTTCGGCGTCGCAGGGCAGCCGGCCGCGGCGATCCAGGCCGATCGGCGGATCCAGCCCCGGCACGCAGGGAGCCACGCCACCGGTCCAGATCACCGCCTCGCAGCGCAGGCTTTCCACGGGGGTGGTCGCCGAGGGGTCGGGGCTGCCGCGCTGCAGTTCAAGACCATCGGCCAGCACCGCCGCCACCCGGGTGTGGGTGCGCAGCCGCACGTCGCGCTGTTGCAGGGCCAGATGGGCCTGCTCGCGGTTGAACGCCTTTGATCCAGGCAGCAGCTCAGGTCCCTGTTCCACCAGCTCGATCACCGCCGCGCCTGCCAGGAGATCAGCGAGCTTGCAGGCCAGTTCGACGCCGCTGGCGCCTGCTCCCACCACCGCCAGCCGCTGCAGGGGACGCAACCGCAACCGCAGGCGCCGCACCAGCTCCTGAAGCCGCTCCACATCCGCCAGGCTGCGGAAAGCCAGGGCGTGCTCGCTCACGCCGGGAACGCCGAAGCTGTTGGCACGGCCGCCGGTGGCGATCACCAGAGCGCTGTAGTTGAGGGTGCGGTCGCCGTCGGTGCGCAGCTCTCGCTCGGCGTGATTGATCGTCACCACCCGTTCCTGCAGCCAGGCCACCCCATGACCTGCCAGCAGGTCGGCATAACGGGGAGCGATTTGCCAGCGGCGCAGTTCGCCGCTGAGCAATTCATAGAGCAGCGGCAGGAACAGGAACCGCTCCTGGGGCTCGATCAGCAGCACCGGCGGCCCGTCGGTCGCGGCTGCAAGGGTCAGGGCGGTGGTCAGGCCGCCGAAACCGCCGCCCACCACGATCACGGGGGCGCTGGAGGGTGCGGCTGGGGGCACGGCGGCGTCGCGCGGCGGCAAGTGTCTTCGCGAACCCTAACCAGCCACCTCCGCATTGGAAGATGGTGGGATGACGATCTTCGAGGCTGCCGTCGATCCCCTGCAGGCCTGCCCCCACCTGGCGCAGTGCGATGCCTTCGGTCGCCTGCGCTGGGGTCTGGAAACCTTCGGTGAGGGGTTTGCGCTCACCACCAGCTTCGGCATCCAGGCGGCGGTGTCGCTGCACCTGCTCAGCCGCCTGGATCGCACCGTGCCGGTGATCTGGGTCGACACCGGTTATCTGCAGCTCGAGACCTACACCTACGCCGAAGACTTGATGCAGCGCCTCGGCCTGCAGGTGCGGGTGGCCCAGGCCGTGATGAGCCCGGCCCGCATGGAGGCGTTGCACGGTCGGCTGTGGGAGTCGGGTCAGGTGGACGATCTGGAGACCTACCACCGCATCCGCAAGGTGGAGCCGCTCGATCGGGCGATGACCGAGCTAGGGGTGACCTGCTGGGCCAGCGGCGTGCGTGGGAGCCAGACAGATCACCGCACGGCCATGCAGCACCTCGAGGAGGTGCGTGGCCGCTGGGCGCTGAGGCCGTTGCTGGACTGGAGCAGTCGTGACGTCTTTTACTACATGCAGGAGCACGATCTGCCACAGCATCCGCTGTTCGCCCAGGGCTATTCCACCGTCGGCGATTGGCATTCCAGCGGTCCCGACGACGGCAACAGTTCCGGCCGCGCCACCCGCTTCGGTGGTCTCAAGCAGGAGTGCGGCATTCACCTACCGGGCCTCGCCGGCGAGGGCATCTAGGTGGGGCGGCTGTTGCTGGTGGGCAACAGCCGCTGGCACTGGGCGCAGCGGCAGCCCACCGGGCTGCAGGTCTGGCACGAGGCTGGGCCCCCGGCCGGATCCTGTCCGGCCCAATGGTCCGATCTTGAAGCCTGGGCCTGCGTGGGGCGGTTGGCTGCGGGCCTGGCGCTGCCGGAGGAACGGCGGATCGACCTGGCGCAGGTGCCCCTGCAGCAGCTGCCACCCTGGCTGGGGGTCGATCGGGCTCTGGTGGGCTGGCGGGCCTGGTGTCGCCAGGCTCAGGCTGTGCTGGTGGCCGATGCCGGCACCTGCCTGAGCCTGACCTGCGTCGACGGGCAGGGCCGTTTCCGGGGGGGGCGGCTGAGCGCCGGGCTGGCGCTGCAGCTGCGCAGCCTCGGCCAAGCCACCGCAGGGCTGCCGCAGCTGCAAGATCCGGCAGCCGCTCCGTCAGCTTCTGACTGGCCGGTCGAGACGGCTGACGCGATGGTCCAGGGCTGTCTGCGGGCCTGTGCTGCGGCTGTGGCCCAGGCCTGGCGGGAGCGCTGCACCGATGGAGGACCCTGGGTCCTCTGGCTCACAGGCGGGGATGCGATCCTGCTTGAGCCGCTGCTGCGCCAGCAGGGCATTGCCTCCGTGCTGGCGCCGGACCTGGCCGTGGAGGCCCTTGCCGAGCTGGCCCTGGTCGAGCGGGCAGGCTTCAGCTCACACCCAGGTCGGTGAGGATGTCGTCGGCCATGGTTTCAGCCTTCACCTTGAGATAGGCCTTCTCGATGCGGCCCTCAGGGTCGACAACGAAGGTGTGCCGCATCATGCCCATGTATTCCTTGCCCATGAACTTCTTGAGGCCGTAGCTGCCATAGCTCTCGGCCACCGGGCAGGGTTCGGCATCAGTGAGCAGGGTGAAGGGCAGGCTGTATTTATCAATGAACTTGCTGTGGCTGCTGGCACCGTCCTTGCTGATGCCAAGTACAGCAATGTTGTGCTGCTTGAAGCTCGCCCACTGGTCGCGGAAATTGCAGGCCTCCTTCGTGCAGCCGGGAGTGTCGTCCTTCGGATAGAAGTAGATCACCACGCGCTGGCCGTGGAACTGGCTCAGTTCCACGGTGCTGCCGCTCTGATCGGGAAGGCTGAAGGCGGGGGCGACATCGCCGACCTGCAGGGCCATGGCTGGGGAAGACCTGTGGGGATGGGAGCCTAGTGGCAGTGCTGAGCTTGTCGCTGCCGGACCTGCCCCATTACTGGTTGCGCCCGCTGGCGGCGGCGGCTGACGTAGCGGCGGTGCTCACCCCGCCGGAGAGGGTCTGGTGCGCGCAGCTGCCACCGGCGCTGCGGGACCGCTACAGCACCAGTCGCCGGTTGCTGCGCCACCACCTGGCCGCGCTGCTAGGCCTGCGCGGCGAGCTGGTGCCCCTGCACAGCCCCCCGGCCGCTCCCCCCCGGCTGGCGGGAGGGCTCGGTCACGTGAGCCTCAGCCACAGTGGCAGCCAGCTGCTGCTGGCCTGGTCGCCCGCGCCGATCGGCGTCGATCTGGAGTGGTCGCTGAGGCCGCTGCAGGCGGCTGGCCTGGCGCGACGCTTCTTTCCGCCTGAGGAGGCGGAGCGGCTGCTGGCACTGCCCGCCGACGATCAGCGCGGCGCTCTGCTGGAGAGCTGGGTGCGCAAGGAGGCGGCGATCAAGTGGCAGGGCTCCAGCCTCGCCACAGATCTGCGTCACTGGTGCTGGGACGGGCAGTGTCGGCAGTTGCATCATCTGCGCCGGGGCTGGCGCCCCGCGTCTGTGTGTCGGCTGCAGAAGGGTTGGCTTTGTGCCGCCGTTGGGGAGGCTGTCGAGCGCGGGATCTGGGGCTAAGGTCCGCGCGCCTGCCTGCCTGACGTCATGCCGATCGACCTGCGCTGGAGTGTGGTGTCGCTGCTCGGACTGCTCGGGCTGGCTGGCTTGGTGCAGATGCCCTTGGCGCCGCCGTTGGCCAGCAGGACCGGCGCCGATACCGACCGTGTCCTTGCGGATCTGGCCAGTCAGGAGGCCTCCCAGGACAGCCGCGAGCGGGCCGCTCAGCTGCTCAGTCGCTTCGTGGGTGCCGAGATGACCCGGTACTTCTGGGGTGGCTTCAGCCCGTATCTGGATGTGCTGGGGCTGGAGTCCCCGGAGGATCTTCAGGCCAGCATCCAGGAGGGTCCCGAATCCGTGCAGCTGCTGCTGGTGCCGCGCGAGGGGCGTGAGCGCTATGTGGCCAGGGTGGAGGCCCAGGAGAACGTTCCCCGTGGCGTTGCCTGCCGTGGCCTCGGCAAGCCCGGAG
>CAIZNP010000042.1 GCA_903934375.1 uncultured Synechococcaceae cyanobacterium
TCCAGTTCGCCGATGCTGCGGCCCTGCAGATCGCCCCCCAGGGCGGCTTCCACGCGGGAGAAGCGATTGAGGAAGCGGCGGTTGGTGCCGGCCAGGCCGGTTTCCGGGTCGATGCCGCACCAGCGGGCCACGTTCACCAGGGTGAACAGCACATCGCCCAGTTCTTCCTGGGCATGCACTTTGTCGCCACTGGCCACGGCTTGCTTGAGCTCATCGAGCTCTTCGTGAACCTTCTCCCACACACCGGCCATGTCGTCCCACTCGAAACCGGCGGCGGCGGCCTTCTTCGAGATCGTCATCGCGCCGGCCAGGGCTGGCTGGCCGCGCACCTTGCCGGCCAGGCGGTCGCTGAGGGGGCTGGCTGATGGTGTGCCGTCCTGTTCTGAAGTCTTTTCCGCCGCCTTGATCGCCTCCCAGCTGGCCTTCACGGCAGCGCTGTCGGCCGCCTCGGCATCGGCGAAGACGTGCGGGTGGCGGCGCACGAGCTTCTCGCTGATCCCGGCAGCGATCTGGGTCAGATCAAAGCGACCGTCCTCCTGGGCGATCCGGGCGTGGAGCACCACCTGCAGCAACAGGTCGCCCAGCTCCTCCTTCAGGTGGGCGTCGTCGCCGTGTTGGATCGCATCGGCCACCTCGTGGGCCTCCTCGAGCACGTAGGGCACCAGGGACTGGTGCGTCTGCTCCAGGTCCCAGGGGCAGCCGCCCTGGGGGTTGCGCAGCTGGGCCACCACGGCGATCAGCTCGGACAGCGCTTCGAGGGTCTGAGCTGAGGCGGTGGGGACTGGCGTGTCCATGGCGGGGATGGGTCGGGGTCGGGAACGGGGACGAGGGTCAGGCCTGGATCGGGCCCGAGCCGCCACGCTGGTCTTGCCCAGCGGGTCGCCGGCTCCCCAGCAGTCCCTGATCCAGGGAACACACCGTGTTGCCACGGGAGGTCATCACGGCGTCGATGCTGGCCGCGTCCATCCCCGCGACCCCGATCTCGAGGATCATGTCCCGGCGTGCCCGCGGCATTCAGCGAACTCTGGCGCGTCGTTGCCGCCCCGTTCGCCACGGCAGGCGGGGCATGGGATCGCCGTCCTGAATCAGGTGCAGCCAGGCGCTGGCCTCCACGCCCGTCAGGGCCGCAATCAGCAGGGGCTGGTGCCGCTCCCACAGCTGCACGGCCAGTCCGGTGAGGGTGCCCGGTGTGGGAGCACCCAGAGGCTGGGCCAGCCAGCTGAGGCCCAGCAGCAGCGCACCCAGGTACAGCAGGCGTCCGGCGCTGCCCAGGAGCGGCGAATGCGAGAGCAGCGAGCGATGGCGCAGCAACCGCCGGTAGGGCCACCACAGCAGCCGTAGAGGGCCCCAGCGACGGGTGGGGTTGGAGCGGGTGTCGAGGTCTGGCGAGAGCCAGAGGCCGCCGAGCAGGAAGGCCAGGCCACCGGCGCTGGCACCGGTGGGCCCCAGCCAGGGCCACCAGAGCAGGCCGAAGGGCATGGCCAGGAGCCAGGTGGCGCGGTCGTGGGCGCGTCCGGAGGCCAGCGTGCCGGTGGCGGGTGGTCCGAGTGTGCCGCGAGTGTCGCGCCGGTGGGGGTGTGGCCCGGCAGAATGCCACTACCGCCCGGTTAGCTCAGCGGTAGAGCGCCTGCCTTACAAGCAGGATGTCGCTGGTTCGAAACCGGCACCGGGCATCGATATCAGCCGCGCGGCTGGTCTCCCGGCAGTCGGCTGTGGCAGCGCAGCAACCCACGGCTGCTGCCGAGCGAGAAGCCTGGTGCGACGGCCGTTTTCTGCAGACCGTTACAAGAGTTGTGGACAATCCCGCAACCGGCTGCGCCGGCGGCATGCTGGATGTCCATGTGGGTTCGCGATGCAGGGATTGCCCCTCGCTGGTCGGCGTGGTCAGGTTGACGGCCGACGCCAATACCGACTCATTGATGGCTGCTGTGAGCCCCATCGGCAGCTAGATGGTCTGTACAGCAGCCTTGATGAGGCCTTCAGTGAAGCGATCGCCTGGCTGCAGGCGGTGAACATCGACCCCCTGATGAGCCTGATCGGCGTGGAAGTCACCGCCGCCAACGGCGATTGGCGCACGCTGCGCCTGCCGGAGTCGCTGTTATGCCCGCTGTTGTGTCCCCTGCCAGCCTGAGCCCTCAGGCCATGGCTGAAATCGACAGCAGAAGCGCACCCCCCATGTCGGCCATGAACACCGCCTTGGTGACCGAGATCATGCCGGCGATGCAGAGCAACAGGGCCACCAGCAACTCCAGGCCTGGGTAGAGGCGGGCATAGAGCGGCAGGCGCTGGCTGAGCAGGTCGTATTTGAGGAAGCCCATCACGTCGCCGCCAGTGGCGATGTTCACCAGCCGGGCCGTAGCGAACACCGCCACGACCGGCGTGTAGGAGATGTCGCCCGCCTCTGGCTTGACCTGCAGCAGGGCTGCCAGATCGCTGTATCCGCCGATCCGCTTGCCGTTGCTGAAGATCTGGGGTGTGGTGGCGACCTGATGCTGAGCCTTGAAGGCCTGCACCTCGGCGTCGGTGGTCAGCCGATGGTCCTCAAATGGAATCTGCTGCTCCTGAAGACGTCTCAGGGCTTTGAGACCCCATGGGCAGGCATGGTCGGGACGATCCATGCGCAAGAGAGCAACGTTCTGCAACTGAGGCTCTGCCATGGGTGTTCTGGAGGTCGAGCTACGTCAAATCCCCTGAAACTCTTGAGCAGGCCTTACGCCACCAGGCAGCACATCGGTCGTGCCAGGAGCTGATGGGCTGCTTCGTTGATGCTCTCGTTCGGCGTCAGCCAGCAGCTGATGGTTTCACCCTTGTGATGGGCTTCCAGCTGGGCGCGGCTGCCGTGGAGCACCAGAGAAAACCGCCAGCCGCGGATGCCGAAGGAACAGTCGGGGGCCATGGCAGATCTCCTCTCGCTTGCCTTCACGCTATGCATCTCGGCTTGGCGATCGAGAGGGAGTTCAGCTGAGGGTTGCCTGAGACTGCCGGATCCGCTGCCAGGCCTCGCGCGGTTCATGGCCGTGCTGGCAGAGCCGGATCCAGTCGCGTAAGTCAGCGAGCCAGTCCTCGGGCTCGTCCGGTCGTTGCGCAGCGGCGCTGGTCGGTCTGGGTCGCTCGGGTGCGTTGGCCATGGGCGGGGAGGTGCCGTTGCCCTGAGCATTCCCAGTCCCCGCTCCTCAGCGGCCGCAGAGTTCGGCGCTCACCTGCCAGAGGCGTTGGCAGTCGGCCGCATTCTGTGCTGCCGGCACCGGCCGGCAGGCGCCTGGATGACCCTTGAGGTTGGCGAATCCCCCCGGCCCGTGAAAGGTCTGGGGGTCTGCCTCCGGCGCGGCGGCCGCATACAGCTGCGGCAGGGCCCCCATGGCTGCGCTCTGGAACAGGGGATCCATCAGCCGGTAGGCCAGGGCCTCCAGTCGCGACCCCCGCGCCGCCACCGAGGTGGGCTGAAGGTTGGTGCGTGCCAGGCCCGGGTGCGCCACCAGCGACTGCACCGTGCTGCCGTCGGCGCTCAGCCGCCGCTGCAGCTCCAGTGCCGTCATCACGTTGGCCAGCTTGCTCTGGCCATAGGCGGCCCAGGCGTCGTAACGGCGCTCGCCCTGGAGGTTGTCCCAATCAATGCGGCCGAAGTAGGCGGCGCCGGAGCTCACGTGCACCACCCGCGCCCCGGGGCGTTCCTCCAGCAGGGGCAACAGCTGCTGGGTGAGGGCGAAATGGCCGAGGTGGTTCACGGCCAGCTGCAGTTCGAATCCCTGCGCGCTGAGCGTGCGCGGCGGCGCCATCACGCCGGCGTTGTTGATCAGCAGATCGAGCCGGCCCCAGCGTTCAGTCACCGCCCGTGCGGCCCGCGCCACGCTGGCCAGATCCGCCAGATCGAGCGCGAGCGGCATGAGCGCTCCGGGGCTGGCCCCTGCCGCTGGCTGGGTGCATTCCCCCTCAAGCTGCTGCTGAGCCGCCTCGGCCCGCTCCCGGTTGCGGCAGGCCAGCAGCACCGTGGCGCCGCGGGCGAGCAGGGCCCGTGCCGTTTCGAGCCCGAGGCCGCTGTTGGCGCCGGTGATCAGGGCCAGGCGGCCGTTCTGATCGGGGATGTCGGCGGTGGTCCAGGGCACGGGCAGTCGAGCGCTCAGGGCGCCCATCGTGTCGCCCGCAGCTCCAGCACCGTGGGTCCCATCCAGAAGCTGCCGGGATCTTCGGCGGCGGCCTCGATCTCCGCCAGTGCTTCGGCTTGATCGGCTGCGCTCCAGAGGCCCTGCGCCTGCAGCTGGTGGGCGTAGACCCTCACGAACCGCGCCATCCACTGCGCCGCCCGGCTTCCCTCTCGGCCCAGCACCGGCAGGGGATCGAGGGCGTCGATGCGGAACCCGTGTGCCGCCAGCAGCGACGGCAGGCGCCGGTTCACATCCGGGTCGCCGCCAGCCTGCCGGAAGCTCCGCTGCACCACCTGGCCGAACCGGTGGATGGCGATGCCGTGGGGATGCAGGCCGAAGCTGTCCCAGTGCACGTATTCGTGCAGCACCAGGCGGCCGCCGGGGCGCAGGGTCTGGGGCAGCTGCGTCAGCAGCGGCTCCAGATCCGCCAGGAACATCGCCACCCAGCGCATCCAGGCCAGATCAAAGCCTTCGCGCGGCAAAGGATCCCGCAGCAGATCGTGCTGACGCAGCTCCAGCTGTGCCAGGCCGGCCTCCGCCGCCAGCCTGCGTCCGGCCGCCACGTACGCAGGGCTGTGCTCCAGGGCCAGCACCTGCCCCTGCGGCCCGACGCGGCGGGCCAGATCCATGGCCGCGAAGCCAGGGCCTGCGCCGAGGTCGAGCACTCGCTCGCCGACCCTCAGGTCCGCCCGCTCCCAGGCCGCTTCGGCCAGGGGCCGCCACAGCTCATGCTGGAAACGCAGCCGCTCCAGCTCCTCGCCGTGGGTGCCGAGCACATACGGCTGGTCAGCGGGCTGATCAGGAATCTGATCGGGGTCGCGCTCCTGAGGCACTGGGCTGCCCGCTGGCTCAATGCTCTGGCTCAGTCCTCGGGGAACAGCAGGCTGCTGAGCTCGTCGGGATCCACGTCGTAGACGCGGGCCAGGCTGGTTTCGATCGCAGCGGTCACCTCGCCGGGCAGGAAGCGCATGGCGTTGAGGGCGTCCTCGGCGATGTCGTCGGTGAGGAGCTTGTCGCCGCCGAGCTTTTCATCGTTGATCACCGCCATCACCCAGCTCTGGTAGGCGTACACCAGATCGGAGAACTCCAGATCGGGATCGTTGAAGTCCAGGGCCATCGCAGAGGCGGGCGCAGCTGCTTGCAGTCTGCCGGCCGGTGGGGAGGATGGAAGCCATGACCACACCATCTCCTGACCCGGCCAGCCTGCAGGGCACCCTGGTGGACTTCGCCATTGCCGAGCTGGTGCGCGCCAACCGCGCCAGCTTCGAGCCGCTCTGGAGTGCCGAGAGCTGGGCCAAGCTGCTGATCTGGCTGGCCCTCAACTGCGGCTGCAGCGGCGATCGCCAGGGCCTCGAGGCCTTCGCCGCCGCCCTCGGCCCGGCCCTCACCGGCCGCATGCGCCGTGTGTTCTTCGAGCGGGAACTGGCGGATCTGGAGCTGCAGCTGCTGGCCGATCCGGCTGAGCAGCAGGTGCTGGTGCTGCCCACGGGGCCCGCCGACGCGGTGCTGCAGACCGAGCGGATCGCCCAGGCCCTCGAACGGGTGGGTCTGAGTGCGCGGGTGGTAGAGGATCGCTCCCGCTGGCAGAGCCTCGAGGCGTTGGTGGCAGTGCCCTGGCGGGAGGCGGCGCCATGCAGCTGATCGCCCGTTACCGCAACGCCGGCTTCGAGGCCCTGGCGGATGGCGTGATGGCCTTCTTCGAGCGCCGCGTCGACCTGCAGAGGCCCGGTGTGGCCTTTGGCCCCGCAGCGGCCAGCCGGCCTGGCGAACCCGGCACCGCGCCGGAGCCCGCCAAGCTGTCCACCGACATCAGCCTGGTGGCGATCGACCGCTCCGATCCCGAGGCCTTCGCCCTCGCGGAGGTGATCCTGCGGGGGGTGAGCGCCGGCCTGGAGCGCTACCTGCAGGAGCGGCCGCTCTTCCGCGACTGCTGCCCGGAGCAACAGCTGTTCGTGAACCCGATCTTCAACCTGCAGCGCTACGCCCCGGGTGAAGGCTTCAAGCGCTGGCACTGCGACTGGACCATCAGCGATGAGGCCACCGAACCGGTGCATCGCGTGCTGGCCTGGATCCTCTACTGCCATGACCTGCCCGAAGGCGGCACTGAGTTCCACTGGCAGGGGCACCACGAGGAAGCCGAGCGGGGCAAGCTCGTGATCTTTCCCGCTGGCCCCTCGCACATCCACCGCGGCCGGGTGAACCACAGCCACAGCAAGACGATCGCCACCGGCTGGATCAATGCCGGCAGCCGCGAGGGCTATCTGCAGCGGCTGGCCAGGGGCTGAGCCGGCGGGCGGGTCCTCAGTGCGGGCCCAGCTCCTGCTGCTGGCTCTGCGGGGGCCAGGCCATTTGGTACTCCACCTGCTGCGGGAAGGGGATCTCAATGTCCTGCTGCCGGAAGGCCTCCCAGATCGCCTGGTTCACGGCGCTGCAGATGCTCACGTTGTCCATCGGATTGGTGATCCAGAAGCCAGGCTGTAGTTGATGGCGTAATCGCCGAAGCTGAGCAGCAGCGCCAGGGCGCGGCGGCAGGCATCGAGCGGGGCAGGAGCCAGGATCAGCGCCGGCGCATGGGCCTCCATCATCTCCATCCCCGGGCCTTTTGCGAGCATGGCCCGATTGCCTGCACCTGCCGCCGTGACCGAGGCCGTGACCGCCCCTGCAGCTGCTGAAGCGGCCCTGCCCAAGACCTACGACCCCGCCGGCACCGAAAGCCGCTGGCAGCAGGCCTGGGAGAGCAGCGGCGCCTTCCACCCGGATCCCAGCACATCGCCCACTTCATCGGGGAATGGCAGCAGCAGGAAGTACTTCACATCGAGGATGCGGCTGGTTTTATCCGCCCGCTCCAGCCCTTGGCCGCGAGCAGTTCCCGCCGGTGCCGCTGGCCGTAATCAAACGAGAGGCCAATCACGGCATAACCCGCCTCCATCGCCAGAGCTGCGGCAGTGGCGGAGTCCAGCCCGCCGGAGAGCAGGGCAATGGCAGTGGGTAA
>CAIZNP010000043.1 GCA_903934375.1 uncultured Synechococcaceae cyanobacterium
CGAGCGAGAGCGGCAGAGCGGCGATTGATCTTGCTTTCTACGAAGACGCCAAGGCCCGTTTCGGCCAGAAATGACCCCCTGCGCCGCTTGCAGGGGCCACACCGGCGCCGCACCCTGCTGTGACTCGGCGGACTGGCCGATCTGCTGCTAGCGGCACCCTCCTCGGCCCTGATCGGTTTCGATGCGGTGGCGGTGGGGCGCGCTCTGCTAGGGGGCGATGCGGTAAAAGGGGTGGTTGATTCCGATTCCGATCCGACTCCATGTCGCAGTCGAAGCGTGAGCAGGTGGTGAGCCACCTCCGATACATCCGCCAGGAACTGCGTGAGATGCATCAGGGCGTCATGGACGACGGTCTGCTGCCCGAAGCGGGTGAGGTGCGTGGCGTGATGGCCCAGATGGAGGCGCTTCTGGAGCTGCTCGAGGGCAAGGGCTCCCGCAAGAAGGACGGCGACGGCTGAGCACCTGTGCTGGGTAAGCGCGATCGCCTGAGGTAGAACTCGGGCCATCAGCCTGGTTGCAACAGCGCTCTGACCCCCTTTGCCCCACCGCAGCGCACCCGTCTGCAGCAGACGCTCGGGGGAGGCTGGGCCCGCCTGGAACGCTGGGCCGGGAACCCCTGGAGGCGGCTCTCGCTGCTGCTGATCGTGCTGCTGGGCTGCTTCGTGCTTGGCAATGCGATTGGCGCCCTCAGCGGTGCACGCTCGCTGCTTGATCCACTGGCGGCCCTGCTGTGCGTGATCGCCATCGAGCTGGCGATCCGGCTGCGGCGGCCGCTGCGCCGACGAGGCGGGGATCCGTTGCAACTGCAACTTCTGGACATGGCCCGCATCGGTTTCAGCTACGGCCTGCTGCTGGAGGGCTTCAAACTGCTCTGATGCCAGCGCTACCAGTTCTGCCAGCGCTGTTCAGACCGCCGCCAGCAGATAGAGCAGGGCCATCCGGATCGGGATGCCGTTGCACACCTGCTCCTCCACCAGGCAGCGGCTGGGGTCATCAAGCAGGGCACCACTCAGTTCCACACCTCGATTCACGGGGCCCGGATGCAGCACGGGCACGGGAGTGCCGCACAGCTCCAGGCGCTGGTGGGTGAGGCCGTAGTGGCGGTGATAGCTCTCCAGGCTGGTGAGCAGGTGCTGGTGCATGCGCTCTTTCTGCAGGCGCAGGGTCATCACCGCATCAGCGCCGGGCAGGGCGCGCTCCAGGTTGCGCTCCACCGAGATGCGACCGCGCTGCCCCACCGGATCGCGGTTCTGGCCGGGCGGTGGCGCGGATACGAAGTCGGCAAAGGCTTCGGGCAACAGCGTCGGCGGGCCGCACAGCACCACATCCGCCCCGCAGGCGGTGAGGGCCCAGAGGTTGGAGCGGGCCACACGCGAATGGAGGATGTCGCCCACGATCACGATGCGCCGGCCATTCAGGGCCTCGGGGCCAGGTGCCTCAGGCGCGAAGTGGCGCGCCAGGGTGAACAGATCCAGCAGCCCCTGGCTGGGGTGGCTATGCAGGCCATCGCCACCGTTGAGCACCGCCACCCGCTCACCGCTGGCCTCCAGATCGCGGGCCAGGCGTGCCGGCACCCCCGTGCAGCGGTGACGCACCACCAACAGCTCGGCGCCCATCGCCACGTAGGTGCGCACGGTGTCGAGCAGGCTCTCGCCCTTGCTAAGGGAACTGGAGGAGGGGGAGAAGCTCTGCACATCGGCCGAGAGACGCCGGGCCGCCAGTTCAAAGCTGCTGCGGGTGCGGGTGCTGGGTTCGAAGAAGAAGGTGGTCACCAAGCGGCCCTGCAGGGCCGGCAGCTTGCGGGCGCCGCTGGTGGGCATGGCGCGGAAGCGCTGGGCCAGCTCCAGCACGGTGGCGTAATCGTCGAGCGAGAACGCCGCCAGATCGAGCACGTGGCGGTGGGTCCAGTCGCTCAAGGCTGCGGGCGTCTCCTGGTTGCAGGCTAGAAGCCGCCGGAACCGGCGACCAGAGGCCAGGCCTCCGCCCGCGGCGGCGTGCGATCACCCGGGGCGCGACGGCTCACGCTGCGGCTGCGGCGCAGATACCAGCGCCAGGGCAGCTCCTGCCCCTGGCTGATGCCGATCCGGGAGGTCTGGACCAGATCGTTCGAGCCGAGCGCCTCCAAGTACGGCGGCCGCGGCGCCAGCCAGGTCCCGCAGCGCGCGCGCGCCGGCAGAGCGTCGTGGCGGCGATCCAGTCCAAAGCGACGGGCCAGCAGTGCCGGACCCGCCGCCACCCGCTCGGGCTCACCGGGGATGGCGACCGCGCGCAGCAGCACGCCATTGGCCCACTCGGCCCGATCCGTCGCCACGTTCACGCAGTGGTGAATGCCATAGCTCACATAGACATAAAACCGCCCAGGCTCGCCAAAGAGGGTTTCATTACTGGGAGAGCGGCGGCGGTAGCCGTGGCAGGCCGGCTCCTCCTGGGAATACGCCTCCGTTTCCACAAGTACGCCCCAAAGCAGATCGCCATCGGCTTGGCGTTTCACCAGCAGGCAGCCGATGAGCTCGGGGGCAACCACCTCAGCCGGGCGGGCGAAGAAGGATTGGGGCAGGCAGGCGGAGCCAGGCATCTGCCGATCATGGTGATCACGCACCGATCAGCACAACAGCTCAACACAACGGTTCAAGGCTGACGACGATCCCGCGCCGATCCGCACCAGGACCGCCAGACTTGAAGCAACGACCCCACCCAAGGCCAATGCTTTCAGCTGCCAGCGGCTTCACCCTCGCCACCGTGCTTCTTGGCGGCAGCGGCCTGTTCGTGCTGGCCACCCTGTTCTTCGGCACCAAGGGCGGCTACTACGACACCGACCAGTACGACGGCAACGGCACCGCCCACTAGCCCTGGCTGGCTACCCCTGACTGGGCAGCTGCTCGGATTCCGGGCACTCGCCGGTCACCTCGATGTCGTCCGCCTCGGCACTGCGGCTGAAGAAGGCCAGGCGGGTGCTGACCGCACCGATTGAATCAAGCCGCACGCACTCCTCCCAGCTGTGCAGCTCGTCGTCCTCCTCGGCGTCGTAGCGGAGGGTGACCAGATCACCTTCCAGTTCGACCACCAGCGCCTGCTCGATCCAGCGCTGCTGATCGCGCAGGAACACCCAGATCGGTCGCTGCTCGCACTGGAAGCGGTAGAGCTTGCGCTGAAGCATGGGGCACCCTCGGGAACCACCTGGCCTGAATCCTAGAGATGATGGGCGTTCCTGACGCTGCGCCGCCGTCGTGGTTGCCACAAGCTCCCCAGCCGCTCACCCGGGCCCTGTTGGTTCCACGGAGGCCATCCGCCTGCAGCTGCGCAGCTGGCCGGAGGTCGATGCCTATCTGCAGCGCTGCAAGGGGGTGATCGTTCCCCTCGGCTCCACCGAACAGCACGGCCCCACCGGCGCCATCGGCACGGATGCCCTCACCGCCGAAGCCGTGGCCCTGGAGGTGGGTCGCCGCACGGGTGTTCTGGTGACGCCGACCCAGGCCTTCGGCATGGCCGAACACCACCTGGGCTTCGCGGGCACCATGAGCCTGCAGCCGGCCACTCTGCTGGCGGTGATGCACGACCTCGTGATGTCGCTGGCCCGCCACGGCTTCGAGCGCGTCTACGTGATCAATGGCCACGGCGGCAACATCGCCACCACCAGGGCTGCCTTCGCCCAGGCCTATGGCACCGCCGCCGCCCGTGGCCTGCCTAACGCCACCGACCTGCGCTGCAAGCTGGCCAACTGGTTCATGGCCCCCGAGGCAATCGGGCTGGCACGCGAGCTCTACGGCGATCGCGAGGGCCACCACGCCACCCCCAGCGAGATCGCCATCACGCTGCAACTTGAACCCAGCCTTGAGGCCAAGCAGCGTCCGCTGCCGGAGCCAGCGCCGGCCGGCCCGATTCACGGCCCGGAGGATTTCCGCCGCCGCCATCCCGATGGCCGCATGGGGTCAGACCCCTCGCTGGCCACCGCCGAGCACGGCGCCCGCTTCCTTGAGGTGGCCGCCACCGCCCTGGCGGCCGACCTGGAGCGCTTTCTGGCGGAGCCGGCCGGTTAAGTTCGCAGCATGAGCAACATCAGCGCCGACGACGTCCGCAAGGTGGCCCAGCTGGCCCGGCTGGAGCTGCCTGAGGACAAGATCGCCACCTACACCGCCCAGCTCGAGCGGATCCTCGACTACGTGGATCACCTCCAGGCGGTGGACACCGAGGGAGTTCCGCCGACCACCCGCGCCGTTGAGGTGGTGAACGTGACCCGCGCCGATGTTGTGGTGCCCACGGATGTGCGCGAGCAGCTGCTTGATGAGGCGCCCCAGCGCGAGGGGGACTTCTTCCGTGTGCCGAAGATCCTGGCCGACTGAAGCCGGCTTGACGACGGACGCGCCGACTGAGCGAGCTGCTGAGCTCAGCGCGTCGGCGACACCGCGGTGCGATGCAGCAGGGCCAACACATGGCGGCGCGCCCGGAAACTGGGCATCAGGCCGGCGATCGGCCTGAGCCTGCTGCGACGACGCTTGTGGCTGCGCACCCCGAGCACGATGTCGTAGACGAAATTACTGAAATCGCTGCGGCTCTCGAACAGGCCAAGCCGTTGTGGTGAACCCTTGGCATCCAGGATCGGCTTGGTGGCGTGATAGGCCGGCCGGTATTCAAACCAGGGGATTGAGGGCCAGAGGTGATGAATCAGGTGATAGTTCTGACCCATGATCAGCCAGTTCATCAGCCTGCTGGGGTAAACGCGCGCATTGTGCCAGCGGTTGCGCGATGAGAAGGGCCGGTGCGGCAGGTAATCGAAGAACAAACCGAGGGTCACGCCCACCATCAACGCCGGCGCGAACCAGCAGTTGAAGATGAAATCAATGAAGCCAAACTTAACTCCGGCCAGCACGATGCAGAAAAAGATGCCGCGGGCGATGCCCCACTCGATCAGTTCATACCGGCGCCATAAGCGGCGATTGAAGAAGAAATATTCGTGATAAAAGAAGCGCGGGGCGATCAACCAGAGCGGACCAAAGGTGCTGACAATGTGATCGGGATCGTGCTTCGGGTCGTTCACATGGGCGTGGTGCTGCAGATGCACCCGCGTGAACACCGGGAAGCTGAAGCCCAGCAGCAGTGCCGCTCCATGGCCCATCACGGCGTTCCAGAAGCGGCTGGGATGGGCGGCGTTGTGGCAGGCGTCGTGGATGACGGTGCCTTCCAGATGGAGCGCGAGAAAGCCGGAGGCCAGCAACAGCGGCAGGGGCCACCCCCAGAGGAACCAACCGGCGATCGTGATCAGGGCCAGGGCGTAACCACCCAGGAACAGGCCCACGGTGGGATTCCAGGACGCCGGCGGATCGAGATACCGCTTGGGAACGGCACTCACCGAGGCCCGAAGCTCCTGGCCCTCGCCCGCGGTGTCCATCGGCTGAGCCAGAGCTTGCATCATCCTCTGGGCAGCGCGTCTGAACCTTTGACGCACCACCTTAGGAACTGAAGCCGCACCGCAGACACCCTTCGCCCACAGTCACTGCTGATCTCCAGCCGGGATGTTCACCAGGCGGATGTCTGCCAAGCGGATGTATGCCAGGCAAATGCCTGCCAGACGGATTCCTGCCTGGCCGATGCCCGCCGGATCAATGCCCACCGGGGGACTTGAACCCCCACAGCCGAAGCCACTGGAACCTAAACCCAGCGCGTCTACCAATTCCGCCAGGTGGGCACTACGCGACTGTACGGGCCGCTCAGAATGGGGTCAACGCAGCCCGGCACGATGCTCGCCAGCCTCAGTGGAAGCCTCGCCCTGACGCTCGGGCTGGCAGTGATGCTCTTGCCGCTGCTCAGCCCGGAGCTGAGCCGGCCACGCGATGCCGTCTGGGGAGCGGTGCTGCTGCTGCTGGGGCTGGTGCTGGTCACCGGCGCCGATCGCCTCAGCGGCTCACCGATGCTGGCCGTGCTCTGCGGCGGCCTGCTGATCGGGCGGCTGGGTGGCGAAGTGATGCAGCTGCGCTGGCGCCAGCTCACACCAGAGGAGCAGCAGCGGCTCAGCTCGCTAGAGCGCTGGCAGACGAGCTTCAACGAGCTGACGACCACCCTGAACCGCGGCGCCGGCGCCCTGAACGAGAGCCTGACCAGCCTGACGGCGGCCCTGCAGCGGGGCAGCGGCCGCAGCAAAACAGTCGGCAGTGGCAAGCGCTGGGTGCGGCCCGAAACCACGGAACCCTCCACCGCCTCCAGCACCGACACCGTGGAGGTGAGCTCCTTCGCCGAGATCGATGCCCTGATCGAAGCCGCCAGCGGCGAGGCGGGATAATCGCCCCTTGCTGCCCTGTGGCGACGTGACCGCCAGCTCTGCGCCCGAGACAACTCCCACAGCGGGCCAGTCCGACGCGGGCCAGATTTCCTACAAGGACACGCTCAACCTGCTGCAGACGCCGTTCAACATGCGGGCCAACGCCAAGGTGCGTGAACCCGAAATCCAGGCCTTCTGGGCCGAGCGCCAGCTCTACGAACGCCTGAGCCAGGAGAACCCTGGCGAGCGCTTCACCCTGCATGACGGCCCCCCGTATGCGAACGGGGCCCTGCATGTGGGCCACGCGCTCAACAAGATCCTCAAGGACATCATCAACAAGACCGCCCTGCTGCAGGGCAAGCGGGCGCGGTTCGTGCCGGGCTGGGACTGCCACGGCCTGCCGATCGAGCTCAAGGTGCTGCAGGGCCTGAGCAGCAGCGAGCGGGCCGAGCTCACCTCCATGAGCTTGCGCCAGAAAGCCCACGCCTATGCCCTCGAACAAGTGGACGGCCAGAAGGCGGGCTTCCGCCGCTGGGGCATCTGGGCCGACTGGGACCAGCCCTACCTCACCCTGCAGCCCAGCTACGAGGCCGCCCAGATCGGCGTGTTCGGCGCCATGGTGCTGGCCGGTCACATCTACCGGGGTCTCAAACCCGTGCACTGGAGCCCCAGCTCCCGCACGGCCCTGGCCGAAGCCGAGCTCGAATACCCGGATGGTCACACCTCCCCAAGCCTCACCGTCGCCTTCCCTGCCGTTGCGCTGCCTGAGGCCCTGGCCCAGCAACTGAGCGACGCCGGCCTCAGCCCCGAGGCCGCCACCGGAGCGGGTGGCCTGGCAGTGGCGATCTGGACCACCACCCCCTGGACCCTGCCGGCCAACCTGGCGGTGTCCGTTAACGAGCGCCTCGACTACGCCATCTGTGCGGTGGCAGCGCGCGGCGAAACTCCGGTGCCGGCCGCCAGCCATCTGGTGGTGGCCGCCGAGCTGCGCGAGAGCCTGGAAACCAGCCTCGGCCTCACGCTCACGCCGCTCCTCAGCGTGAAAGGTGCCGCCCTCGAGGGAATCAGCTATCGCCACCCGCTGCTGGAGCGCACCAGCCCGGTGGTGATCGGCGGCGATTACATCACCACCGAAGCCGGCACGGGCCTGGTGCACACCGCCCCCGGCCACGGCGTGGACGACTTCAACACCGGCAAGAAGTACGGGCTGCCGGTGCTCTGCCCGGTGGATGCAGCAGGCAACCTCACCAGCGAAGCCGGACCGTTCGCCGGCACCAATGTGCTGAAGGACGCCAACCCCACGATCGTCGCGGCGTTGGCAGACACAGGCCTGCTGCTGAAGCAGGAGCGTTATGAGCACCGCTACCCCTACGACTGGCGCACCAAGAAACCGACGATCTTCCGCGCCACCGAGCAGTGGTTCGCCTCAGTGGAAGGCTTCCGTACCGCGGCACTCGAAGCGATCGCGGCGGTGGAGTGGCTGCCCTCAAGCGGCCGCAACCGCATCGAGGCGATGGTGAGCGAGCGGGGCGATTGGTGCATCAGCCGCCAGCGCACCTGGGGCGTACCGATCCCCGTCTTCTATCACCGCGACAGCGGCAAGGTGCTGCTCAATGAGGCCACCCTCTCCCACATCCAGGCCCTGATCGCCGAGCACGGTGCCGATGTGTGGTGGCAGCGCGATGAGGCCGGGCTGCTGCCGGAGCCCTACGCCGCTGATGCCGCGCAGTGGCGCAAGGGCACCGACACGATGGACGTGTGGTTCGACTCCGGCTCCTCCTGGGCCGGCGTCCTGGGGGGACTGGCAGCAGCGGAGGGCCGCCCCGGCCTGCAGTACCCCGCCGATCTTTATCTGGAAGGCAGCGATCAGCACCGCGGCTGGTTCCAGAGCAGCCTGCTCACCTCGGTGGCCGTCAACGGCCACGCCCCCTACAAACGGGTGCTCACCCACGGCTTCACCCTCGATGAGAAGGGCCGCAAGATGAGCAAATCCCTGGGCAACGTCGTCGATCCGGCGGTGCTGGTGGAGGGCGGCAGGAACGAAAAGCAGGAGCCGGCCTACGGCGCTGATGTGCTGCGGCTGTGGGTGAGCTCGGTGGATTACTCCGCCGATGTGCCGCTCGGGCCAGGCATCGTCAAGCAGCTGGCGGACGTTTACCGCAAGGTGCGCAACACCGCTCGCTATCTGCTGGGCAACCTGCACGACTTCGATCCGCGGCCGGTGAGCGAGGGCGGCGATGCCATCGCCTACACCGATCTGCCGCTGCTGGACCAGTGGATGCTGCAGCGCACCGCCGCCTTGATCGACAGCGTGACGGGCGACTTCGAGCGCTTCGAGTTCTACCGCTTCTTCCAGGCCCTGCAGAACTTCTGCGTGGTGGATCTCTCCAACGTCTACCTCGACATCGCCAAGGACCGCCTCTACGTGAGCGGCGCAGCCGAATTCCGCCGCCGCAGCTGCCAGACGGTGCTGGCCCTGGTGGTGGAGCGCCTGGCCGGCCTGATCGCGCCGGTGCTCTGCCACATGGCCGAGGACATCTGGCAGAACCTGCCCTACCCGGTGGCGGAGGCCTCGGTGTTCGAACGCGGCTGGCCCTCAGCCCCCGATGCCTGGCGCCGGGCCGAACTGGAGCAGCCGATGGAGAGGATCCTCGACCTGCGCAGCCTGGTGAACCGCCAGCTGGAGAGCTGCCGCAAGCAACAAGCGGGGGTCACGCATCCGCAGGGGCAGGGGATCGGCGCCTCGCTTGAGGCACAGGTTCAACTGGAGCTGGCCGAGGGCGCCGAGGCCATCGCGGCAGCCATCGAATGGCTCGAGGGATCAGCGCACCCCAGCGTCGACAACCTGGCCGACTGGCTGCTGGTGTCAGCCCTGCAGCGGGGGGGCGAGACGCCGGCGGAGGTGCTCAGCGAAACGAGCGACGGCGGTGTCACCGTGCGCATCGCCCGGGCCGAAGGCCAGAAGTGCGAGCGCTGCTGGCACTATGAAACCGACATCGGCCAGCACAGCGCCCATCCCAGCCTCTGTGGCCGCTGCGTGGCCGTGCTGGGCTGAAGCCGATGGCAATCGCCTCGCAGCACCTGAGCGCCGAGGCGCTGATCGCGCAGTTCGCCCTGGAGGCCCATCCGGAGGGCGGCCACTACCGCGAGACCTACCGCGCCAGCCTCCAGGTGGCCACGGCGCGAGGCTCGCGCCCGGCGAGTACGGCCATCCTGTTCCTGCTGGCCGCCGGGGAGCGTTCCGCCTGGCACCGGATCCACTCTGACGAAGCCTGGCACCATCACGCCGGCGGGCCGCTGCTGATCCACGAGCTCTCGCCTGACGGCCAGACACGCACCAGCCGCCTTGGGCTCGATCTGGCGGCCGGGGACACACCGCAGCATGTGGTGCCGGCCGGCCGCTGGTTCGCAGCGGAACCGGCCGGCGACGCCCCCTGGAACCTGGTGAGCTGCACCGTGGCACCGGGTTTCGTGTTTGAGGATTTCGAACTCGCCAGCCCCTCACAGCTGCTCGGCCATCGGGAAGCCCTGAACCGGATCTGTCCCCACTGGCAGGAGCTCTGCAGCCGTTCCTGAGGGCCCGGATCAGGACCAGGCCGCGGCCTCAAGAAACCGCTGCGCCGCAGCCGGGCCTGCCAGAAGGCGCTCGGCGCCTGGGATGAGGGGCCCCTGCAACAGCTCGGCGCCCTCGATGCGGGCGTCAGCCGGCAGTGCCGGCTGATCCGGATCAAAGGCGGTTGGATGGCTGACGCTGCTGGAGAAGCCGCGGAAGATCAGCAGCTCGAAGGCTTCCGGATTCCCCTCCTCCCCCGGGAGCTCACCGCGCAGTCGCAGCACACGATCAGGGTGCTCACGGCTGATCGTCTCAAGAGCAGCCAACAGGTCTGCAACGGGCATGGCCATCGATCGATCCCGGTGGCTCAGAACCCGCCGGCCACGCGTCCCTGGCGGGGAAGGCGCACCAGCAGCCACTGCAGCAGGCCCACCACGTAGGCCACCAGGGCCACGTAGCCCACAAAGGCGGCGATGGCTCCGGTCCAGGTGCCACCGAACAGGAAGCCGAACACGCGGGCAAAGCCGCCGTGCAGATCATCGGGAGCCTCCAGCCAGGCCCGGCAGAGTGGACGGCTGAGAGAGCCGCCAAGGCAGCTGAGGGCCAGGGAGCTGAGGCCAGCACCGAGCAAGCCGAACACGCTCAACCCCCAGCGCCAGGACCGCACCACGAAGGGCAAGGGCCGCCAGGGGGGGAGGTCAGCCAGCTCCTCATTGAGATCCACCCAGAACCAGAGGCTGACCACCACCAGCAGCTGGGCCAGAACCGCCACCACATACCCCAGGGGTCGATTGTCCGTGAGCAACAGCACGGCAATCAGCAGCAGGCTGGCCACCTTCCAGTAGATGCCGAGCAAACGCTGCAGGGCCCGCTCCTGACGCACGGATGCCCAGATGAGCAGGACCAGTGGCAGACCAACCGCGAACAGGGCCGCCAGACGGTAGTCGAGCCAGACGAGAGTGCGATAGAGCAGCAGGTCCGGCACGCAACAGGGGGGTCGGCAAGCCGTCATTATCCGCGGGTCCGGTGCACGCAGGGGCTGTAGGGTCCGCCGATGGTCTGGCGCCCTTCGCTTCCCCCAGCGCTGAGCGGCCTGCTGAAGCCCCGCAGGCCGGAGCAGGCCCTCTGCTGCACGGCCCTCAGCCGCAATCCCTCGCTCGAGGGCGCCGTGGCCGAACTGGCGGCCGAACTGCGCCGCTGCGGCCTGCCCAGGGGCAGCAACGGCGCCGGGGCGGATCTGGCCCTGGTGTTCTGCTCCACCGCCTACGCCAGCGACCTGCAGCGGCTGCTGCCGCTGCTGCGGCAGGCGGTTCCAGCGCGCCACTGGCTCGGCTGCGCCTCTGGCGGCGTGGTCGGCACCGATCCTGATGGAACCCCCCATGAACTGGAGAGTCAGCCAGGCATCAGCCTCACACTGATCAGCCTGCCGGGCTGCACCCTGCAGCCCTTCCGGCTTGAACCGGGCCGGCTTCCCGACCTGGATGGCCCCAGCCAGCAGTGGATTGACTGGGTGGGTGGCGATCCGCTGCAGAGCCACTCCATGCTGCTGCTGGTGGACCCCGGCTGCCCCTCGATCAACGACCTGATCAGCGGGCTCGACTACGCCTACCCCAACACCGTGAAGGTCGGGGGCATCGCCGGCCAGCACAGCGCCAGCCATGGCTCGCTCCTGTTCGACGATCAGGTGGTCGAGGGCGCGATCGGCTGCCTGATCGCCGGGCCCTGGCGCATCGATCCGGTCGTAGCCCAGGGCTGTCGACCGATCGGGCCTGTGTTCGAGATCGAGCGGGCTGAACGGAATGTGGTCCAACAGATCAGCAGTCCCGACCTGCAGGGCACACCAGTGGCCTGTCTGCAGGCAATTCTCGACACCCTGAACCCAGAGGAGAGGGACCTGGTGCGCCACTCGCTCTTCCTCGGGGTGGCCAAGAGCAACTTTCAGCTCGGAGCTGAACTGCAGGAGGGTTCAGCCTTCCTGGTGCGCAACCTGATCGGCGTGGACCCGCGCACAGGCTCGGTGGCCGTGGGCGAGCGGCTGCGGGTGGGTCAGCAGGTTCAGTTCCAGCTGCGCGATGCCGCGGCCTCGCGCCAGGAGCAACGCCAGCTGCTGGAGCAACAGCGGCAGCGCGAACCGGAACCACTGGCTGCGCTGCTGTTCGCCTGCCTCGGGCGCGGTGAAGGCCTCTACGGCCAGCCAGACGGCGATGTGCAGGCCTGCCGCGATCCGTTCCCGGCCGTGCCGGTGGCGGGGGCCTTCTGCAACGGGGAGATCGGCCCGGTGGGCGGTGCCAGCCACCTGCACGGCTACACCGCCAGCTGGGGCTTCCTGGTGCCCAACAACCCCGCCATCTGAGTCCGCGATGGTGCGCCAACACGTCAATCCCCTCAGCCGCTTCTTCCAGCTGCCGCTGGAACTGCCACCGCCGGCTGCGCTGTTCGCTGATCCCGCGCTGCCGATCCACCTGGATATCGGCTGCGCACGCGGGCGCTTCCTGCTGGCTCTGGCACCGCTGCAACCCCAGCGCAACCACCTCGGGGTGGAGATCCGCCGCGCCCTGGTCGCTGCCGCCGAGGAGGAGCGCCGCGGCCTGGGGCTGGGCAATCTGCGCGTGCTGTTCTGCAACGCCAACATCAGCCTTGAAGCCTGGCTGACCGCCCTGCCGGCGGAGCAACTGGAGCTGGTGTCGATCCAGTTCCCGGATCCCTGGTTCAAGAAAAAGCACCACAAGCGGCGGGTGCTGCAGCCAGCACTGCTGTTGGCGATTGCTGCGGCCCTTGCCACCGGCCGCCAGCTGTTCCTGCAGAGCGATGTGCTGGCGGTGATCGAACCGATGGTGGCCCTGTGCGAGGCCAGCGGCTGCTTCGAGCGACCCGCCGGCGACCAGCAGCCCTGGCGCCGGGACAATCCGCTGCCGCTGCCCACCGAACGCGAAACCTTCGTGCTCAGCCAGAGCCTGCCCGTGTATCGGGTGCTCTACGAACGCAACAGCGCTCCCCTGCCAACGCTGCAGACCCTGGAGGAATGGCTGGAAGCCGCCGATAATCCGGCCACCGCCCCGGCAGCCGCGCCGGCCGCCCCTCCATCCCAATGACTCCGGCTCCGGCTTCCACCACCCCCTGGTTGCTGCGCTGGCAGGGGCTACTGGCCACCGGCGAGCCTGGCCCGCTCAGCCGACGCCTCAGCCTGCTTGCCGGCCTGGTGCTCTGCGCCCTGATGGCCGGCCTGCCGCTCGTGACCCGCGGCGGCCTCAGCCTGCTGATCCTGGCGGCGGGCCTGCTCTGGCTGCTCTGGAGCCTGCGCACCGCGGCCGGGCCGATCCGACCGATCAGCGCCTGGCTGCTGGTGATGCTGGCGGTGGCCGTGCTGGCCACCGGCTTCTCGCCGGTGCCACTGGCGGCCTTCAAGGGCCTGCTCAAACTGGTGAGTTACCTGGGCGTCTACGCGCTGATGCGCCAGCTGCTGGAGGCAGCGCCGCAATGGTGGGACCGGATCGTGGCCGCTCTGCTGGCGGGGGAACTGGCCAGCGCCGTGATCGCCATCCGCCAGCTCTACGGCGACACCGGTGAGCTGGCGCGCTGGGCCGATCCCAATTCCGTGGCCGACGGCACGATCCGCGTCTACGGCCCGCTGGAGAACCCCAACCTGCTGGCGGGCTATCTGATCCCGATCCTGCCGATCGCCGCAGTGGCACTGCTGCGCTGGCGTTCCTGGCCACAGCGGCTGTTCGCCGCCGCCGCCCTGGTGCTGGGTGGCGCGTCCCTGTTCCTGAGCTACAGCCGCGGCGGCTGGCTGGGCATGTTGGCGGCCCTGGGCAGCCTGGTGCTGCTGCTGGTGCTGCGCCAGACCCGCAGCTGGCCGCCCCTGTGGCGACGCCTGTTTCCTGTGCTGCTGATCGCCGCCGGCGTCGCCCTGCTTGTCGTGGCCGTCACCCAGATCGAGCCGTTGCGCATCCGCGTGATGAGCCTGGTGGCCGGCCGTCAGGACAGCTCCAACAACTTCCGCATCAACGTCTGGCTGGCGGCGATCGAGATGATCCAGGACCGCCCCTGGCTTGGGATCGGCCCCGGCAACAGTGCCTTCAACCTGATCTATCCGCTGTACCAGCAACCGAAGTTCAACGCCCTCAGCGCCTACTCCGTGCCATTGGAGCTGCTCGTGGAGAGCGGTGTGCCGGGACTGCTGGCAGGGCTGGGGCTGCTGCTGGCCAGCGTCCGCACCGGGCTCGCGCAGCTCAAAGGGGAATCGGCCTGGGCCCTGCCGGCCCTGGCGGCGGTGGCGGCCATCGCCGGCCTGTGCGTGCAGGGTGCAACCGACACCATCTTCTTCCGCCCCGAGGTGCAGATGAGCGGCTGGTTCTGCCTGGCCACTCTCAGCGCCAGCCGGGCGGACTGAGGCATTGCCTGCATGGCCGAAGCAGCCCCACAGCACCAACAGCTGCACCAGCCGTTGCAGCCGCCGCTGCAGCAGCCTCTGCTCGCCGGCTTCGACGCCGGGCAGACCCACACCACCTGCCGGCTGGCCCTGCTCACGGCCCCCGGTAGCTGGACACCCCTGGCGGAGGGTGAGGGAAGCGGCGTGAGCCACCTGGCGGCCCCTGCCGGTGAGCAGCGCTTCAAGACCGCCCTGCGCAGCAGCTTCACGGCCGCGCTGGCCGCGGCGGGCCTACCAGGCCATCAGCCCCTGGCAGCGGCGGCGGTGGGCGCCAGTGGCATCGAGGCCGGCACAGCGGTGCAGCAACGCGGCCTGGCCCTGACCGCCGAAACCCTCGGGCTCAAGCAGCCGCAAGCGGACGTCTGCGGCGATGAGCACACCGCCCTGCTGGGGGCGTTCGGTGAGCAGCCCGGCGTGCTGGTGATCAGCGGCACCGGCTGCATCGCCCTCGGCCGCGATGCCAGCGGCCGCACCCACCGCTGCGGCGGCTGGGGCTGGCTGCTGGATGGGGCCGGATCGGCGATGGACATTGGCCGCGACGGACTGGCCCTGAGCGTGCAGATGGCCGACGGCCGCCTGGCAGAAACCCCGCTGCGGGCCGCCCTCTGGCAAGCCCTGGCGGCGGAGACGCCGCAGCAGGTGAAGGCGGCGGTGGTGGCGGATGGGTTTGCACCGGCCGGTTTCGCCCAGCTGGCACCGCTGCTGGATGCCGCCGCGGCCGCAGGGGATCCCCAGGCCAGGGCAGTGATCGAGCGCTCCGCCGAGGCGCTGGCGCAGATGGTGGCTGGGGTGAGCCTCAGCCTGGGCCTGGCGCAACCGACGGTCTGCGGCGTGGGAGGCGCGCTGGAGCATCTCGGCACGCTGCAGGGCTCCTTTGCCAGAGCGGTGGAGCGGCACTGCCCCGGTGCGCAGCTGCAGGCAGCTGCGGGTGATGCCTGTGCCGGCGCCCTCAGCCTGGCGGCTCAGGCCGCGTTGAGGTGCTGATCAGCCAGCTGAGCCAGGTGTGAGCTCCAGTGCTCCACGTCGCCCGCGTCGGCGGCCTCCACCATGACCCGCAGCAGCGGCTCGGTACCGCTGGCCCGCACCAGCACACGGCCACTGCCAGCCATGGCGGCCTCGGCTGCGGCAACGGCATCCGAGAGGGGCTCACAGCTCTGCCAGCCGCTGCGGCGGGCGCGGTCCGGGACCGTGACATTCACCAGCTTCTGGGGATAGGGGTGGAAGCTGCCATCCAGCCAGTCGGCCAGGGAGCCGCCGCTCACCTGGATCAGGGAGGCCACCTGAAGTGCCGTGAGCAAGCCATCACCGCTCATGCCATGACGAGCCGAAAGGATGTGCCCCGACTGCTCACCGCCCAGGGCCGCCCCCAGCTCTTCCATGGCGGCATGCACATACTGATCACCCACGGCAGTGCGCTCCAGCACACCACCGCGGGCCTGCCAGGCCCTCTCAAAGCCGAGATTGCTCATCACCGTGGCCACCAGGCGGTTCTGCGGCAGCGATCCGGCGGCCATCAGCGCCTGGCCCCAGAGGTAGAGCACCTGATCACCGTCGACGATCCGGCCGCGGCCATCCACCGCCAGCATCCGATCGGCGTCGCCATCGAAGGCGAAACCCATGGCAGCGCCGTGCTCCAGTACGGCAGCGCGCAGCGGCTCCAGATGGGTGCTGCCGCAACCCTGGTTGATGCGGCTGCCATCAGGACTGCCATGCAGCACGTGCACCTCGGCGCCAAGGGCGCGGAAGACAGCCTCCCCGCAGCTCGTGGCGGAGCCCCAGCACAGATCCAGCACGATACGGCAGCCGTCCAGGCGGATCGCGCCGACGCTCTCCAGCAGCCGCTGCTGGTAGTCCCCCAACAGATCCGGGCGCGCCTGCAGACGCCCATCCGCGCGGAAGCCATCGGCCACCAGCACCTCCCCGTACAACCCGGCCTCGATCGCGGACTGCTGCTGCCGGCCCAGCTTGGCGCCGCAGGCACCAAACACCTTGATGCCGTTGTCGTATGGAGGGTTGTGGCTGGCGGACACCATCAAGCCGCCGCTGGCCCCCAGCTGACGGATCGCACCGGGGACGGCGGGGGTAGGGCAGAGGCCGATGTCGAGCACCTCGCGGCCGGCGGCGGTGAGTCCCGCCGTCAGCGCCGCCACAAGCATCGGCCCGCTGCTGCGCGAGTCCATGCCCAACACGATCGAACCACCCTGCGGCAGCTCGCGGCCGCACCAGAAGCCAAGCTGCAGCGCCAGGGCAGGCGTGATCAGCTGGCCCACCCGACCGCGGATGCCGTCGGTGCCGAACCCGGCCGAACCCAGCGCCAGCGGTGCGCCGAGAGGGTGGCGGACCAGCTCAGCCATCGCAAAAGAACAGCAAGAGTGGCGTCACGCTAAGGGGAAGGGCTTGGCGCACCCCGCTCAGCGCCAGCGCCGCGGCCGCCAGCAAAAAAGAACGAGCTCCAGCACGGCCCACAGCAGCAACGCCCCCACCAACCAGCCAGGCAGCAGGCGAACAGGCCAGAGCGGACGCAACAGCATCACGGCGCCAGCGAACGCCCACACCTGCAGCAGCCGTCGCCGCTGCCGCCAGCCCGGCAGCACGGTGAGCTCCGCAGGCAGGGCCGGGAGAGTGGGCAGCGATCGCAGCAATGGCAACGGGGGGGCAGGGCTGACGCTCCGTGGCCCGGGACCACGAGCTCCTCAAGAATGCCAGCATCCGCCCAGGATCCGTGCCGCTGCCGAGCCCGACCAACCGCCCGTCCGCCGGGACGTTCGGCCCGCTGCTGATCGGCCTCACCTGCATGGCCAGCGGGGCACTCCTGGCCGCCGGTCGCGGGCTGTTGTTGCACCTCGCTCCGCCCCTCACCCCGGCCAGCCCCGCAGCCGAGCTGGAGCGCAGCCGCCACTGGAGCGTCGATCCGCAACGACGCCGCGACGCCGCCCTGCTGCTCAGTGCGCGGGATCGCACAACCGATCTGCAACGCACCCGCCTGCTGCGCGGGCAGGCCTGGGGACCTGACCCCCTGGCTGCAGTAACCCTGAAGCAGGCGGCCCTGGCTGCCGAAGCCAGCGGCCATGCCGGCGAGGCCGAGAGCCTGTGGCGGCAACTGCTGCAACGCTTCCCAGCTCAGGCGGCCAGCGCCGATGCCCTCTACGCCCTTGGCCGCCGTTCACCACCACTGCGCCGCCAGCTGCTGC
>CAIZNP010000044.1 GCA_903934375.1 uncultured Synechococcaceae cyanobacterium
CTGCCGGCAACTTGAACTGGCAACCCCTGGCTCCATCCGAGCAATCGCTGCTGCCACCACCCCCGGAAAGCGCCACGCCTGCAGCCGGTGCGCCCGGCCGCCCCCAGCCCCCCAGCAGCCCCGCCGAAGCAGAAGCTCTGCTCAACACCCTCGAGCCTTCTGCAGCCGACTACCCCCCGCTGCTTCGTCTCGGCCCCGCTGTTCCCACCGCCAACCAGCTCTCTGAGCAGCAGGGGCAGATCAGCGGCTACACCCTCTCTCCCTTCAGCGGCGGCTCCGCCGGCGGCTCCGGCAACCAGAACTACGCCGTTCGCCTTGATGCTGGACTCACCGATCAGCTGCAGCTCTCCGGCTTCTACGCCAACGCCGACGACCCCCTCTACGCACCGATCCCCAGCAGGGCCAGCCAGCCGGCCAACTTCTGGGAGAGCTACGGCGCCGCCCTGCAGTGGCAGCTGCTCAACACCAAGGCCTGGAAGCTCGGCCTCGCCGGCTCCCTCGAGGCCTGGAACGTGGGCAGCGGCGGCTGCGACAGCTTCTCCTGCAAAGGCAACGACAGCGCCAGCCCCAACATCTTCAACAACTCCGGCAGCCGCGTTTACACCCGCAACCTCGTGGGCTCCATCGCCCTGCCCATCACCTGGCAGGCCGCCCCGCAGTGGCAGTTCAGCTTCAGCCCAGGCGTCAGCGTCCTGCCCGCCAGCCAGGGTGCCGGCCAGGGCGGAGCCGGCAGCTTCTATGGCAACAACGTGTTCGTGAGTGGCGGCATCAGCTGGCAACCCAGCCGCCACCTCACCCTGTTCAGCTCCGCCCTGATGCCGCTCGGCCCCGGCAGCAACAGCTTCAACGGTGATCTGGTTTTCAGCCGCGTGCCGATCCTCACCGCCGGCCTCAACTGGGCCCTCAACCCACGCATCGCCCTTGAGGGCACCCTCACCAACGGCTGGGGTGCCACGCCCGCCACCGCCCTGCTGGCCCTGCCCTCCAGCAATCGCCTCGGCTACTTCGCACGCTTCGTGTACACACCGGCCGCTCCCGACACCCCCCAACCACCCCTCAGCCCACGGCGGCGCTCCCTCGCCAGCGGCGGGCTCACCGTGAACACCGCCCTGGTGCCGCCCAACGGCACCACCCAGCTCTGGGCCAATGCCGACAGCAGCGGCAATGTGTTCGGGTATGCGGGCTATTCGATCTCCAACATCCTCCAGCTCGATCTGTTCAAGGGCGGGGTCTTCAACAACGTTCCCCAGACCACACCACTCGCCGACACCTACACCAACAACGGCGCACCCCAATGGCGCTTCGGTGGCAAGGCCACCATCCTCAGCCCCCTGCGCGGCTTCCCCATCTGGGTTGGCGGCCGCATCAGCCTCGGCCGCGAATACTCACCCGGCAGTGGCCAGGGTTACGTGTTCGCCGAATCCATCTCCACCTGGGAGGCCAGCCCCAACCTCGCCTTGCACGTCAATCCAAAGCTCGCCTGGAGTGGCGTGGGCACGCCCTGGGCCATCGGCCTCGGCGCCAACATCCAGCTCGGCCGCAGCTTTCAGCTCATCCCCGAGGCCAACCTTGTGGGCAGCGACATCAGCCAGAGCAATGCCACCCTCGCCCTGCGCTGGCTGGCCAGTAAAACCGTTCAGTTCGATCTCTACGTTGGCAACGCTGCTGGCCTGCTCGACATGGGCCAACTGCTCGACGCCGGCCAGGCACGCCTCGGCGGACGGCTGGTGGTCAACTTCTAGACAACCGCTCCAACCGCAATCGGATGCCGTTGCGTGAGCGCAGCGTCAGCCGGCCCACCAGATCGGGCGTGTGCCCCGGATCCGGCAGCAGCCGATGGCGTCGCACCAGCTCCGCCAGCACCAGCAAAGCCTCCTGCAGCGCGAAGGCAGCACCGGGGCACTTGCGCGGCCCCAGCCCGAAGGGCAGCCAGGCATCCCGGGCCCAGGCCCGCTCCTCCGCCGTGGCGCTCCCGGCCAGGAAGCGCTCCGGCCGGAAAGCGTTGGGGTCGCTCCAGTGCTGCTCATGGCGCTGAATCACCCAGGGTGAAACCGCCAGAAGGGCCCCCATCGGGCAGCGGCTCTGCCCCAGTGCCCCATCAGCCGTTGCTTCACGGATAAAGAAGCTCAGCGGTGGATACAGCCGCAGCGTTTCGTTGAACAACGCCGTGCCGTATGGCAAGCGGCGCAGATCATCGAACTCCAGCCGGCGCTCCTGCCCCGCCAGAGCCTCCTGAACCTCCAAACGCAACCGCTCCTGAGCCTCGGGGAACTGCGCCAGCAGATAGCAAGCCATGCCCAGAGCGCTGGCGGAGGTTTCATGACCCGCCAGAAACAGCGTGCACACCTGATCCACCAGCTCTTCGGCACTGAAGCGGCTACCGGTTTCGGGATCCTGGGCCTCTAGCAGCGCCTGCAGCAGATCGCGCGGCGGCTGGGCGGTGGCCGCAAGCGCCTGGCGTTCCTCGATCACCGCTGCGATCCAGCCGCGGATCGTGCCCGCATGGCGGCCCAAATAGCGATGGAACAGCGCCCCAGGCAGTTGCAGCAGCCGCAAAACCAGCGCCCGGCCGGCACGGTGCTGGTAACGCTGAAACGCGCTCAGAATCTCGGCCGCCTCAGCCGCCTCCAGGGGCCGACTCAGGATCGTGCGCATGATCACGTCGGCGGTGACGAGCGTCATTTCCGCCTCGAAATCCACCGCGCTCTCACCGGCACGCTCCAGGCGCTGCAACAACACCTGAACAGCACCCTGCATCTCGGGGAGCACCTGGCGCAACTGGGCCACCTGAAAGGCCTGGTCCAGCAGCCGCCGCTGACGCGCCCATTCCGCGCCATTCACCGAGAAGATGCCGCGGCCGATCAGCGGCTCCAGCAGCCACAGGGTGAACGGGTGCTTGGGAAAGCGATCCACCTGATCCACCAGCACCTGACGCACCAGCGGCGGATCACTCACCAGGAACAGCGCCCGGCCCATCACATCCGTCCGACCGAGAGGCACGCGGAAATCCCATTCGTTCAACAGCCCGAACCAGGAGCGCGAACCCCGCCAGAGCCGCAGCAGCACGTTGGCCGTGTAGGGCTCAGGGTGCGGATACGCCGGTGGCTTAGCTGGCTCAGCCATGACCCGGCTCCAGCAGCAGCGCCCACCAGTTGAACTGCGCGCCAGGCCCGCTGAGGCTGCGCAGGTAATCGAAATGCAGATCGAACTGGCAGCCCATCAGCTGCCACCAGCCGGCAATGCCTCGCGGCCGGGCCAGCTCTATCAGGCGCAACTCCGGATAGGGAGCACCCTGCGGCAGCTGCAGCCCGCAACTGCGGTAGGGATCCACGCCGGCGAAACAAAGGTAGTCGTCGCGGGAGGTGACATCCAGCCAGGCCGGGCGAGGCTCTGCCGCCAGCTCGATCAGATCCCGACGAAATTGATCAGCACCGCCATGCACACCAAGGTTGGCCAGGTTCTGACCAAGGCTCAGCAACCGCAGCCGCGGCGCCAGCTGCGGCCACTCCGGCTGACGCCGCAGCTCCGCCGCCAGCATCGCCATCACGAACGAACCGGAGCTGTGCCCCACCAGCAAGAGCTCCGTGGCCGGTGATTCCCGCTCGAGCGTGAGCAGGCGCCGAGACAGCTGGCGCACCCGCTCCCTCAGCTCCTGATCTCGCGCCTGGCCGAGCATGTGGGTGAACCGGATCGAGCGGAACAGCCACACCACCCCCAGAGCATCCGCCAGCCGCCAGGCCTGCCAGAGCAGCAGCAGCGCCGCAGACAGAGCCACCGCATGCAGAGGCA
>CAIZNP010000045.1 GCA_903934375.1 uncultured Synechococcaceae cyanobacterium
CTGGATCTGGTACCACCCTTGGAGAGTGCAATGCAGCCGCTGCTACCTGGCGATGCACCGCGACCAGGAGCGCTCAGCGGGAGGCCATCGGCAGGAGGCCATGGGAGGAGGCCATGGGAAGAGGTCATGGGAAGAGGTCGTGGGCGCGAGGCCCCGGACGCTCAGAAGCGGAAGAACAGCTGCAGCTGGCTCTGCCAGCGGCCCTCCGTGTCCACCGAGGTCTGAACACCGATGCGATCGCTGGCCTGATAGCGCAGGGTGAGCTGGGGCGGGATGTCGCTGCGGTTGGGGGCCGCCAGCACCGAGAAGTTGAAGCGCTCGCTCAGATCCAGGCCGATCTCGGAGCCGAGCACGAGCTGGGAGGGGAGGCGGCGGGAGCGGTTCTCCGTGGCCAGGGCCTCAGCGGGCGCGAAATAGGTGGGGTAGAGAGCGAAGCTGATCCGCTGACCAAACGCATCACTGAGACCACCCACCAGGGGCGAGAGCAGCGACTGCCCCAGCACGGTGGCCAGGGCCGCCCCGGCGTTGCCACCCACCAGGCCCACCAGCGAGTTTCCACCGATCAACGCCACCAGCCGTTCCGGCGGCAGCGGCGGTGAGCTGGTGAGGCGGATGTTCTCGGCCAGGCGATCGGCAGGACCAGAAGCCTCCAGCCGCACCTTCACCAGCCGCAGTTGATCGATCGAATTCGCCGGCGCCGTGGCGGCGTTCCAGTCGTAGATGGTCGAGCGATCAGCGGTGGCGCCGGCACCAAGCCCAGGGGTGTCGGACACCCGCGTGCGCAAGGCGATGTCCAGATAGGGGATCAGGCCGAGGCTGGGGGTGAACACCGCCACGTTGGCAGCGTCGGGGTCGAGGCTGAAATTGGTGGTGAACAGGCCCAGACGGCCCTGGAGGAGACGCACCACCCCACTGGCCCGGATGGAGGGGTCGAGCGGTCCGTTGAGAGTGAGCAGACCACCACTGTTGAAATTGAGCACATTCGGCACGCTCACCCGCAGGTCCGGGCCGAGCCGCAGCCGCAGATTGCTCAGCGTGAGGAACGGCAGGTTGGGCATGGCCTCGCGCAGGTCCTGACTGGCTGAGCTCTCCATCTGCTGGCCCATCACCACCAGCGGTCGGCTGAAATCCCAGCGCTCCTCCAGCAGCTGCCTCACCGTGACCGGCCGGGTTGCGGTCGCCTCCGTGGCCAGCTGACCGGGTTGCACGTTGATCGAGCCGCGACTCAGACTCAGCTGCCCCCCCAGCACAGGCCGCTGCAGGGAGCCGCTCACCAGCAGCTCGCCATCCGCCTGCGCGCTCATGCGCGACAGACGGAAGGGAGCCTGACGCAGCTGCAGTCGCAGCAGCCGGGGCTCATCGCCGGCCTGGGCGAGCAGAGCCAGCTGACCAGACCCAGTGATCTCGCCGCGTTGGCCCACCCGGGCGCTGAACTGCTGCAGTTCGAGTTCACGGAAATCAAACAGCAGCGTGGCCTCGAGATCGCGCAGGGTCTGGCCCGCGAGCTGCAGCACGCCCTCGCGGAAGCGCAGGAAGCCGTTGGCCACTGGTTCCAGCAGGGAGCCGCGCACAAGCAGCTGCAGATCGGCGCTGCCCTGCTGCCATTGCAGGCCCGGGCCCGCGAGCACCGCAAGCAGGCGCAGTCCGTCGCCGCGGGTGGCCAGGCGCAGTTCGAGGCCATCCTGCGCCGGTTGGAGCGGGATGCGCCCGCGCAGATCAACGCTGTTGGCCGCCGCGGCACCGCGCAGGGAGAGATCGAGGTCAAGGCCGTCCTCCCGGAGGGCCACACTCCCCCGCTCCAGCGCCAGAGGCTGATCACTCAGGGCCGCGTCCTGCAGGCTGAGCTGGGCGCTGACCTGCGGCAGGGTGCGGCGTCCCCCCAGGCTGTAGCGCCCATCGGCCGAAAGGCTTCCCCGCAGGCCCTGCGGGACCGGCGTGAGCAGGGCCATCAAGGCCAGAGGCAGGTTCTGCAGGCTGAAGCTGCCGCGACCCAGCCAGAGCGGCCCCTGCAGCCGCGCCGTGAGCGGGGCAGCGATCGTGAGCGGCCGGTCTCGGCCCTCCTCGCGCCACCAGAGATGACCGCGGGCAGCGAAATCGAGGGAGAGGCGGTCGAGCCGAGGGCCCACAAGCGTGAGCTCGGCATCGAAGCGTCCGTCGAGATCAGCGGCGGCCTCCCGTCGGTTACTCGCAGCCGCGGCTTGGGCAGCAGCCCGCTGGCGCCGCACCTCCAGCAGGGTCGCGAGCTGATCGTTGAGGCTGCGCCCGAGGGTGTCGATCGCCAGGAGGCCCAGATCACTGGCCCGACCGGCAGCAGGCAGGCGATCACCGCGCCAGCGGGCCCATGCGAGCTGCAGCTGATCCAGCAGCACCGGCTCCAGGCCACGCCCCACGAAGCGACTCCAGATCTCACCGCTCTGTTGCCCGCGCAAGCGGATGTCCACCTGGCCGCCGCGTTCGGCCAACCAGCTGCCCTCCATGGCGTAGCGACGATTCCGGAACCAGCCACTGGCCTGGAGCGTCCGCCCCGGCAGACCGAGCAGCTGCGGCTGCTGCACGGCCACGCGACCGGCGATTGCAAGAGGCTGCAGATCAAGCTGCCCCTGGCCTGTGAGCAGGCCCTGCAGGGGCTGAAACAGGCCACGGGCGCCTAAGGCGAAGCGCAACCCATCGAGAGGGAAGGCCCGGGCCTGCCAGAGATAGCGGCGGGGGCTGCCGGTGAAGGCCAGCTCGCCTGCCTCCCGCTGCAGCCGCACGGTCTGCGGTAGCCAGCGCCGATCCAGCCGGGCCAGCAGCTCACCCGGTGCCGCCGGCGCCTGGGGTTGCAGGCTGAGATCAGCTCCACCGGTGGATGTGCCGAGCAACTGTCCCTGCCAGGTTTCCTCAAGCTGCAGCGGGCCCACGCCAGGGCGCTGCACCAACAGTTGAAGATCAGGGACGAGGGCCTTCAGCGGTCCACGGATCTCCCCCCACGCCGTGAGCTGGCCGCGCAGGCGGGAACCAACCAGGGTGCTGAGGCGATCGAGGCGATACCTGCGTAGATCCAGATCCAACGCAAGGAGACCAGGCTGGATCCCCCCCGCTGGCAGGTTGCGGTAGGGCAACCGCCCCGAGGCGGTGAGCTCCGGCGCCTGCAGCCGCCGAAGCTCCAGCAAGCCAGGCTGCCAGCGCAGCTGGGCTTGCACAGGCCCGAGCAGCGGATGCCCCCCCTGCTGGAGGACGACATCGAGAAGGGGGCGCCCCACACGGCCATGCAGATGCCACTGCGTGGCCAGGCGTGGATCAGGCCCCAGCAACGGCAGCAGGGGCCGCAGCAACTGCGGGCCTAGCGTCGCGTTGCGGCTGCGAAGATCCAGGCGCGGCCAGAGGGAGCCGCTGGCGCTGAGGCTGGAATCACCACGGCGCAGCACCATCCGGTTCAGCTGCACCTGGGCGCGGGGCTGAAACTGCAGGCCGAGCTGGCCCTTCAGCAGCAGGGGCAGCGGCGGCTGGCCGGGCAGACGCAGCCCAAGAATGCTGCCTTGTAGATCGACTGTCGGACGGCGCCACGGGCCCTTCAGGCGCGCCGCGAGGCGATGGCCACGGCCGCTCTCGCGCGCCTGCAGGCGCAGATCCAGGGCACCGGCCCAGGGAGCAGCCAGGTTGTAGGAACCGCTCACACGGCCCCGCCAGGGCCCCATGGCCAGAGCAGCCGGATCCAGCCGCAGCTGGCGCTCGCTGCATCGCAGCGGCAGCACGGGGCCCTCCAATGGAGCCGGCAGAAGGGGGGAGCGCCAGCGGGCGCCTCTGATCCAGAGCTTCCCCTGGCAGCCATCGCCCTGACGGAGCCTCAGCTGGCCCTGCACGGTTCCCTGCAGCTGGCCCACCAGCTGCTGCTGTGCCGCCGCCGGCAGGAGCGGCAGCAGCGGTTGAAGCGGCAGTGCCCTGGAATCGAGCTGCAGCTGCCAGTGCTGCTGATGCCAGTTGGCCTGAAGACCGAATCGCAGGCTGCCGCCCTGATCTGGCCGCGCCAACCCGGCCAGCTGCAGCTCGCGCCGGCGCAGGTGCAGGTTGGTTTGCCCCTCCACCTGCAGCTGGATCGGTCGTCCGGTGGCGGGGTGCAGGGTCAGGCGAGCCGGGCCCTGCAGAAGAATCCGCAGGCCGAGCCGCGGCGGCTCAGCGCCGGGGGGGAGCCTGCCGAGCTGCCAGTAAGCGCCACGGCTGTTGCGACGCAGCTGCACGCGCGCATCGCGGACGTGAATCTGAAGCACCCAGGCCTGCTGCAGCAGGCTGCGCAGGGGATCGAATCCCACCACCACAGCGGCGGCTTCGATCGAGGAGGGATTGTCCGCAGCCGGTCGGAAGCGGCTCGCACCGGCGCTGAGGCCCCAGGGGCGCAAGCCGGTGTAGGGGCCCAGCTCAAGCGGATGGCCCATCACCCGGCCGACCTGCTGCTCCAACCTGGGGCGCAGGCGCTCATAGAGCAGGCCACCCGCACGGTCGAGTCCCCACCACATTGCCCCGCCGCCAATCAGGCTGGCGGTGATGGCCAGAGCCGCCAGGGGAAACGTCGGCCCCAGAGCACGTCTCAGTCGGCGGCTGGGTCGGCGGCTCGGCGGGACCGTGGCTCTCAGCGGCTGTTGAGGCCGCAATATAAGGGTGTCAAACGGCTCTCCCGACCCCCATGCGCGCTGATCCCCTGCTGCTCTCGGCCGGCACCTGGCTGGGAATTGCCGGGGCAGCGCTGCTGCTGATCACCGTGCTGGCCTTCCTGCTGCGCTGGGGGATCCGCTTCCGCCTCGTGGGAGTCAGCAGCTTCACCGTGTTGCTGAGCCTCTCCTGCCTGGCCTTCGCCGTGAGCTACGCGCCCCGGGACGTGGTGGAGGGAGCTGTGAGCGTTCCGTTGGTCTTCGACAACGGCTCGGACCTGGTGATCGCCGCCGCGCCCGCTGATCTGCCGGAGGAGGCCTACCGGCCCACGGTGGAGCAGGTGGCGCGCAACCTGCGCGGCAGCGGCCGCAAGGGTGACAACGGCGAGGTCCACGTCCGCCTGCGCAGGGTCGAGGCGGTGGCCCCTGGAGTCGACCGACCGGTGATCCTGGCCGAGGCCAGCCGCAGCCTCAGAGCGGGCACAGTGACGGTGCTCCCCTGAGCTGGCGAGCCCTCAGCCGTTGTCATCCCCGTACCCGCTGCCACGCCACTTCTCCCGCGAACAGGCGGTGCTCCAGGAGGCCGGGATTCAGACATGGGCGGATCTCGCAGGGCTGCGTGATGCCGATCTGCGCAGGCTTGCCAGCCGCGGCCTGGCCCTGGAGCGGCAGCTGATCAAACTGCGCGGCCAGGCGCAACTGGTGGCCCAGCTTGGCCTTTCTCCCGTGGAGGCAGCCCTGCTGCTCTACGCGGGTATCGCCAGCTGCCGCGGCCTGGCCCAGGCCTCTCCTCAGCAGCTGCTGACCCAGCTGGGGCGGCTGGAGCGCTCGCTCACAGGCCCAGCGCCACCTCGCATCGATGCCAGCTGGGTACGCCACTGGATCGGGCGGGCCCAGGACCAGCAGCGGCGCGAGGCATCCGGTCGCTCGGGGAACTGACCCCGGCGGCCCTGCGGCGAGACCGCCACAGCTCTGAAATGGAGAGATCCCCGGGCCATGCCCGCCGTGACACTGTTTCGCCACCGCTCCTTCGGCCTGACGGCCGCCCTGCTCGGCGCGGTTCTGTGCGGCCTGTCCGCCGCCCCGGCCGCGGCCCAGTCGAGCCTGCTCGAATCCGTGAAGCAGAACCCACAGAAGGCGCGCGCCCTCTGCACGGAACTCAAGGGCCTCAACGCGCAGGGGCTGTCTTACACCTCGCCACAGGCCGTGAGCCAGATCGCCGCGCGCCAGGCCCTCAGCCCCACCGAAGCTGAAATCCTCTCCACCTACGTGGTGGGCCTCTACTGCCCGGACGTGCGTTGAGCGGACCGATCCGCAGCGACGACGTCCAGATCTGCGCCGCCGACGGCACCCACCTCGTCGGCCGACTCTGGCGCCCCGCCGAAGGCGGCCCCTGGCCCGCCCTGCTGATGCGCCAGCCCTACGGCCGGGCGATCGCCTCCACCATCACCTACGCCCATCCGGCGTGGTATGCCGGCCATGGCTATGCCGTGCTGATCCAGGACGTGCGCGGGCGTGGCGACTCGGGTGGCCGCTTCGGCGGATTCGCCCAGGAGGCGGCCGATGGAGCCGCCAGCCTCGCCTGGCTGCGTCGCCAGAGCTGGTGCAACGGCCGCGTGGGCAGCTACGGCTTCTCGTATCAGGGCCTCACCCAGCTGCTGAGCGACGACCCCGAGCAGCTGCCCGATGCCCTGGCCCCGGCCATGGCTGGCCTGGATGAGCGATTGCACTGGGCCAGCCAGGGCGGCTGCCACTGGTGGGCGCTGGGCCTTGCCTGGGGCCTGCAGCTGGCGGCGCAGGGCTGCCGCCAGCGCGGCGATGGCCAGGGCTGGCACGAGATCCGCCGCAGCCTCGACACCGGCACCTTCCTCAACGATGGTCTGCTGCTCCTGCAGCGCCACGACCCGGAGGGCATGGTGGCGGGCTGGCTGCAGAGCGATCCAGCGGTGGCCGAAGGCTGGACGTTGCATGAGCCGCCTGCCGCCCTCTGGACTCGGCCGATGCTGCTGGTAGGGGGCTGGCACGACCCCCATCTGCTTGGCGTGCTCGACCTCTGGCAGCGTGCCCGCTCCGCTGGCGGCGAACCGGTGCTGCGGATCGGCGCCTGGAGCCACCTGCGCTGGAACGGCGGCATCGATCGCCTGCAGCTGGCCTTCTTCGACCGCCACCTCAAGCCGGAACGCGGCGCGGCTGCCCCTTCAGGCAGACAGGCAGACAACAACAACCGGCCGCCGGCGCAGCTGCTGGAGGATCAGGTGAGTGGGCAGTGGCGGGCGCGCTCCCCCCTGCTGGCGAGCGGTCAGCGCTGGGGGCTGGTCAGCAGCGGCCTAGCCGCGGTCGATGCCACGGAGGGGGAGCTCCGCACAGGAGGAGAGGGGGGTGGCGCCGTGGTGCTGGTGCACGATCCCTGGCGCCCCCTGCCGGGCCGTGGCGGCCATCTGGGCCTTGATGCCGGTTCTGCTGAGCGTGCTGATCTCGACGCCCGCTGCGATGTGGCCTGCTTCAACGGCCCACCGGCCACCACCACCCAGGAACTGCTGGGTCAGCCGGTGCTCACGATCAGTGCTGCGGCGGATCAACCGGGCTTCGACCTGTGTGTCGCCCTCGCGCGTGTGACACCCAGCGGCGAGGCGCATCAGCTCAGCACCGGCGTGGCTCGCTTCCTGGGGGAAGGCTGCCGGCAGCAGCAGCCGCGGCAGGTGCGACTGCAACCGCTGCTGGCGAGCCTGGCGCCTGGCGAGCGACTGCGCGTGTCCATCGGTCTGGCGGCCTGGCCCCAGATCGCCGTGAACCCCGGCAGCGGGGCCCCGCCCCAGGGCGGCACGAGTCATGCACATCGGGTGATCAGCGTGCAGCTGGAGCTGGCGGAAGCCAGCCTCTGCATGGAGCCGATGGTTGGGGCAAACTGAGCCGGCCAAAGCATCGCTACGAATGCCGCGCCGCCTGAGCCCCGTCCGCACCAGTCTGAGCCTGGCAGCTGCACTGCTGATCGGTGCCACGGTCCAGCCTCTGGTGCCCGCGCTCAGCGGTGCTGCCCTGGCCCAGGGAGGCTCGGCAGCCCCCGCCAGCGGCAGCGCCCTGACGGTGGAGCAGGCGCGCGCAGCCGCCGAGCGCATCATCCAGGCGTTGCAGCGGGGCGATGCCAACGCCCGCTACGCCCAGTTCTCCGATGAGCTGAAGGCCATCACCAGCCCCTCGATGGTGCAGGCCACGATGCGCAGCCAGCCGAAGCTGCTCAGCTATCAGCTTCTGAGCGTGCGCAGCGGCATCGACACCAGCACGGTGGAAGCGGAGCTGACCACCAGCGCTGGCGTGCGGGTGGTGTTCATCGTGCTCAACAGCAAGGGGCAGATCACCCGCTATTACATCGACCGGGCCGACGACCCGACGAGCAAGGTGGCCGAGCAGTTCGTGCGGGCGCTGAGCACCGGCAACTTCATTAGCGCCCACAGCTTCCTCAGCCCCCAGTTCCAGAAGGAGATCACCCCCCAGGCCCTTCAGGCCAAGTGGCTGAACCTGCAGCGATTCACGGGGCTGTTCCAGCAGCTGGGCCGGGTGGTGGAAGCCGAAAACACCCCCGATTCCCACCTGGTGCTGGTGAACGTGCAATTCAACCGCCTCAGCGACAACCTGTTCGTAATCCTGGATGCGAACAACCAGGTGACCGGGGTTGACTTCCCCGCTGAGCCCGCCGCGCCACGACCGGCACGCTGAGCCGGATCTGCTGCACCGGATCTGCTGTGTCGATCCGGACAGGGGCCTCAGGAAAGCCGGTTAGGCTCCGAGCCACGCTTTGCGCTCGAATCTGTGCTGGCTCAGCTCGACTGGATGGTGGACGACGCCCAGCGCCTGGCGGAATGCCGGCACGACCACCCCTTCGCCGTGCTCGGGCCACAGCCTCTGGAGAACGGCAACTGGGTGGTGCGGGTGTGGATGCCCGAGGCCGAGCGGGTTGAACTGATGACCGGGGGCAACGCCATCCCCATGGCGACCCCCAACCACCCCTGGATCTTCGAGAGCGAACTGACCGCCGATCCAGGCAGCGGCTACCAGGTGCATGTGCTGCGCGGCGGCGTCGAGCACGTGGCCCACGACCCCTGGGCCTTCCGCGAGGAGTGGATGGGCGAGCTCGATCGCCATCTGTTCGCCGAGGGCAACCACCACCACATCTGGGAGCGGATGGGTGCGCATGTCACCACCCGCAACGGTGTGGCTGGCGTGATGTTCTGCCTGTGGGCCCCCAATGCCCGCAGCGTTTCGGTGCTGGGCAACTTCAACAGCTGGGACGGACGCCACCATCCGATGCAGTCCCGCCTGGGCGGCGGCTGGGAGCTGTTCATCCCCGGCATGAAGCCCGGTGAGATCTACAAGTACGAAGTCCGCACCCAGGCCGGCCACTGCTACCAGAAGGCCGACCCCTATGGCTTCCGCCACGAGGTGCGCCCCAACAACGGCTCGATCGTCGAGCCCCTGGCCGGCTACCAATGGGCCGACGGCGCCTGGATGCAGGAGCGCGACAGCCGCAACCCGCTGGATCAGCCGATCTCTGTCTATGAGATGCACCTGGGCAGCTGGATGCATGCCAGCGCCGATCAGCCCTACATCGAGCCGGACGGTACCCCGCGTCCGCCCGTGCCGGCGGCCGACCTCAAGCCCGGCGCCCGCCTGCTCACCTACCCGGAACTGGCGGATCGGGTGATCCCCTACGTGAAGGCCCGCGGCTTCACCCACATCGAGCTGATGCCCCTCTCGGAGCACCCGTTCGACGGCTCCTGGGGCTACCAGGTGACCGGCTGGTACGCCCCCACCAGCCGCTTTGGCACACCGGATGAGTTCCGCGCCTTCGTGGATCGCTGCCACGCCGAAGGCATCGGCGTGATCCTCGACTGGGTGCCCGGCCATTTCCCCAAGGACGCCCATGGCCTGGCCTTCTTCGATGGTGCCCACCTGTATGAGCACGCCGATCCGCGCATCGGTGAGCACAAGGAATGGGGCACGCTGATCTTCAACTACAGCCGCAACGAAGTTCGCAACTTCCTGGTGGCGAACCTGGTGTACTGGTTCGAGCACTTCCACATCGATGGCATCCGCGTCGACGCGGTGGCCTCGATGCTCTACCGCGACTACCTGCGCCCCGACGGCGAGTGGATCGCCAACGAGCACGGCGGCCGTGAGAACACCGAGGCGGTTCACTTCCTGCAGCAGGCCAATCACGTGCTGTTCCAGCACTTCCCCGGAGCCCTTTCCATCGCCGAGGAATCCACCACCTGGCCGATGGTCACCCAACCCACCAGCAGCGGCGGCCTGGGCTTCAACCTGAAATGGAACATGGGTTGGATGCACGACATGCTCGATTACTTCGAGCTTGATCCGTGGTTCCGCCAGTTCCACCAGAACAACGTGACGTTCTCGATCTGGTACGCCTACACCGAGAATTTCATGCTCGCCCTCAGCCACGACGAGGTGGTGCACGGCAAGAGCAACCTGCTGCACAAGATGCCGGGGGACGACTGGCAGAAGTTCGCCAACGTACGGGCCCTGTTGGCCTACATGTGGACTCACCCAGGCAAGAAAACGATCTTCATGGGCATGGAATTCGGCCAGCGGGGCGAATGGAATGTCTGGGGGGATCTGGAGTGGGGCCTGCTCCAGTACGAGCCGCACCTGGGCCTGCAGCGCCTGGTGGACGACCTCAACACGTTTTACAAGGCCGAGCCCGCCCTCTGGCGCGACGATTTCGACCAGTTCGGCTTCCAGTGGATCGACTGCAACGACAATCGCCACTCGGTGATTTCGTTCATGCGCCGCGAGAGCACCACCGGCCGCTGGCTGGTGATCGTGGCCAACTTCACCCCCCAGAGCCACTCCCACTACCGCGTGGGCGTGCCGATGGACGGCTTCTACACCGAGGTGTTCAACACCGATGCCGAGCGCTACGGCGGCAGCAACCTGGGCAACCTGGGCGGAAAGTTCACCGACCAGTGGGGCATCCACGGCTACGAGCACTCGCTCGACCTGTGCCTGCCGCCCCTCTCGGTGCTGGTGTTCCAGCGGGATGAGCAGCGCAGCCTGGAGTTAGTCGCCGCCGCCCAGGACGCCGCAGACACC
>CAIZNP010000046.1 GCA_903934375.1 uncultured Synechococcaceae cyanobacterium
AGCCAGACTGATCCGGCCCCAACACGTCCATATCCCTCCTCAGCCTCTTCCCCCGGCCAGCCCCTTGCTCCCCCGCTCGCTTCCGCAGCTGCTGCAGCCCGACTGGGTGGCCCCCGGCACCCTGGCGGAGCTTCCCCTGGACCAACTGCTCGAGCGGCGGATCCGGGCCCTGGTGCTGGATGTGGATCGCACGCTGCTTCCGCGCCATGGCAACCACATGCCACAGAGCGTGGAGCACTGGCTGCGCCAGGCCCAGCAGCGCATGCCGCTGCACTTATTCAGCAACAACCCCTCCCGCAGCCGCATCGGCGCCGTGGCCGAGCAGCTCGGCGTGACCTTCACCACCAGCGCCGGCAAACCGCGGCGGGCACCGCTGCGGCGCGTGCTGGAGGAGCTGGCGATGCCCGCCGGCGAGGTGGCGATCGTGGGTGATCGCGTGTTCACCGATGTGTTGGCCGGCAACCGCCTTGGCCTTTACACCGTGCTGGTGAAGCCGGTGAACGCCGAGGGACGGCCCTGCCGCCACGACCGCTGGCAGAAGCTGGAGGTTCAGCTGGCCCGCCTGGCTGGCGCCCCGCTGGCCTGAACCGCGATGCCGATGCGCCGGGTGATCAAGGTGGGCACCAGCCTGCTGCGGGGCCGTGAGGGCCGCAGCACCGAGCAGGTGATCGATGATCTGGCCGCCAGCCTCTGCGGGCTATGGCAGCGAGGTGAGCCGGTGGTGCTGGTCACCAGCGGCGCCGTTGGCCTGGGCTGCCATGCCCTCGGCCGCAACGACCGCCCCGCCGAACTTGAAGCCCTGCAGGCCGCCGCCGCCGTGGGGCAGGGCAGGCTGATGACCCTGTACGACCAGGCCTTCGCCCGCCGCGGCCGCTGCGTGGCCCAGGTGCTGCTAACCCGCGGCGATCTTGCCTCCCGGCGGCGCTACCAGAACGCCTGCCGCACCCTTGAGCAACTGCTGGCCTGGGGCGTGACGCCGGTGATCAACGAGAACGACACCCTCGCCACCGACGAACTGCGCTTCGGCGACAACGACACCCTCTCCGCCCTTGTGGCCGAAGCGGTGGGCGCCGATGAGCTGGTGCTGCTCACCGACATCGACAGCCTCTACAGCGGCGATCCACGCAGCGATGCCAATGCCCGCCCGATCGCGGTGGTGGAGGGTCCGGCCGAGCTGGAGGCTCTCAGCGGCGCCGCCAGGGGCGGCGGCCGCTGGGGCACCGGTGGCATGACCACCAAGCTGGCCGCCGCACGCATCGCCACCGCCAGCGGCATCACGATGCGTCTGGCCGACGGACGCGACCCGGCGGTGCTGGAGGCGCTGCTGGCTGGGGAATCCCGCGGCACCCTGTTCCGCGCCAGCAGTCAGCCCCTGAGCAGTCGCAAGGGCTGGCTGGCCCATGCCCTGCTGCCCAAGGGCAGCATCAGCGTGGATGCCGGCGCTGAGCAGGCCCTGCTCGGGCGCGGCGCCTCCCTGCTGGCGGCCGGAGTGCGCAGCGTGGAGGGGTGCTTCGAGCGGCGGGAACCGGTGAGGGTGCTCAGCCTCGATGGCCGTGAACTGGCCCGCGGCCTCGCCGC
>CAIZNP010000047.1 GCA_903934375.1 uncultured Synechococcaceae cyanobacterium
GCTGCCGGCCGATCTGGCCCGCCGCCCCCAGAACCCGCTGATCCGCCAGCACCTCACCCCGGACGGCCAGGTCACCGATGTGTTCGTGCCGCTGGTGAGCGGCGATCGCACCCTGGGCGTGCTGGCCCTGGGAATCAACCCCAACGAGGCCGCCCTGGCCAGCGCCGCCCTCAGCCGCGAGGTCACCGTGGCGGTGTTCATCTCGATCTGGGTGCTGGTGATCCTCGGGGCAGTGTTCAACGCCCTCACGATCACCCGCCCGGTGAAGGAGCTGCTGCGGGGCGTGCGTTCGATCGCCGGCGGCAACTTCGAGGCCCGCATCGCCCTGCCGGTGGGCGGCGAACTGGGGGAGCTGCTGCAGGGCTTCAACACCATGGCCTCCCAGCTGGAGGTCTACAAAGCCGCCAACATCGAGGAGCTCACCGCCGCCCAGGTGAAGCAGCAATCGCTGATCGCCACCATGGCCGATGGGGCGCTGCTGCTCGATGCCGAGGGCCAGGTGGTGCTGGTGAACCCCACCGCCCGGCGGCTGTTCCGCTGGGAGGGGCGCAAGCTGGAGGGCACGGCCCTGGCCGACGAGCTGCCGGAGGAGATCAGCATTGAGCTGCAGGCGCCGCTCGAGACCCTGCTCAGCGGCGAGAAGGACAGCAGCGATGTGCGCATCAGCTTCGGCGAACCGGCCCGCACGTTGCGGATCGTGCTGCAGTCGGTGCGGGATGCCAGCGGCGAAACCCTCAAGGGCATCGCTGTGACGGTGCAGGACCTGACGCGCGAGGTGGAGCTGAACGCCGCCCAGAGCAGGTTCATCAGCAACGTCTCCCACGAGCTGCGCACACCGCTGTTCAACATCAAGAGCTACGTGGAAACCCTCCACGATCTCGGCGATCAGCTCAGCGAAGAGGACAAGCGCGAATTCCTGGCGATCGCCAACGACGAAACAGATCGCCTCACGCGGCTCGTCAACGACGTGCTCGACCTCTCACGCCTCGAGAGCGATCGGATCTGGAGCATGGAGCCGGTGGAGCTGCGGCCCGCCATGGAGCAGACCCTGCGCAATTACCGCCTCAATGCCGACGACAAGGGCGTTGAGCTGATGCTTGACGTTGATGAGCAGCTCCCGCGGGTGCGCGGCAACTGGGACCTGCTCCTGCAGGTGTTCGACAACCTGGTGGGCAATGGCCTCAAGTTCACGGCCAGCGGCGGCCGCCTGGCCCTGCGGGCCTACCCCTGGCCCGACACCTGCCAGCTCGACCCGAGCACCGCCCCGAACCCCGCCAACCCCACCTGCACCCTCACGGCGCCGCTGCCGCGGCTGCGGGTGGAGATCGCCGACACGGGGTCCGGCATCTCACGCGAAGACCAGGAGCGCATCTTCGAGCGCTTCTACCGCGTGGAGAACGCGGTGCACACCGAGGTGGGAACCGGCCTGGGCCTCTCGATCGTTCGCGGCATCCTCGACAAGCACGGCACCAGCGTGCGCATGGCCAGCGAGCTGGGGGTGGGCACCACCTTCTGGTTCGACCTGCCGCTGGAGCAGGCCGACGAGGACGAACTGCGCATCGAAGCGGAGCGGCGCCACCCTGAGGTGAGTGCCCTCAACGCCGGCTGAGACCGTCAGAGCCGGTCCTCGCTGGTGACGCCCTGCACGATCCGCGAGAGCTCGCTGCGTTCGTCGGTGTTGATGCGGTGGGGCACCCCGCTGATGATCCGCTCGAAGTTGGAGAAGGAATCCTTGATCTCCGGCCCGTTGCTGGTGATCACGAACTCGCGGATGCCCTTGTCGTGCCAGGAGCCGCGCATCTTGAACACGTTGAGGGCGCGGGCCATCTCGCCGCGGATCTCCACGTACTGCAGCAGCAGGATCGTGTCGGTGATGGTGGAGATGTGAGAGTCGGTGATCGAATGACTGCCCATGAACTCCTCGGAGGTGTTCGTGAAGAAGCCGGCGATCTCCTCCTGCTTGGCATAACCGGTGACGCCGATCACGAACTGGCGGAAGGCGTTGTGGCTGACGCCACGGGCCAGGGCCGAGAGCGAATCGATCGCCATGCGCGAGGGCTTGAACTGGCTGATCTCGGTCTTGATGATCTGCAGATGGTCTTCCAGACCGGTGGATTCCGGGTAGGCGCAGATGATTTTCAGCAGGCCATCGCGCTCCATCTGCTCAAAATCGATGCCCCAGCTGGTGGCGTTGCGCAGCAACTGGGCCCGCGATTCCTCGTAGGCGAACAGGATCGCCCGCTCCTTGTTGGCGCAGGCGTTCTCCACGAACTTGCTCACCAGCAGCGTCTTGCCGGTACCGGTGGCGCCGGTGGCCAGGATGATCGAATCTTTGAAGAAGCCGCCCCCGCACATCTCATCGAGCCGCGGCACACCAGAGCTGACGCGCACATTCGAACTGCGCTGCGTGAGACGCATCGCCCCCAGCGGGAAGATGCTGATGCCATGGGCACCCATCGTGAAGGGAAACTCCCCCTTCATATGGGTGGTGCCGCGCAGCTTGAGGATCTCCACCGTGCGGCGGCGGCGCTCACCCTCGAGCACGTTGCGCAGGATCACCACGTTGTCGGAGACAAACTCCTCCACGCCATAGCGGGCGATCGGGCCGTATTCGTCGATGCGCTCGGTGGTCATCACCGTGGTGACGCCGATTTCCTTGAGCCGGGCGATCAGGCGGAAGATCTCGCGACGTACCACCGAGACGGCGTCATACTGCTGAAACACCGCCGTGATCGAATCGATCGCCACACGGCGCGCCTTGTACTTGCGGATCGCGTAATTGATCCTCTCGATCAGGCCGGAGAGGTCGAAGCTGCCGGCCACATCCTGGCCCTCCGGATCCGGTGAGGCATCCAGGATGAACAGCTTGTCCTGCTCCACCATCTCCTGAAGGTTCCAGCCGAAGCTGGAGGCGTTGCGCAGAATATCGAGCGGCGACTCCTCGAAGGTGACAAAAATTCCCGGCTCGTCGAACTGGCGGATACCGTTATAGAGAAAGTTCAGCGAGAACACCGTCTTACCGGTGCCCGAAGTGCCGCTGATCAGCGTGGAGCGTCCGATCGGCAGACCGCCCTGGCAGATGTCATCGAAGCCTTCGATCCCCGTGGGGAGCTTCTGCACCGATGTCAATGCATGGGATGTGGAGCTGGGGTCCTGCATGGATCGGGTGGTCCTGAGGGTAAATCTAGGCGGGAGTTCAGACGCTGACAGGGATCAGGGCGGTCTCAGTCGAGACTGGACTCGTTGTCCTGGTCGCCATAGGGATCGCCGATGGACTCATCAGAGAGCTCCTCATAGAGAAGATCGAGACCAATCAGCACACGCTCACGATCGGAGAGGTCGCCGATGATGCGACGAACCGGCGGCGGCAGGATCTTGGCCAGGGTCGGCGTGGCCAGGATCTTGTCCTCCTCCGCCAGCTGCGGATTCTTGAGCACATCGATCACCTTGAGGGCGTAGACGCCCCGGAATTCCGTGTCGAGGATGTTGCGCAGCGTCTTGAGGGCGCGCATCGAGTTGGGGGTATTCCCCGCCACGTAGAGCTTGAGGATGTAGGTCTTGCGCGGGCTCATCTAGATCACCTCCGGGGATGGGGACTGGCCTGCATCGGCCGCGGTCGGCGCCGTCAGGGGCAGATCGGGCGGAATCGAGCGCCGGTACATCTCGCAGAGGTGAGCCAGCACATCGAGCAGGGCCAGGCGGTAGTCCTGGAGAAAGTCGTTCTTGTGCCCCTCCAGCTTGAGCTGCTTCCAGAACGCGTCAATCAGATCCACGTGAATCTCCACCACCTTGTTGATCGCCAGGTCACTGAAGAAGGCGGTGTGCACAAAGCTCTCGATCGCCTGGTTGGCGGAGGCCGGATCCTTGAAGTAGCTGATCAGCAGATCGCGATAGCTGCGCTCCAGCGAGCGCAGCAGCTCCTGGCGCTCCGTCTGGGGGAGGTTGCGCAGGAACAGCGCGGGATCCCGCTTGTAGAAGACTCCCAGGTAGCCGAGCCGGCCGCGCAGGCGGTTGGGCAGGCGCCAGGGTTCTGGAGTGGCCGGAGTCACGCCCCCCGCCACCGCACCGGAATCGCCGTTGCCGGGCACGCCCTGGCGCAGGAAGCGCGACACGGCAGCGTCGACGCTGTAGGCGATCTGCTCGAGCTGGTCCTGGGGAAGGTGAACTTCCGCCTCGTGATACTCAAGCCGGCCGCTCACCTCCCCGACCACCACCGCCGGCAGCAGCAGGCCCTGGCGGCGCAGGCCGGCATAGACCTCCACGGGGATCGTGCCCTGTTGCAGCAACACCACGTCAAAAGCCTCGCGGCGCTGTTCGAGCTCCGCCACCGGATCCGGCAGGGAGCCCAGGTCCTCCAGTTGGTAGCGCCCTCCCTTGAGCCAGGTACGGCAGGTCTTCTCCAGGCGTGGGTCGGAGAGCAGGGAGGCGATCGTGAAAGCCGGCTGAGACATGAGCCGCGATCAGGCCCGTGGCAAGGTCCATAGTGTTGACGATCCGGTGGCTGAAAGGCGAGGATCCTTGTTTGTCTTTCGATTGCCGTGCGGCAGGCCGAATGACGCTCAGTCTCCGGACCATCTCCGGAGCAACGGTGTCAGCCTGACCACGCCCCCGTCACCATGAGCACAGACACCCCGGCCATCAGCGGCCCCTACGCCATCGTCGAAACCTCCGGCACCCAGGTGTGGGTTCAGCCGAACCGCTACTACGACCTCGATCGCATCCACGCCGAGGTCGACAGCACCTTCACCCTGGAGAACGTGCTGCTGGTGAACGACGGCAAGGCCGCCAGCGTCGGCCAGCCCTTCGTCAAGGGCGCCACGGTGGAACTGCAGGTGCTGGCCCATCGCCGCGGTCCCAAGGTGATCGTCTACAAGATGCGCCCCAAGAAGAAGACCCGTCGCAAGAACGGTCACCGTCAGGAGCTGACCCGCGTGATGGTCAAGTCCATCAGCGTCGGCGGCAAGGCGCTGTCCTGAGCGCAGCCCGAACGGCACCCGGCCCCCTGAACCGACCGCTCTCCGAGCTCTCCACTCCGCCACCCCCCTGAACCATGGCCCACAAGAAAGGCACCGGCTCCACCCGCAACGGCCGCGACTCCAATTCCAAGCGCCTCGGCGTCAAGCGCTACGGCGGTGAAACCGTGAGCGCCGGCTCGATCCTGATCCGCCAGCGCGGCACCTCGGTGCTCCCCGGCATCAATGTGGGCCGCGGCGCCGACGACACCCTGTTCGCCCTCACCGACGGCGTGGTCAGCTTCGACACCATCAAGCGCGGCCTGCGCACCCGCAAGCGCATCAACGTGGCTGTGGGCTGAAGCCCACAGCGAACACCTCAGGCGAAACCCTCGGCCGGTGCCTCGTGCACCGGCTTTTTTGTGCTCGCTCAGGCTGGTCTGTAGGCGCGGGTTGTGATCAGGTAGGGGTGAAACACCTCAAGGAAACGGCTCTGCAGGGTGCGGAAGAAGCGCTCCACCAGCTGCGGATCGTCGAAGTGGAACGGATACTCGCCGTTGAAGCCCTTGAAGAAATACCAGTTGAGCAGGGCGATGCCGGCCGGCTGCAGTCTCTGGGCGAACCGCTCCAGCTGAGCGGCCGGGTCGCGCAGGTGCTCGAGCACATCCAGGCAGACGACCGTGTCGAAGCGCTCAGGCAACTGGGGATCCTCAAGGTCGCGGAAGCAGCGCAACCGATCCGCCAGCCCCAGCTCGGCGGCGCGGGCCGCCACGAAGGCGCGGTTGCTGGGATTGAGATCCACGAACCAGACGTCCTCCACCTGGGGCAGTGCCGCCGCCGCCAGGGCATGGCTGCCGATGCCGCCGCCGAAATCGAGCACCTGGCCGCGGGCGAAGCGCTGCTGCAGGCGCAGGGTGTCAGCGATGTAGTCGGCACTGCCCAGGTGCCAGGCCGCCAGCTCCAGGAGATGGCCATCGCCAACCGACTCCTCGTAGAAGGCCTCCGCCCGCTGCGGATCGAAGGCACCCGGATGCAGGGCCGCGAGATCATCGGTGCTGCTGGGCAAACGCTCCGCCAGCGCTGCCGGGCTCAGACCCAGATGGGCCGCCAGCTGACGGCTGAGATCGAAGCCATCCGCCAGAAAACGCTCGGGCGTGAGCGGGGGCAGAACCAGAGAAGTGCTCATTCGGGTCACCGTAGGGGGGCAGCCGTCGCCCGGGAGGATGCAACAGTGCCCGCATCGCAGGCGATCGAGGCGGCATGGCAGCGGAGGAGGAGGGGCAGCTCTGCGGCTTCCTGGTGCTCGACAAGCCGGCCGGCCTCACCTCCCATGCCTGCGTCAGCCAGGTGCGCCGGGCCTTCGGCCTCAAACGTGTGGGCCACGGCGGCACCCTCGACCCCGCGGTGACGGGCGTGCTGCCGATCGCCCTGGGGCCCGCCACCCGGCTGCTTCCCTATCTGAGCGGCGAGAAGGCCTACCGCGGCGTGATCCAGCTGGGCCTCACCACCAGCAGCGATGACCTGGAGGGGGAACCGCTGCAGCAGCGGAGCGTGCCGGCCCTCACCCTGGCGCAGCTGGAACAGGAGCTGGCCGCCTTTCGCGGCCGCATCAGCCAGCGGCCGCCGCAGGTGTCGGCCGTGCATGTGAACGGCGAACGGGCCTACGCCCGCGCCCGCCGCGGCGAGCAGCTGGAGTTGCC
>CAIZNP010000048.1 GCA_903934375.1 uncultured Synechococcaceae cyanobacterium
GCCCCCTGCACCAGTTGCAGCCAGCCCAGACGGACCCCCATGGCCGCGGCGAACAGCACGACCAGCGCCAACAGAATCGCTGGCTGCTTCTGCATGCCGCTGTGCCGATTGGCCGTGGGAAGCAGCGCCACCGCTGTCAGCCCGGCGTGCTGAGGCGCTGCTCCAGCAGCGCCAGCCGTTCAGCGATCCTGGCCAGGGTGGACTGCAGCGCCTGACGGTCGTGGTCAGCGTTCGGGTCAGCAGTGGCAGCGGGTCCTCCCGCCGCGACAGCGACGCCCTCGGAGCTGGGATCAGGAATGTCGCGCACCTGCACCCGCATCACCGGGTTGCCCAGGCCGGGCTGGAGGCGATCAAGGCTGTCACGCAGCTCACGGGCCGCGGCATCACCCTCCTCACGCAACCCACCCAGGGGATCCTCTCGGGCCGTGAAGGCCTCCGCCACCTCACGGGGCCCACCGCGGCGCGCCCTCTCCACAACGGCCATGCCCACAGGCAGCACGTCCTGCATGAGGGTGAGCCGGAGTGCTTCGAAGGGATCGGTGGCCATCGCGAACCGGCAGCCGGAACCTTGGCTCCCCAGTCTGACGCCTCGTGGAGACCAGCGGGTCTTCAGGGCTGGGGCGGAGCGACAGGCGCCGGGGCCTCGATGCCGGGCTGCACGATCTGCTGACGGCAGAACTGCTGCGCACCGAACCACCAGCCCGCCGCGGCAGCCACCACCATCAGCGCCGAGATCGGCACCAGGGCCTGGCGGGTCACCGGCAGCAGCAGCCATTCGCCCCAGTCCCGCAGCAGACGCTCACGATCAAAGCGGCGGCGCTCGCTCACCTGCTGCTGTTGCCGCCGCCTGAGGGAGCGGGCCACCCAGCGCTCGAAGGCACGCTTCTTGGTGACGGCCATCTTGCGCTCCACCTCCAGCAGCTGGCCGGGGGTGAGCTCAGGATTGAAGGTGCTGATCAGCTCAAGGCTCTTCAGGAACATCTCCACCGCGCCGTCCTTGATGGCCAGCTCCTCGTCGCTGAGCAGGTCCCAGGCCAGCTCTGGGAAGAAGCGCAGCCGGTTGAGGGCGATCTGATCCTCCGGCAGTTGACCGGGCTCCCTGAGCCAACGGTCGGTGTTGGCGTCGAAGCGACGCCAGTAGAGGAAGGGGTTGAGGTAAACCACCTTGCCGGCCACCTCGATGCTGTCCTGCTGGAGGCGGCGTTGCAGCTGGAGGTCCTGCTGGGGGGCGGCGGTCAAGGCTGCAAGGCCGGGGCCCCGAGGGTAACGAAGCCCCCGGACGCTGGCCATGGGCAGACACCAAGGCCGAGCCTCACTCCCACTCGATCGTGCCGGGGGGCTTGCTGGTGATGTCGAGCACCACCCGGTTCACCCCCTTCACCTCATTGACGATGCGGTTGGAGATCGTCTCCAGCAGGTCGTAAGGCAGACGCGACCAGTCGGCCGTCATGCCGTCCTCGGACGACACGCAACGCAGCACGATCGGGAAGGCGTAGGTGCGCTTGTCGCCCATCACCCCAACGCTGCGCACGGGCAGCAGCACGGCGAAGGCCTGCCAGATCTCGTGATACAACCCAGCCTCCTTGACCTCCTCACGCACGATCAAATCGGCATCGCGCAGGATGTCGAGCTTCTCGTCGGTCACCTCACCGAGGATGCGGATCGCCAGGCCAGGGCCCGGGAAGGGATGACGGCCGACGATCTCCTGCGGCAGGCCGAGGGAGCGACCCACCTTGCGCACCTCATCTTTGAACAGCTTGCGCAGCGGTTCGACAAGCTTGAACTGGAGGTCCTTGGGCAGACCACCGACGTTGTGGTGGCTCTTGATCTTCACCGCCACCCGCTCGCCGGTCTTGGGGTCGACGTTGGTGCCGGCGCTCTCGATCACATCGGGATAGAGAGTGCCCTGAGCCAGGTAGTCGAAGGGGCCGAGGCGCTTGCTCTCCTCCTCAAACACGCGAATGAATTCCGTGCCGATCAGCTTGCGTTTCTCCTCCGGATCGGTGATGCCGGCCAGCTTGTTGATGAAGCGCTCACGGGCGTTGATGTACTCGACGCGGATGTGAAATTTGCGATCGAAGAAATCCATCAGGAACTCCGGCTCGCCTTTGCGCATGAAGCCCTGATCGATAAACATGCAGGTGAGCTGATCACCGATCGCCTTGTGCAGCAGAAAGGCGAGGGTGGAGGAGTCCACACCACCGGAGAGTGCCAGCAGCACACGCTTGTCGCCCACCTGGCGACGCACATCCGCCACCGCTTCGTCGATGAAGGCGGCCGTGGTCCAGTCGGGCACGCAGCCGCAGATGTGATAAACGAAGTTGCGCAGCAGGGCCATGCCGCAGACCGAATGCACCACCTCCGGGTGGAACTGCACGCCGTAGAGACGGCGCTGGTGATCGGCGACCGCCGCCTCGGGCGTGTTGGCGGTGTGGGCCAGGCGCACAAAGCCATCCGGCAGCCGCTCCACCGAATCGCCATGGCTCATCCACATCGTCGAGCCCTCGTCGACGTTGGTGAGCAGATCGGTGGGGTCGTCCACCTCCAGCGGGGCCTTGCCGTACTCGGCACGGCCGGCCGCCACCACGGAACCGCCGAGCTGCTGCACCATCAACTGCATGCCGTAGCAGACACCCAGCACGGGAATACCAAGCTCCCAGATCTCAGGATCGCATTGGGGCGCATACTCGGCGTAGACCGAACTGGGGCCGCCGCTGAGGATGATGCCGCGGGGATTGATGGCTCTGAGCTCCTCGGCGCTGGTGCTGTGGCTCATCACCAGCGAGTACACCTCGGTTTCCCGCACGCGCCGGGCGATCAGCTCGGAATACTGGGAACCGAAATCGAGAATCACGATCGCCGGATAGCGATTGGTTTCACCGATGGCGGAAGGTTGCGCGTTGGACATGGAGCGGCCAGCAGCTGTGGCCCGGGCAGTGCTTTCACCCTAGGTGTCAGGCCTGAACGCGCCGATCGCAACCATCAGTCCTGAAAGGCCTCCAGCAGCTGAACTCCCAGCGGCCCCCGGGCGCAGATCCGGCGCTGCCGATCGAACAGCACCGCCCCCACCGCCATGGCCTGCTGGCCGTAGCGGGCCAGGTAGGTGGCACTGCGCTCTTCCACCGCCGCCGACACGCGGGCGCGCAGCCCCTCGGCCGCGGCGGCATCCCACCGCTCCAACTCCGCCAGGGCGCTCTCAACGCTGGCGGCGGCATGCAGGGCCGCCAGCTGTGGTGCCGGGATGCCCTGCAGGGCCGCCAGGGCCGTGAGCACCTCACGGCGGCCGTCGGCCAGGTGATGGTGTGTATGGAAGATCCCACCGGCCAGCTTGATCAGCTTGCCCTGGTAGCCGAACAGCAGCAGCCGCCGCACTCCCTGCTCCGCCGCGGCCACGAGGGCAGGCCCGAGCCAGTTGCCCGCCTTGAGCAGCAGCGCTGGCGGCAACCCCAGCTGATGGGCCAGATCGAGGCCGTTCTCACCGATCACCAACACCAGATCGGGGCAGCCGCCCGTGCGGCCGGCCCGGCGCTCCAGCTCGGCCCGCACCGCCGCCAGCTGGTCGGGAGCGGCGCTGCGCTGCACCTCGGCCTGGGTACCGATCAGGGCCAGCCCATCCACCACGCCGAATGCCGCGTTGCTGGTGCGCTCAGCCAGGGCCCGGCCCTGCGGCAGGGTGAGTCGCAGCCGCAACCCCTGGCCCGCCGGCACGTGGGGGCGCAGGTTGCACTCCAGCAGGCGCCGGGCGAAGGCCGAGTGGCAGAGCTCACCGCTGGCCGCATGCACCCCGGCTCCCTCGCCGGCCTCCAGCTGCAGCCAGTCGTGCTGGGGCAGCGGCGGCGGATCCAGCCAGCTGAGCTCCACCCACACCCGCAGGCCGCGGGTGAGATCGAGGCCATCTCCGGGTTCGCAGCGGGTCATGGCCAGGGCCCGGCCGGGAGCCAGCAGGGCAGCGGCCTCCACCGGCACAGCGCGGAGGTGAGAGCGCTCAGCGCCGGCGACAGCATCAGCGAGGGCATCTACAACACCCGCGGCCATGGGATCCGCCTCGGGATCCAGCTGCAGCTGCAGTGCATCCGCAAAGTGTTCGCCCAGCAACTGCCCCAGGGCCGAGCGCGCCGCCGCGGCCACCCACACCGGCAGGGTGTAGCCCGTTTCAGTCATCGGTGCCGCCGGCGCGAGAAGACCATTTTTTATGTTGGTTGATTGGCCCAGCCCCGCCGCTCACCGCCTTCACCATGCAGGACAAGCTCACCCTGATGATCCCCGGTCCCACGCCGGTGCCGGAAACCGTCCTGCAGGCCATGGGTCGCCACCCGATCGGCCACCGCAGCGCCGACTTCCAGAAGATCGTCAAGCGCACCACCGAGCAGCTGCAATGGCTGCATCAGACCAGCGGCGACGTGCTGGTGATCACCGGCAGCGGCACCGCCGCCATGGAGGCGGGAATCATCAACGTGCTCAGCAAAGGCGACACGGTTCTCTGCGGCGACAACGGCAAATTCGGTGAGCGCTGGGTGAAGGTGGCCCAGGCCTACGGCCTGGATGTGCAGGTGATCAAGGCGGAGTGGGGCCTGCCGCTGGACCCCGAAGCGTTCCGCGCCGCCCTGGAGGCCGACACGACCAAGGCGATCAAGGCCGTGATCCTCACCCACTCGGAAACCTCCACCGGGGTGATCAACGACCTCGAAACCATTGCCGGCCATGTGCGTGCCCATGGCACCGCCCTCACCATCGCCGACTGCGTCACCAGCCTGGGCGCCTGCAATGTGCCAATGGATGCCTGGGGCATCGATGTGATCGGATCCGGCTCCCAGAAGGGCTACATGATGCCGCCGGGCCTGGCCTTCGTGGCCATGAGTGAGCGGGCCTGGGATGCCTATGGTCGCTCCAGCCTGCCGAAGTTCTATCTGGATCTGGGCAAATACCGCAAATCCGCAGCCGACAACAGCAATCCCTTCACCCCGGCGATCAATCTCTACTTCGCCCTGGAGGCGGCGCTGGAGATGATGCAGAAGGAGGGCCTCGAGGCGATCTTCGCCCGCCATGCCCGCCACCGCGCCGCCGCCCAGGCCGGCATGAAGGCCATCGGCCTGCCGCTCTACGCCGCCGAGGGCCATGGCAGCCCCGCCATCACCGCCGTGGCACCCGATGGCATCGACGCCGAAGCGCTGCGCAAGGCCGTGAAGGAGAAGTTCGACATCCTGCTGGCCGGTGGCCAGGACCACCTCAAGGGCCACGTGTTCCGCATCGGCCACCTGGGCTTCGTCTGCGATCGCGACGTGCTCACCGCCGTGGCCGCCATCGAGGCCACCCTGCAGGACCTGGGTATGCACAAGGGCACCCCCGGCGCCGGCGTGGCGGCATGCGCCGCCGCCCTGGCCGGCTAACCTGGGCTGCAGTAGAGAACTGGACCCTCAGTTCTCTACGCTTTGCGGGTGTAATTCAGTGGTAGAATGTCAGCTTCCCAAGCTGAACGTCGCCGGTTCGAGCCCGGTCACCCGCTTCTAGTCCAGGACTGAGAAATCCCCCAAAAAGCCAGTCTGGCACTGGCTTTAGGGCTGCCAACGGCTGACCGCACCTGACAGGCCGTGCCAGGCTGTAGGGCCGACCTTCTCACAGACCTTCTCACATGGCTGAGGCAGCTCCCTGGGAGATCGCCATCCGCGTTGAGACCGCACACGCCTTGTCCCGCAAGGGATGTCCTAGGGGCTGGGCGCTCACGGAGAACCGAGGCTTCGCCAGACTAAACATCACAGCCAAAGCGGGCGGCGGCAAGCGGCGTCAGATACAACTTCCGATCCCCTGGCATTTCGATCACGCCAAGAAGATTGGCGAGGTCGTTTGCAAAATTTACGACGATTTCAGCAGTGGAATAGAACCAGAACTGGCAGCAAAGAAGATCGCGTTCACTTCAGCCGAAGAATCAAACGACGGATCCACTACTACCCAAAGGGCAAATCCTGAACAACTGACAGACTGGAATGCCCTGATCGAGGGCTACCGCGAGTACAAAATCCGCAGCGGCGAAATCAAGGGGACAACCTGAACCAGGGTGCATCGGCACTACATGAAGCTGGTACTGGAAGCCTTCGCCACCCGACAGCCACCCCGAAGCGCCACCCAGCTGCTGGATCGGCTCACCCTGCACTGGGCGGTAGCCCAGGGCCAACTCCCGGCAGCCAACTTGGAGCCACCAACCGACTTGAGCCCTTTCGTTGGGCGATCACGCTCCGCGAAAGCAGTGACC
>CAIZNP010000049.1 GCA_903934375.1 uncultured Synechococcaceae cyanobacterium
GGCTCGATGCCGATCGCCTCGAAGCCGCCATCAACCCGGCCAGCAAGTTGCTGGTGCTGAACAGCCCCAGCAACCCCACCGGCATGGTGCTCAGCCGACCGGAACTGGAGGCGATCGCCGCCGTGCTGCGCCGCCATCCGCAGGTGGCGGTGGTGTGCGAGGAGATCTACGAATTCCTGCTGGCACCCGGCCACGAGCACCACAGCTTCGCTGCCGTGGCCCCAGACCTGGCTGATCGGGTGTTCACAGTGAATGGCTTCGCCAAGGGCTGGGCGATGACCGGCTGGCGCATCGGCTGGCTGGCCGGTCCAACCGAGGTGGTGAAGGCGGCGATCGCCCTGCAGAGCCAGAGCACCAGCAACGTGTGCAGCTTCGCCCAGTTCGGCGCCCTGGCCGCCATCCGTGGCCCGCGCGCCTGCGTGCAGGCGATGGCCGAGCAGTTCAACGAGCGACGCAGCCTGCTCAGCGAGGGCCTGCGCGCCATTGCCGGACTAGGCCTGTTGCCACCCGAAGGAGCCTTCTATGCCTTCCCGGATGTGAGCAGCACTGGGCTCGACTCGATGAGCTTCTGCAACCGACTCCTGGAGGAGCAGGGGCTGGCGGCGGTGCCCGGGATTGCCTTCGGCGACGACCGCTGCATCCGCCTCTCCTGTGCAGCCTCCAACGCCACGATCGAGGACGGCCTGGCCCGACTGCGGCGGTTCATCGCCGGCCTCTGAAACAGACCTCGACCGCGAAGCCAGCCGAACGCGGCTGAAAAACGCGGCCGAAACGTTGCCCAGGACGGCCCGAGATCAGGCACGATCGAGATGCCTGCATGCGCTTCGCCTTGACAACCCGAGAACCTCTGACCGCCGTGCTGGCGGGTCTTGCCCTGACCTGCCTGCCGGCGGTCCTGCCGATCAACCCAGGCCAGACGCCTGCGGGAACCGCCACGCTGTCGGTGCTGCCGCGCGCCCAGGCCCAGACCAACCCCGCCAGCACCGCCAAGGTGCTGCGCATCAGCGCCATCCCCGATCAGAAGCCGGAGAAGCTGAACCGGCTCTACGGGCTGGTGGCCAACGAGCTCAGCAAGCAGCTGGGCGTCACGGTGAAGTACGTACCCGTGACCGACTACACCGCCGCCGTGAGCGCCTTCCGCACCGGTGATCTGGACCTCGTCTGGTTCGGTGGCCTCACCGGCGTGCAGGCCCGCCTGCAGAAACCCGGCGCCCGCGTGCTGGCCCAGCGCGATATCGATGCCTCCTTCCACACGATCTTCATCGCCAGCACCCGCAGCGGGCTGAAGCCCGTCACCAACGTGCAGGGACTGACGGAACTGAAGGGCAAGCGCTTCACCTTCGGCTCGGAGAGCTCCACCTCCGGTCGGCTGATGCCGCAGTACTTCCTCGGCAAGGCCGGCGTGAAGCTGAGCGACTTCGCCGGTGGTGCACCCGGTTTCAGCGGCAGCCATGACGCCACCATCGCCCTGGTGCAGAGCGGCGCCTACGACGCCGGCGCCGTGAACGCGCAGGTGTGGCGCTCCAGCCTCCACGACGGCAAGGCCAACCGCTCCAAGGTGATCGCGATCTGGAAGACCCCCGGCTACCCCGACTACCACTGGATCGCCCAGCCCAATCTGGATCAACGCTTCGGCAAGGGCTTCACCACCAAGGTGCAGCAGGCCATCCTCAGCTGGCGCCCCTCCAATCCGGAGCAGAAGCAGATCCTCGGCCTGTTCGGTGCCCAGCAGTTCACCGGCGCCAACGCCGCCGCCTACGGCCAGATCGAACAGGTGGGTCGGCAGATCGGCAAAATCCGCTGACCTCCTGCACCCGCAGCGGCATGAATCAGCCGAGAGTGGTTGAATCGGATCGAGACAGCATTCGCGGGAGTTCAGGCTCCCGCTATCGGCATGGCCCTTTTGCTCGATCTGGTTCTGCTCGCTGCGGGCCTGGTGCTCTGGCAGCGGAGCAGCAGCGAGGGCGATGAGGTCTGGTCGCTGTTCCTGCGCGGGCTGGCGGTGATCGATCTGTCCATGATCGCGATCGGCAACGGAGTGCTCTGGCTGGAGATTCCCCTGCTGCTGGGAGCCCTGGCCCTGCCGTCGGTGGCGCGGCTGGAGCGTCGCCGCCACGGCAGCCTCTGACATCGGAGCATGAATCCGCGCGGACCTGATCTCGTGGAAGTGGCCCTGGTGGGGGTGATCCTGGCGCTGATCGTGTTCCGGTTCACCCTCCCGTAGGCAGGCAGCATGGGGCCATGAGCGCATCAAGCCCCGCCAGCCCGCCGTATCCGGTGCTTGAACTGCGTGATATTCACGTGCCCGGCCGCGGCCAGCCGCGGCTGGAGGGCGTCTCCCTGAAGCTGGCAGCCGGCGAGCGGGTGGCGCTGCTCGGCCCCAGCGGTGCCGGCAAGAGCACCCTGCTGGCCGTGGCCAACGGGCTGCTGGCCCCGCAGCACGGAACGGTGATCTGGGAGGGGATGCCGCGGGCCCGCCAGGCCGGCCGCCGACGCCGCCAGCAGGCGCGCATCGGCACCCTCTGGCAGGAGCTGCGCCTGATCGAGGAGCTCACGGTGCAGCAGAACCTCAACGCCGCGCGGCTGGCGCGCTGGAGCTGGCCCCGCGCGCTGCTCAACCTGCTGCTACCCCTCGAGAGCGAGGCCTGCGCCGCCGTGCTGCGCCGCATGGACCTGGATCCAGACCTGCTCAGTCAGCCGGTGACCGCCCTCTCCGGCGGCCAGCGCCAGCGGGTGGCCATGGCCCGGCTGCTGCGCCAGGAGCCGACGCTGCTGCTGGCCGACGAACCGCTCGCCAGCCTCGATCCACGCCTGGCGGAGGAACTGCTGGCGCTGCTGCTGCGGGAGGCCGAGGCGCCGCGGGCCCTGCTGCTGAGCCTGCACCGACCGGATCTGCTCGCAGGCTTCAATCGAGCCATCGGCCTGCGCGGCGGCCGGCTGCAGTTCGACCTCCCCCTTCAGGCCATCCGGCCCGAGCAGCTGCAGGAGCTCTATGCCGGCAGCGGCGAGCTAGTGGCATGAGGCCAGCCCCACCCCTGCTGGTGCTGCTGCCGGCCCTGGTGCTGGTGCCGGTGCTGCTGATGCTGCCGCAGCTGCTGCACGGCGGCGGCTGGGACCTGATCGGCCAGTTCGCCTGGGCCGCGCTCACGCCCGCCACCGATCCGCTGGTGCTGCAATCGCTGTTGCGGGGGCTGGGGATCACCGCGGGCATGGCACTGCTGGGCTGGGCGCTGAGCCTGCTGCTGGGGCTCGGGCTCGGATTGCTGAGCTCCCGCCTGATCTGGCACACCCTCAGCGGCACAGCGGCGCCGGCCGCATTGATCCGGCGCCTGCTGGCGCTGCCGCGCTCGATCCACGAGCTGATCTGGGGCCTGCTGCTGCTCCAGTTGATCGGCCAGCGACCGGCCGTAGCGGTCGTGGCCATCGCCATTCCCTATGGCGCGCTGGTGGCTCGGGTGGTGAGCGACCTGCTCGATGCCCTGCCCACCCGCGGCTTGGAGGCCCTGCGTACGGCCGGCGCGCCTGCCGCCGGGGCCCTGCTCACCGCCATCGGCCCGCCGCTGCTGCCGGGGGTGATCAGCTACGGCGGCTACCGGCTCGAGTGTGCCCTGCGCAGCGCCACCCTGCTGGGGGTCTTCGGCCTGGGCGGCCTCGGCAATGAGCTGCTGCTCACCCTGCAGTCGCTGCAGTTCCATGAGCTCTGGAGCGGTCTGTGGCTGCTGCTGGCGGTGATGCTCACGCTCGAGAGCACGATCGGCCTGCTGCGACGGCGCTGGAGCATGCCCCGCCGCCTTGGCCTGGCCGCCGCCGCGGTGCCCGTGGGTTCACGGGGTCGGGAGATCGTGCTGGCCCTGGCGCTGCTGCTTCCTGTGCTGCTGCTGGTGGCCGGCGCGCTGGAGGTGAAGCCGACGGACCTGTTGCAGTGGCAGCCCCTGCCACCGGTGGCGCCCCAGGGCTGGGCAACGGCCCTGGCCCTGCCCTGGCCCAGCCTGGTTGGCAGCACGCTGCTACTCACCCTGATCGCCGCAGGACTGGCGGTTGGGGTGGCTCCGCTGCTGCTGCTGGCGGTGGCACCCTGGCCCTGGGGGCGGACGCTGCTGCTGCTGGTCTGGGCCTTCGGCCGCCTCTGGCCGCCACCGCTGACGGCGCTGCTGCTGCTGTTCGTGCTGCAGCCGGGTGTGATCGCCGCGGCCCTCGCCCTGGGCTTCCACAACCTGGGCATCCTCGGGCGCCTGCTGCTTGAGGGCTGCGAAGCGGCAGGCCCGGCCACGGAGCAGGCCCTGCTCTGCAGCGGCACCACCCCCAGGCTGGCCCTGCTCTACGGACGCTTCAGCGCCTTGGCGCGCACCTACCTGGCCTACGGCGCCTACCGCAGCGATGTGATCCTGCGCGAAACCGTGGTGGTGGGCCTGGTGGCCGGCAGCGGCCTGGGCAGCCAGCTGCGCGAGAGCCTCAGCGGCTTCGCCTGGGACCAGCTCGCTGCGCTGCTGGTGGTCTATGCCCTGCTCACCCTGGTGGGGGAAGATCTGAGCGATCGCGGCCGCCAGCGCCTGCTCGGCACCGCCTGAGCCGGACGCCTTCAGCCGCCCCTTTCAACCGCCCCCCTGAGCCGGCAGCGCCGATCCTCCCCGCCCATGCCCCTGGCCGTTCCCCGCAAATTGATCGTGCTGGGCGACAGCGGCGTCTACGGCTGGGGCGATCCCGAGGAGGGCGGCTGGTGCGAGCGGCTGCGGCGCCACTGGATGGCTCTGCCGGATGGGCCGGTGCTGTACCCCCTCGGCGTGCGCGGCGATGGCCTCGAGCGTGTGGCGGCGCGCCTGGAGCGGGAGGTGCACTGCCGCGGTGAACTGCGCCGGCAGATCCCCCAGGGCATCCTGCTGGCGGTCGGACTGAACGACTCCGCCCGCGTCGGCAGGCCCGACGGACGACCGCAGCTGGATGCGGAGGGATTCCTGTTCGGCCTGCAGCAGCTGCTGCTGCAGGCGCGCCGCATGGCACCGGTGCTGGTGCTCGGGCTCACACCCGTGGATGAGGCCGTGATGCCCTACGCGGAGGTGCTCTGGTACGGGCTGGACCAGGTGCGCCGCTACGAAGGGCTGCTGGAGGAGGCCTGCCTGGAGGCTGATGTGCCCTTCCTGCCACTGCTGAACAGCCTGCTTGATGATCCCGCCTGGCCCGGCTGGCTTGGCCCCGATGGCGTGCACCTCAACGGCGACGGACACCGTCAGGTGTACGAGCGGGTGCGGCACTGGCCTGCCCTGTTGCGCTGGGCCGACCTGCAGCCCCTGGCGATCCAGACACCGCTGGCCTGAACGGCGGCCATGCGCATCCCCCGGGCGGGGGATTGCGATTGCCCCGCACCGGGTGACGCGCGGCCCGTTGCGTTGAGCGGACGGTGGAACCACGGAGTTCCCCAACCCTCCATGACCGCCAACCTCTCCCCCAGCGCAACACAGTCCACCAGCGCCTCCGGTTCCGCCACCGCTTCCGCCGCCGCAGCAACGGCCAGCTGGCAGGAGCGCAACAGCCAGCTCCTCGCCGCCTATGTCCGCGAGCGCAGCATCGACAGCCGCAACGCCGTGGTGCGGGCGAACCTGCCACTGATCTGGCAGGCGGCGCGCCGCGAAAGTCAGCGCAGCGGCCACAGCTTCGAGGATCTCAGCCAGGTGGGCTGCCTCGGTCTGATCAAGGCGGTGGAGCGCTTCGATCTCGGGCGCGGCGCCAGCCTCAGCAGCGCCGCCATGCCCTGGATCATCGGAGCCATGCGCCAGCACCTGCGCGACCGCTGCCAGCCACTGCGCGCCAGCCGCACGCTGCACGAGCTGACCCTGCGAGCCCACCAGCTGCAACAGCAGCGCCTGCAGCAGCAGATGCCGCCCCTGAACGACGCAGAGCTGCCACAGGCCCTCGGCTGCAGCCCCGCCCGCTGGCAGGAGGCCCGTGGGTTGCAGCAGGCGCTGCGGCTGGCCAGCCTCGACCAGCCGCAGCTGCTGGAGGAGAGCGAGAGCCTGACCCTGCAGGACCAACTCGTCGATCCGGCCAGCGCGGATCGCTACGCCGGCGCCATCCGCTCAGAGCGGCGGCGCCTGCTCTGGCGCGCCCTGCGTCGACTGGAGCGGACCCAGCGCCGACTTCTGCTGGGACGGGTGCTGCAGCAGCGCGCCTGGGGCGAGCTGGGCGCCCAGTTCGGCCTCAGCGCCAAGGTCACCCAGCGCCGCTTCGCCCAGCTGCTGGAGCTGCTGCGCCACCAGCTGGGCCCCGACCTGGCGGGTGATCTGGCCTAGACCAGCCCGAACGCCAGGGCCAGGCCCATGGCCAGCAGGGCAGCGATCAGGGTCTGCACGGCATTCACCAGTTCGTTGCTCAGCCAGCGCAGGCGACGCTGCAGGGTGGCGCCGATCAGGCTCTCGATCAGGGTGGCCACCAGGCCCACCAGGGTCACCAGACCCAGGAGCTCCGGTCCCTGCAGCAGACCCAGCGCCAGCATCACCAGAGCCATCAGGGCACTGCCGGCCACACTGGCGGCGGTGCCCTCGACGCTGATCGCACCCTCCGTGCCTGCGGGCACCGGCCGCAGGCTGGTGATCAGAAACGTGCGGCGCCCCCAGCGCTTGCCGATCTCGCTGCCACAGGTGTCGGCCAGCTTGGCGGCAAAACTGGCGGCAAATCCGATCCGCAGCAGCGCCACCGGCGCCGCCGGCAACACCGTGAGCAGCGCCAGGGCGGCACCGGTGGCCGCCGAACCCCAAACGTTCTCCGGACCGCGACGGCCGCCGCGTCCCTCCGCCAGCCCCTCCTCCTGCTTGCGGCGAAAGCCGAGGCGAGTCACCAGCGAGCCGAGGGCCAGGTACAGCACCACGGCCCACCAGCCTGGCCAGTCGAGGCTGCCCAGCAGCACCGTGCCAAGCACGCCGGCATGGATCCAGCCGGCGCGGGTGAGCAGCGGCAGCCTCTGGGCCAGGGCGATCAGCACCGCATTGATCAGCAGCGCCCACAACCAGTGCTGCAGCCGCTCCGGACTGGCCAGGACCATCAGCTCCAGCATGGCGAGCAGACAAAGCAGTGACCCAGCACAACATGCCGGCGCCATCGCGGCACCCTGGGAGCGTGCCCCTTCTGTTGCACTGCCCTAAGGCCTGGGCCTGCGCGGCCATCGGCAGCGGATAATCCAGCCAGCGGCCTGCTGATCGGCGTCATGGTGTTCAACCGCAAGGGCAACTTCTTCCTCAACCTTGATGAGAAGGCCCCGGAGAAGCCGGCGACCGTGGCCCCGGTGACGGCACTCAAGGCTGCCGATGCCAAGGCTGCCGACACCAAGCCAGCAGCCAGCAACCAAGCAGCCACCATTGCCATAGCGGCCGCGCCAGCTTCCACAGGAGCCTCGGCTGCCACCGCCAGCGAACCAACCAGCGAACCGGCCAGTGAACCGGCCAGCGGCCCGGTGCTGACCACGGCTGAAGCGATCGCGGCCGAGCTGGCTGCTGTCCAGGCGGCCCGCCCCGCCGTGAGCAACGCCACCTTCGCTCCCGATTGCCTGGTACCCGGGACGGCCCTGCCGATGCGCCGCCGCCGCGGGGGCGCCAACCTCGCCGGCTTCCGCGGCATGGCCGGCGGATTGTTCGGCAAGAAGTGAACAACTGAGGCCCTTGCGCGGCGGCTGAGCCCCCCGCGCCAGCGTTAACCCGTGCTGGCGGGTCAGCTCAGCAGCCGCAAACCCCGCCGCGCCAGCTGCTGATCGCACTCATGCCGGCCACGCAGGCCGTGGAACTGCGAAGAATGCGGGGCCCCAGATCCACCGCCGTCCAGCCGGCCAATCGGGCCTGCGTCTCCTCCCCGTCAGCCCAGCCACCCTCGGGACCACAGGCCAGCCAGATCGCTTCCGGCCACTCGGACGGCTGCTCGTTCTGGTGGCTGAGGATTTCCACCAGTGGCAGCCGATCGGAACGGCGGGTGGTGGCCCACAGCAGCAACGGAGCGGCACCACCCGCAGCGCTGGCCGCCCTGGCCTGCTCCAGCACGGCCGGCAGGGTGCAGGGCTCGGCGATCTCCGGCAACCACAGGCGCTCGCACTGTTCGGCCGCTTCGGCGGCGATGCTGCGCCAGCGCTCGGGACGCAGCTGGCCCTGCACGGCGGTGCGCTCACACAGCAGCGGCAGCAGCTGGTCGACGCCAAGCTCCACCGCCATCCGCACCACCACCTCGAAATCACGCTTGACCACCGCAGCGACGAGCACCAACCGCGGTCGCGGCGGCGGCTGGTGCTGCAGGGGCTCCGCCAGCGGCTGCTCCAGGCGGGCCCGATCCGCCGCCAGGAGCTGGGCAGCCCAGAGACGCCCGGCTCCATCCACCACGGTGAATCCATCACCCGGGCCGTAACGCAGCACCCTGATCAGATAGCGGCTTTCAGCCTCGCTGAGGGTGAGCTCAATCGCCTCCAGCCTGCCGCCGTCAGAGGCCGCCGAAGCGGCAGCCGCCAGCCGAGCGGGCGCGATCAGCAACCGGCGCTGCTCGCGGGCCATCGCTCAGGCGTCGGGATCGTCGAAAGCGAACGGGCTGTCCGGGTGGGTGTCCACCGGCCAGTCGTCGTTGACGCCACCGACAACCAGCTCCTCGATCTCCACCACATCGGCGTTGAGCTGGCGCAGGGTGTTGATCAACACGTCGATCGCCAGTCCATCGCTGGTGCCCAAATCCAGCCAGCAGCGTGCCCAGTCGCCCTGGTATTCCATCTCGCCCATGTTGTGCATCAGCGCCGGCAGCGCCCGCTCGGCTCCCTCGCCGTCGTAGGCCATCCAGTTCACATCGGCGCCCTGCTCGTGCACCTGCAGGTTCTCGGCGTTGAAGCCACCGAGCTTGCCAAGGAAGAACCAGCTTTCGAAGGCGGTGTCGATGTAGCCGCGCTCCCCCTGGCCGGGCGTGTTGCTGAAGCGCAGCCAGATCCAGCAGTTGAAGGGATTGAACTCCCGGAAGCGAATCTCCATCGAGCGGCGGCGGTCTGGGGTGGGTGATCCCATCCAACATGCTGGAAGACCCGTCCGTCCGCACCCCCTCTCCAGCGATGCTCGAGCTGCGCGCGCTGCGCTATCAGGCCGCCACGGCTGCGGAGCCGGTGCTTCGGGATGCCAGCCTGCAGCTGGAGGCCGGCAAGCCCGCGCTGGTGGCAGGGCGCAGCGGCAGCGGCAAGACCACGCTACTGGAGCTGATCTGCGGCCTGGCCGATCCGGGCGGCGGCCAGATCCTCTGGAACGGTGAGCCCTTGAACGCCCGCCAGCGCCGCTGGCTGTGCGGGCTGGTGTTCCAGTTCCCGGAACGCCATTTCCTCGGCCTCACCATTGGCCAGGAGCTGAAGCTGGGCCAGCGGCGCCTGCCCTGGGAAACCGCCGAGCGGGTGCTGGGGCAGGTGGGGTTGCAGGGGCTATCGCTGCAGCAGGCGCCGGAGCGGCTCAGCGGCGGCCAGCAACGGCGCCTGGCCCTGGCGGTGCAGCTGCTGCGGGATCCGCGCGTGCTGCTGCTCGATGAACCCACCGCCGGACTCGACTGGTCGGTGCGCGATGAGGTGCTGGAGCTGCTGGAGCGCCTGAGCCGTGATCGTGTGGTGCTGGTGGTCACCCATGAGCCGGAGCTGTTCGCCGGCTGGGTGGATCCCGCCTGCAGCTGGCGGCTGCTGCATGGGCGGCTGCAGCCCCTGGCGGCGGAGCACAGCGCGGCGCTGGCGGCCGACCGGCGCCGCTGAATACAGTTCCCCCACTGGGGCGAGGACCATGGCGGATCGGTTGGTGCGGGCCACGGCGGCCCAGGGCGGCATCCGCCTGGTGGCGGTGAGCAGCACCACATCCGTGCGCTACGCCCGTCGCCGCCACAACCTGTCGTTTCTCACCACCGCACTGCTGGGCCGGGCGATGACGGCCGGCCTGCTGCTGGCCAGCTCGATGAAGGTGGCCCACGGCCGTGTCAATCTGCGCATCGCTTCCGACGGCCCCCTGCGCGGGCTGATGGTGGATGCGGGGCGTGACGGCACGGTGCGCGGCTACGTGGGTGATCCACAGCTGGAGCTGGATCTCGTGCCGGAGCCGGATGGCGGCCATCACTTCGATTTCCGCAAGGCCACCGGCACCGGCTACCTGCACGTGGTGCGCGATCTGGGCGAGGGCGAGCCGTTCAGCTCCACGGTGGAACTGGTGAGCGGCGGCATCGGCGACGACATCGCCTCCTACCTGCTGCACTCCGAGCAGACGCCCTCGGCGGTGTTCGTAGGCGAGCAGATCGACAGCAGCGGCGTGCGCCACGCCGGTGGCGTGCTGGTGCAGGTGCTGCCCAAGGCGGCCCAGGAACCGGCTCTGGTGGCCCTGCTGGAGGATCGCTGCCGCGAGATCAGCGGCTTCAGCCAGCGCCTGGCCGCCTGCGAGGGCAACCTGCAGGCCCTGCTGGAGGACATCTTCCCGGACCTCGATCCGCAACTGCTGGAGGACGCCGAGGCCAGCCAGGACGTGAGCTTCCACTGCCCCTGCAGCCGCCGCCGCAGCCTCAATGCCCTGAAGCTGCTGGGCCGGGCCGAACTGAGCGAGATGCTGGCCGAGGACGGCCGGGCCGAGCTCACCTGCCACTTCTGCAACGAGATCTACGAGGTGAACGGCGGCGAACTGCAGGAGCTCATCCATGAGCTCACACCCGCCGCCTGAGGGCAGCCGGTTCGCTCAGCGGTCAATCCGGTGATTGGCAATCAGGTGATCGGCAATCAGGCGATCAGCAGGGCCCCGAGCGCGAGCAGGAGCAAGGCCGGCAGGCTCTGAACCTGTTGCATGGTCAGTGGCAGGCCCAGGGGCAGGCCGGGATCCAGCAAGGACACCAGCAGCCCGCCCAGCAGCAGTCCCGCACTGAGCAGCAGCAGGCTCCAGCCCACCGCCGGCAGGAAGCGGCCGGCACGGCGCTGGAGATGCACAGCGGTGAGCAGCGTGGCCAGGGCCAGCACCAGCTCGGCCGCTGTTGGCGGTGCCAGCAGCAGCACCGCCAGCAGGCTGCCACCACCGATCAGCGGCAGCCAGCGCGCCTTGCCCTCGGCCA
>CAIZNP010000050.1 GCA_903934375.1 uncultured Synechococcaceae cyanobacterium
AGCATCGCCACCTGCTTGCCGGCGGTGACCGCCTTGAAGATGGCTCGGATGGCCACCTCGGTCTTGCCGAAGCCCACATCGCCGCACACCAGCCGGTCCATCGGCTGGGGCTTCTCCATATCGCGCTTCACGTCCGTGATCGCTTTGACCTGATCGGGCGTGGGCTCGTAGGGGAAGGAGTCCTCCAGTTCGTTCTGCCAGGGGCCATCGCCGGGGAAGGCGAAGCCGGCCGCCTGATGGCGCTCGGCGTAGAGCTTCACCAGATCGAGCGCCACCTTGCGCACGGCCTTGCGGGCTCGCTCCTTGGCCTTGCTCCAGGCGGTGCCGCCCATGCGGTTGAGCTCGGGGGCCTGCTCGGTGGTGGCGCGGTAGCGGCCGAGGCTGCCCAGCTGGTCGGCGGCGACCCGCAGCAGGCCATCGGCGTACTGCACCACCAGGTAGTCGCGCGATTCGCCGCCGATCGCCAGCTTCTCGAGCTTGAGGAAGCGGCCGATGCCGTGGTTGCGGTGCACCACGAAGTCGCCCGGGCGCATCTTGTTGGGGTCCACCGTGCGGCTGGCGGCCTTGCGGCGGCGGCGCACGTAGCCCGTTGCGGCCAGGGCATGCTGGCCGAAGAATTCGCGGTCGGTGATCAGCGCCAGCTTCCAGGCCGGCAGCTGCAGGCCCTCCAGCTCGGCGGTTCCCTTGGTCTTGAGGGCCACCGGCGTGTTCTGCTCGATCAGGCGCCCGATCGTGGCCGTGTCGGCTGGGTTGGCCACGAAGCGGGTGATGCAGTCGTGCTCCTCCAGCAAGGCCACGGCGCGACTGGGCTGGGCCGACAGCAGCCACACCCGGGCGCCGTCGCGCTTCAGCTCCTTCACCAGCCCGGCCAGCTTGCCGAAGGCGTTCGGGTAGGCCGGCACCGGTCGGCTGGAAAGATCAAACCCGTTGGGGTGGTTGTCGCTCTCGTGCAGCTCCGCCAGATCGAAGCCACGGAAGCGGCTCCCCGCCTGCTCCAGCGCTGCGGCCGGGTCATGGTGCAGGCCCGCAGGCAGCTCGCCGCTGAGCTCGGCACACACCTCGCTGTGGTGCTCCGTGGCGTGTTCGAACCACTGCTGGCCGTGGGAGAGGCAGTGGCGCCGCTCGTCTACGGCGATCAGGGTGGCCGCCGGCAGGTAGTCGAGCAGGTTGGCCGGTTCGCCCCAGGCCAGGCCCATCAGCCGGCGCATGCCCTCCGGTGTGCCCCCCTCCAGCAGCTGCTCGAGGGCTTCGGGGCTCAGCAGCTGCTCCAGTCCAGAGGGCATCGCCTCACGCAAGGCTTCGGCCACCAGTGGGCCGTAGCCGCTCGGGGTGAGCCGCACCACCTCGAGCGGATCGAGGGAGCGCTGGCTGGCGGGGTCGAACTCCCGCAGCTTCTCCAGCTCTTCGCCGAAGAACTCCAGCCGTACCGGCAGCTCGGCGCTGACCGGGTACACATCGATGATGTCGCCGCGGCGGCTCCAGCTGCCCTCCTGCTCGATGCTGGCCACCCGCTCGTAGCCGAGGCGCGTCAGCGTCTCGCCCAGCTGCTCGAGATCGATGCTGTCGCCCTTGCGCAGGCTGAGGCACTGGGCCTGCAGGGCGGCCGGTGGCGGCAGGTGCGGCTGCAGGGCGCGCTCGGTGGCCACGATCGCCAGCCGTGCGCCGCCGGGGTTGGCAGGCAGATCCAGCAGTTCGCTGAGCACCTGCAGCTGCCCCCAGGTGATCTCATCGGTGGGATCGAAGGGCTCGTAGGGGCTGCCCTCGCTGGTGGGATAGAGCTGGCAGCTGCGCCAGCCCATCAGCTCCAGCAGCGCCGCCCAGCGGCCTGCCTCCTCCAGGGTGGGCACCAGCACCAGCAGTGGCGCCTCGGCGCAGCCTGCCAGGGCACTGCTGATCAGGGCACGGGCGCCACGCCCGGCACCGCTCAGCCGCAGCCGCTCCGGCCGATCCAAGCGGGCCAGCACCTCCCCAGTGAGCGGCACCTGCTGCAGCTGGCGCACCAGGGGAGTGAGCGGCATGGGGTACGGCACAGATGGCGGGTCATCCTCGCAACCGAGGCCTGCCGCGGTGGCCTGGGTTGGGGGGAGGCCAATTGGCGGATTATGCGCTTACATGGACGTTGCAGGGATAGCAACCTGTCGTCCTGACCCAGGTCAGCAGCGTTGCCAGGTCGAACTCGTGAGCGACATCGATCCAACCGCGTTGCCCCCTTCGCTCGATTCGCTTGCGTCGGGTGATCGCCCCTTCGTCTTGGCTGATGACCGTGGCATTGTCATCGGCATGAACGAGTCCTTTCGCCGCTTCTACGGCTGGGACGACGCTGGCCTGATCGGTGAGCCGATCGGCCTGATCCTGCCGGAAGCTTTCCGCATGGCCCATCAGCTCGGCTTCTCCCGCTTCACGGCAACCGAACACTCCACGATCCTTGGCCATCCGCTGCGCCTGAAGACCCTCTGCGCCGATGGACGCGTGATCGTGTCCGAGCATTTCATCGTTGCCGAGAAACGCACGCAGGGCTGGGTGTTCGGAGCCACGCTCACGCCCTTACCCGAGGGCAGCGAGCCAGACCAGTGAACGAGCAGGCCCTGTCCCAGGATTCATCCCTGGTGCGGGAACTTCGACGCACCATGGCCCGCATGGAACTGGCGCTTGGCCAAATCTCCGATGGCCTGGTGATCTGTGACGCTGCCGGCCAGATTCTCTGGTGCAACACCACCTTTGAGCGGTTTGCCGGTCAGCCGCGCCTGCTCTTGATGGGGCACAGGCTGATCAGCCTGATGGGCGCAATGCTGCCGGCCGAGGCCCGCCTGAATCTTGATGCTCTGCTGATCCAACGGCCCGAGGGCGGGACCATAACTTCCGTGGCGCGCCGAGAGCCGCTGCAGGTGATCGAGATCGAGTGGCGGCCTGTGCTCTCCGAGCAACCCGTGCCTTATGTGTTTCGCTTTCAGGACGTCAGCGCCCGGGCATCTCTTGAGGAGTTGAGGTTGCGCTCCCAGCAGCTGCTTGAACAGCAACTGACGCTGGCTGCCCAGGTGGTCACCTGTCCAGTGACGGGTCTGCCCAACCGACGTGGGCTGCTGCAGGCCCTCGATGCAGCCCTGGATGAACTGGAGCATCAGTCCGGCTGGCTGGCGGTTCTGTTCTGCGACCTCAATCGCTTCAAGCAGGTCAATGACATCTATGGGCATGCCGTGGGTGACCAGCTGCTGGTTTCCCTGGCCCAGCGCATGCAGCAGGCTCTCAGGCCGGACGACCTGGTGGCGCGCCTCGGTGGTGACGAGTTTGTGGTGCTCTGCAGCACCCTCACCCATCCCGATGAAGCTTTGTTCATCGCCAAGCGACTGCTGGGCATGGTTGCTTTGCCCTGGACTCCGGAGGACGTCAGCGGCTCGGTCGAGATCCTGCCGGAGATGAGTGTGGGAATCGTTCTCTGCAATAACGGCAAGCGTTCCGCTGCCCAGGTTCTACATGACGCTGATCTCGCCATGTACGAGGCAAAGCGATCCCACAGCCGTGAACCGGTGATTTTCGATGCCGTGATGGATGCGCGAATGATCCGCCGGCAGGAAATGCAGAACAACCTGCGCCAGGCAATCACGGATCAGAGGCTTGGCCTGCATCTGCAGCCTGTGGTGCGCTTGTCCGATGGGGTTCTGGTAGCGGTGGAGGCGTTCTGCCGTCCTGTTGATGGGCAGGGTCGGCCGATCTCACCGCGCGAGTTCATCGCTGAAGCTGAGTTCACGGGCCTGATCGGGTCGCTGGGGCAGCTGATGCTGCAGCGCTGCTTCATGGCCGCTCGTGAGCTGCACTTGAGGGAGCGAGGCCTGCGGCTGGCTGTGAATTTCAGCACCCATGAGCTGGCTCGTGCCGGTTTTGCCGACGATGTGATCGCCATGGCCAGGGTCCATGGGTTTCCACCTGAGCTCCTGACGATCGAGGTCACTGAAACCGCACTGATCAATCAGCTCCAGCGCACTCGCAGTGGGCTGGAGCGGTTGCGCCATGCTGGGTTCCGGCTGGTGCTCGATGATTTCGGCATCGGTAGCTCCAGTTTCAATTCACTGGTGGATCTGCCGATCGATGGTTTGAAGATAGACCACAGTTTCACCGCCTCCATGCTGACCGATCCGCGCCGCTGCGTTGTGGTCGGCTCGATCCTGAATCTGGCACGCTCCCTCGATGTGGATGTGGTGGCCGAAGGTGTTGAGACCTGTGCGCAGCATCAGCTGCTGCTCGACTTGGGCTGTCTGTTCGGCCAGGGTTATCTCTACAGCCGTCCGCAACCGCTGGATCAGGCCCAAATCTGGCCGGTCCATCTCCAGCCGCTCCACTGCTGAGCATCTTCGGCATGTCTTGCACCCGGCGGTGTCCCCGTAGTTCTCTGCCACTGTTTCTTGTGCTTGTGCTGGCCGGCATCGGGGCTGCCGTGCACATTGGGCCGGCCCAAGGGCCAGAACTTCTGCAGGCGGCACTGCCGGCACCACAGCCGCAGCTACAGCCCAAGGACTTTCCCCTTGACCCGGGCCGTGAAGGCGTGCTGTTCAGCCAGCTCGATGCCGCCGATCGCCACTGGCAGCCCCGGGCCGAACCGATTCCCGGCGGCGGCACCCGCTACATCTACAAGCGCCGTGCCGGTGATCCAGCACTGAGCATTGCCCAGATCAAAGCGCTGATGCTCATACCCCCCAGCTTCGCGGAGGAACGCCGCGCCATCGATCTTCTGTTGCAGCAACTGCGGCGTGTGGGAGCCAGGGTGGTGTTGGGCCCTCCCCGTAAGCACGGTGCCGCCGGCGAGTGGGAACCGCGACGCAGCGTGTTGCGCATTCGCCCCGATGTGCCTGCCAAGGGCAGCCGTGAGTTCGTGCGGGTGCTGAATCATGAGGCGATCCATGTGGCTCAGAGCTGTCGTCGCGGCGGCCTGAATGCCCGGCCGATGACGCTGGGCCTCTCCCGCGCTGTCGATGCCCGCGCGAAGCGAAATCTGGCGTCGCCTGTGTATGCCAATGTCACCTCCCTCGAGCGGGGGCTGGAGGAGGAGGCCTACGCTAATCAGGACAATCTCAGCCTGGGCTGGCAGCTCCTGAAAGCGCACTGCCGAAGCCGATGAGTTGCTCCTCCAGCAGCATGTTGAACTGCAGCAGCTGCTCATCACCGAGCTGCTGACGGCTCGCCAGCTGAAAGTGCTGTTCCAGGAACTGTCGGCCACGGCCGGCATCCCAGCCGAGGCTGGCGAGCAGCTGTTCGCTCTGGCTGAGCAGCTCGCTGCGGCGCAGAGGGATCGCCGCACGTTCGGGGCTGCTGCCAGGGTTCAGCCCCCGCAGGGCCCGCAAGTAGGACGCCAGGTCGGCGAAGGCGGTGAGGCGGTTGCGGCTGGGGTGGCCGAAGGCCCGCTGCAGGTAAATGGATTCCTGGCTGCGGTCCCAGCCGAGGCGCTGCAGCTGCACATCAAGTTCGGCCAGTTCCTCGCTCCAGTCGTCCGGGTCGGCGGCTGGTTCAACGGGCAGCGGCGGCAGCTGTGGCTGCTGAGGAAGCGCCGCTGGTGCTGGTGGAGCTTGCGGTGCCGCTGCTGGGGCTTGCGGTGCCGGCTTCTGCTGGTTTGTCTGCTCGGTGGCCGACACGGCCGCTTCCTCTTCCTCACCGTGGCGGATCAGGGCCTGGCGCGGCTGGCTCGCCGGTCTCTCGGTGGTGTCCTGCAGCCCAGCCAGCCGCTGGCTGAGGCGGGCGATGGCGCGGTCTTCGGCGGTTTCGGCATCCTCGGATTCCCCCAGGCAGCGTCCCAGGCATTGGCCACCGCGCCAGCCGCTCACTTCCACCACCCGCCGGCCGGGCTCGCCATGCACCAGGTGGGCCTCCCACACCACGCTCTGCTGAGCTGGGGACTGCATGGCGAACTCTGGGGCGGCGGGGGCCTCCCTAGGGTGCATGTTCAACGCCGCCTCTGAGGGATTGCATGGAAGCGGAGTCCATTCCTTCGCTGTCGCCGCTGATCGAATCGGCGGATCAGTGGGGTGAATGGCTGCTGCTGCTGCCCCTGCTGGTGGCGTTGGAAGCGGTGCTCTCGGCTGACAACGCCATCGCCCTGGCGGCGATCTCGCGCCAGGTGCGCGATCCCGCTCTGCAGGGAAAGGCGCTCAATTTCGGCCTCGGGCTGGCGCTGGTGTTCCGCCTGGCCCTGATCGGACTGGCCCGCTGGGTGCTGGATTTCTGGCCCCTGCAGCTGCTGGCTGCCGGCTATCTGCTCTGGCTCTGCTTGAGCAACCTGGCGCCTCTGCTGCGCGCCGCCATGAGCGGGGCCGACGGGCGCATTACCGAGGCCGAGGCTGTTGGCGGCGCTGCCCATCCCCCGCACGATCGCGGCCTGATGGCCGTGGTGACCACCCTGGCCCTCACCGATCTGGCCTTCTCGCTCGACAGCGTCGCCGCTGCCGTGGCAGTGAGCGACAACCTGCTGCTGGTGATGACCGGCGGGTTCATCGGTGTGGTCGCCTTGCGGCTCACGTCTGGGCTGTTCATCCGCTGGCTGGCGGAATACAACCATCTCGAAAGCGCCGGCTATCTGGCTGTGGGTCTGGTGGGTATCCGCCTGCTGCTGCGGCTGGCGCTGCCGCAGCTGGTGCCGCCGGAATGGGTGTTGCTGGCGATCGTGGCCCTGCTGTTCGCCTGGGGCTTCTCCAAGCGGACCCTGTCCGCTGAGCCCGACTCCGAGTCCGGTTCCGACTCCGAGTCCGGGTCCCAGCCAGCTGAGGTGGTTCCCTGAAGCGATGCAGGTGGAACTACGCCAGGCCGGCAGCGATCGTCTGTTGCAGCGTCTCGAACTGGAGGACGTGCCCCATCCCGGCCGCTGGCTGGTGGTGGAGGACCGCAGCTTTCTTGTGCTGCAGCGCCACCATCGCTACCAGCTGCGCGGCGGACGCTACGAACTCAGCAGCATCGCCCTGCAGGTGAAGCCCCAGCGGCAGCCTGCCGATGCCCGCCACTGGCAGGGGCGCTGGGTGATCGGTGATCCCAGCTGCCGCTTCAACGCCCGCACACCGCTGCTGCGCTGTGCCGTGCTGCCGGAGGGGCCCTGCGAGCGCTGTGCCCACTACAGCCCAGCTGTTCCATGAGCGTTGCGTTCCGCTCGGAATCGGCACCGCTCTGGATCGAGGGCCGGCTGGTGGCAGGTCATGGCGTGGCATCCGGCCGCGCGGCCCACAGCCCCTACCCCGCCGGCACGATCGCCCTGCAGGCGCCCCTGTTCGCCGCCCACGGACTCGATCTCGCGCCGTATCTGGCTGCCACCCTCAACCTCTCATTCGCTCCGGGGGAATGGCGCCTGTGCGCGCCCGACCACCACGTCCCTGAGCTGCTCTGGACGGACCGTCATCCCCCGGAAACCTTCTCGTTCTGGCACTGCCGCCTGCGGCGGCTGAGCGATCCGGCAGCGGTGGATTCTCCGGCTCTGATCTATCACCCACACCCGGAAACCAAGCGGACCCACCACCACAGCCTCTCGCTGCTGGAGGTGCTGGCACCACCTCTGCCGGCGGTGATGACGGGTGAGCGTTTTGCCCTCGCGCTGGATCCTCGGCGCTGCCGGCTGATCCAGCCGGCCCGCCTGCGGGCACGTCTGCTGGAGTTCCTGAAGTTCCGGGTGCTGGCAGCTCAGGAGGCGTTCTTCAGCCCAGAGCCTGATGCCACGGCGCTACGCCGCTGGCTGGCCGGGCTGTGGCCGGAGGCCTGTGACCTCAGCGATGCTGATCTGCTGCGCTGCCTGGAGCAGGCGCGTCAGCTCTACACCGAGGAGCCGCGCAGGGGCGGACCCTAGGGTGAAGGCATCTGCGGGGCCGCTGCCATTTCGCCGTCATCCAACCCCGCATCCAGTGTCCGGCGCCGTCGCAGCAGTGCCCGGCCCGGGGCAGCCCTCCCCGTGGCGGCCAGCGCCGGGGAGGCCGGCCAGCCTCAGCCTGTGAGTGATCCCGGTCTGCGCACGCCGCAGCCGGTCCGCCAGCTGCCGGTTCCCAGTGAGGAGGCTCTCAGCAGTTCACCCTTCACTGCCCTCGGCCTGGGCCGGCCGATCGTGCAGGCGGTGCTGGAGAAGGGCTACACCATGCCCTCGCCGATTCAGCAGCAGTGCATTCCGGCAGTGCTGGAGGGCCGTGATGTGATGGCCGCCGCCCAGACCGGCACGGGCAAGACCGCCGGGTTCACGCTGCCGATGTTGGAGCGGCTGCGCCATGGGCCCCATGCCCGCAACAACGTCGTGCGAGCGCTGGTGCTCACACCCACCCGCGAACTGGCGGCCCAGGTGGGTGAGAACGTGGCGGCTTATTCGCGCCACCTTGATCTGCGCTCCGACGTGGTGTTCGGCGGTGTGAAGGTCAACCCGCAGATGATGCGCCTGCGCCGCGGCGCCGATGTGCTGGTGGCCACGCCTGGCCGGCTGATGGATCTGGCCCAGCAGAACGCCGTCAAGCTCGATCGCGTCGAGATCCTGGTGCTCGATGAAGCCGATCGCATGCTCGACATGGGCTTCATCCGTGACATCCAGAAGATCCTGTCGCTGCTGCCGGCGAAGCGGCAGAACCTGCTGTTTTCGGCCACCTTCGAGGCCTCGATCAAGAAACTGGCCACTGGCCTGCTGCACAACCCCGTGCAGCTGCAGGCCACGCCGGAGAACCGCACGGCCGCAACGGTGGAGCACGTGCTCCATCCCTGCGACATGGACCGCAAGCCCGAGCTGCTTGGTCACCTGATCCGCAGCAACGACTGGCAGCAGGTGCTGGTGTTCTCCCGCACCAAGCACGGCGCCAACCGCATTGCCGAGCGGCTCACGAAGGAGGGCATTGAGGCCGCCGCCATCCACGGCAACAAGAGCCAGGGGGCTCGCACGCGCGCCCTGGCGGGCTTCAAGGGCGGTGAGGTGCGCGTGCTGGTGGCCACCGACATCGCTGCCCGCGGCATCGACATCCACCAGCTGCCGCATGTGGTGAACCTCGATCTGCCCAACCAGGCGGAGGACTACGTCCACCGCATCGGCCGCACCGGCCGCGCCGGCCACAGCGGCCATGCCATCTCGCTGGTGGCGGCCGAGGAGCACGAGCTGCTGCGCGCGATCGAGCGGATGATCGGCAACCCGCTGCCCCGTCAGGCGGTGCCCGGCTTCGAGCCCACGGTGCTTTCGGCTCCGCCGCTTGATCTCAGTGGCGGTCGCGGTCGTGGTGGCAGTCGGTCGGGTGGTGGTCGTTCCGCTGGCGGCGGCCGATCCGCTGCTGGAGCGGTGGCTGGCGGGGCCTCCCGCGGCCGCTCCCAGGCGCGGCCCCGCAGCCGCTGAGCTGAGGCCCGCCATCGCCCATGGGGTTTGATCCACGTCGCTGGTCCTCCCCGCCGCGGCAGCCCCGGCCGGTAACCAGCAATCTCGAGGGCCTGCTCGCCGAAAACCAGGCCCTGCGCCAGGAGGTGCAGCAGCTGCGCCGGCGCCTCGCCCAGCTGGAGCGGCTGGATCGATATCCCCGATCCGCTGGCCCGACTGGTGCTGAATCCCAGGCCCCGCCGCGCGTCACCGTCGTGCAGGTGCGCCGCTGGGGTGAACGGCTGGCTCGCCAGAGCGGCTGGACGGAGCTGCGCTCCGGTGGCGACGACAGCGGCCTGCGCGGACTGATCGAGGCGCTGAACCGCGGCAGCTTTCATCCCCACCTCACGCTCGAGCAGCGGCTGGATCGCCTGGCTCCGGGTCTTGGCGCGGATCTTCAGCAGGCTCTGGCCGGGCCGCTCACCAAGAAGCGCCTGGCGGTGCTGGCGGCGTTCGGGCTCTACGGCATCAGTGCCAGCGAATGGTTGGAGGACGATCCCGCCCGGGTGGTGGCGGACCTGCGCCAGCGACAGCAGCGTCTTGAGGGGCCTGGATCGCAGCATCGCCAGGGCCGCCGCACCCGCAGCGATCAGCGCGCGACCGATCGCCAGACCCGCGGCCAGACCCACGGCCAGAGCCACCACCAGGCGGCTGCCGAGCAGGCACCCCCTGATGCCGATCCCCGCCGGCTGGAGGCGTTGCAAGTGCTGGGACTGCGCTGGGGAGCCTCACGCGAGGCGATCAAGGCGGCCCATCGCCGACTGGTGAAACGCCACCACCCCGACATGGGGGGTCAGGCGGCAGATTTTCACCGCATCAACGCGGCGTATCAGCTTCTGCTCGCCTGAGGGATTGCTGATCGCAACGCCGCCCTCTGCCTGCATTCAGCCCAGGCGATCGCCAGGCTGCACCTGCAGTTGCTGCAGCAGCTGGGTGCCTGCAGCGGCGGCCTTGCCCTCCAGCTGCGCCTCTCGCACCAGCAGCGGACAGCCGCTGCTGGCCACCACCAAGCCGACCTCCGGCACCACCTCCAGCACGGTGCCGGGATGCACGGTGCCAGGACGCAAGGAGCCCGCAGCGGTGGGGTCGGCCTCGGGCTGTGTCGCCAGGGGGCGCACCAGGGTGGAGGCCTCGGGGCTGAGTTGATCCTTCAGCCGCTCCACCAGCGGTTCGGTGGCCAGCAGCTTCAGTCGCTTGCCGTTCCAGCTGGCCGTGGCTCCGGGGTAGAGGCCCATCACGCGGCGATGGATCGCCAGCGCCGACTGACTCCAGTCGATCTGAAAGTCCTGTTTGGTGAGCATGCGGGCGTAGGTGAGGCCCTCCCCCGTCTGGCTGCGCACCCCGAGGCGTGCCAGCCGTTCCGCTTCCGTTCCCGGCCCCGCTGCTTCGATGCGTGGCATCGCCTCCACCAGCAGCGCGGCGGTGAGCTCCGCCAGGCGCTCACCCAGTTGCCGGGCGTTCTCCAGCAGGCCGATGGGAATGGCCCGCTCCAGCAGCACCGGCCCGGTGTCCAGCCCCTCCTCCATCGCCATGATCCCCACGCCGGTGCTGGGATCGCCCTCCAGCAGGCACCACTGGATCGGCCCGGCGCCGCGCCAGCGCGGTAGCAGGGAACCGTGGCCGTTCCAGCATCCCAGGGGCGGCTGTCGCAGCACCTCGGGTGGCAGGATCTGGCCGAAGGCCACCACCACGTACGCATCAGCGCCAAGAGCGGCGAGCTCCTGCTGGCACTGCGGCTCCCGGAGGATCCGCTCCGGGGTGAACACGGGCAGCCCGAGGTCCAGGGCATGCCCCTTCACTGGTGAGGGCATCAACTCGCGGCCGCGGCCGCGGCGCCGGTCCGGCTGGGTCACCACCCCCACTAGCTCATGGCCAGCGGCCACCAGCGCATCCAGGCTCGGCACGGCGTAGGCGGGCGTGCCCCAGAACAGGATCTTCATCCGATGCGTTCAGGCCTCGCCGGTGATTGAGAGCCCCTCCACCCACACCAACGGGCAGAGGCCATCCGGTGTGACCTTCGCCTCACCTTCGAAACCCACGATCGCCTTCAGCAGGTTGCGGATGTCGCCTGCCACGGTGGCGGCCTCGATCGAGCGCGCTTCACCGCCGCGCACCAGCCAGCCGTCGAACGGCAGCGAGAAGGAGCCCTGGCTGGCCTTCACGCCGGCGTGCAGGGCTGAGAGTGAATCGATCCAAACGATCGGTTCACCGGCGTTGAAGCGATCAAGACCCGCCTGGCCGCCGCCGCTGCCGGGGGTTGCCGAGATCTCGAACCAGTCTGGACCCACAGACACTTTCGCCCCCAGACCGGCGTGCCCGGTGGGCGCAACGCCGAAGGCGCGGCCCGTGGCTTCGGAGTGGAGGAAACTGCGCAGCACGCCGCCCTCCAGCAGGGCTAGTGGGCTGGTTGGTGTGCCTTCGCCGTCGAAGGCGGCGGCGCCGATGTTGCCCGGGTGCAGGCCGTTGTCGTGGATCGACAGGAACGGCACCGCCAGTTGCTGACCGATCGACTCGCGGTTGCTGAGGCTGACGCCGTCGAGCACGGCGCGGGCATTGAACAGGCTGCTGAAGGCGCCGATCAGATCAAGGAAGGCCTCGGGGCTGAATACACAGGTGTAGCGGCCGGTCTCGATCGGGGCGTAGTCGAGGTGGGCGATGGTGCGCTCGGCGGCTTCGTCGATACAGCCGGCGATGTCGAGCTCACTTGCGCCGTAGCCCAGCCGTACGGCTCCGGCGCTACGGGGTTTGCGGCCCGTCTCCTCGGCGCGGGCGTAGAGGTAGAGGCTGGCGGTGGTGAGGCGCTGCTGGCGGCAGGCACCGGCGCTGTTGAGATAAATGCGTTCGCTGCTGCGTTCCGCCAGGCCGTTGTAGGGAACCGTGCCGATAGCGCTGTGGCGGCCGAGCAGCTGCCGTTCGGCGTCTTTCAGCGTGTCGAGCAGCTGCAGGATGCCGCGGGGTTCATGCAGCGGCTGATCCAGGTGCGCCAGGGGCGCTGTGGCCAGGGGTGAGAAGGCGGGGGTGTCGTCGGGGTTGCCGTAGGCGCTGGCATCGCGCGCCCCGGAGAGGGCACGGGCCAGACCGGAGTCGGACAGATCGGAGGTGCTGGTGACGCCCACCAGGCCGTCGTCGTTCCAGACGCGCACGGTGATCGAGCTGCGCTGGGCGCCCTTGAGCTGTTTGGCCTCACCGCGATCCACTTGCACGGAGGTGTCGGTGCTACAGGCGGCGCCGAGATCCCACTGGCGGATGCCGGCGGAGCTGGCGAGCTGCTCGAGGCGCTGGCGCAGGTGCTCGGCGTTGAGGCTGCTGGTCAGGCTGTCTGTGCTGTTGCCTGCAGCGGTGGAGATGGTCATGGTCAGCGGCCTCCCACGGTGATCGAATCGACCTTGATGTGCGGCTGGCCGACGGTGACGAAGATGCTGCCACTCACCGAGCCGCAGAAGCCGGCGGCCAGTTCGAGATCGTTGGCGCACATTGAGATACGCGGCATCACCTCCTTGGCCTCGCCGATCAGGGTGGCGCCCTTCACGGGTTTGGTGAGCTTGCCGTTCTCGATCAGGTAGCCCTCCTCCACGGCGAAGTTGAACTGGCCGGTGGGGCCGACGCTGCCGCCACCCATCGATTTGCAGTACAGCCCCTTGTCCACCGAGGCGATCAGGTCGTCCGGGGTGTGCGGGCCGGCGGCGATGTAGGTGTTGCGCATGCGGCTGGCGGCCGCGAAGGTGTGGCTCTGGCGGCGGCCGCTGCCTGTGCGGGCGTGGCCCGTGCGCAGCTCGCCGGCGCGGTCGCTGATGAAACGCTGCAGCACGCCGTTCTCGATCAGCACCGTGCGCTGCGGCTCCATGCCCTCGTCGTCCATCGACAACGAGCCGAAGGCGCCGCCTGTGAGGCCCTCATCGATGGCGGTGACGGCGGCATGGGCGATCGGCTCGCCCACCTTCTCGGCGAAGGGGGTGGTGCCGCGCTCCACTTGGGTGGTTTCCAGCAGGTGGCCGCAGGCCTCGTGGAAGATCACGCCGCCGAAGCGGTTGGCCAGTACCACCGGAAGCTGTCCCGCTTCCACATAGTCGGCATAGAGCATCGTGCCGGCGCTTTCGCACACCTCGGCTGCCGAGGTTTCCGGATCCCACTGGCGCAGATCGTCCGGCCGGCCTTCGGTGCCGTAGCGGCGGCCGACGCCGGCGCGGTGCTCCCCATCGGCTGCCAGAACATTCAGACCGACCGACTGATGCAGGCGCACGTCGCGGCCGAAAGTGCCGTCGCTGGCGGCCACTAGCACCTCTTGCCAGTCGCGGGCATAACTGCCGCGGCGGGCCTGCAGGTGACGGCCGAGTCGCTGCAAGGCGGCGGTGCCGTCGAGCAGCCGCAGGGTGGCCTCCTGCAGCAGTGGGCAGCGCTGCAGCCAGTCGGCCTTGGTGGCAGCGAAATCGCGCAGCGGCGTCAGACCGTCGAACAGGGAGGCCGCCTGACTGTTGCGCTGCAGGCCGAGCATGCCGAGCGCCTGCTCGAGTGCCCGCTGCAGCCCTGCTTCGCTGAGGTCGTTGGTACTGACGAAGCCATCGCGGTGGCCCAGGAACACGCGGATGCCGGCGCCCATGCCGAACGCCGGAGTCACGCTGGTGATCCGCTCCTGTTCCGCCAGCAGGCCGAGGTGGTCGGTGCGCTCCAGAAAGACCTCCACCAGATCGGCACCGGCGGCCCGTCCATCGGCCAGAAGGGTCTCCAGCCGGGGGCGCCAGTGATCGCTGAAGGCGTCAGCCAGGCTGGCGTTCGCTGCGGTGGATGGGCTGGCGGAGGGGGTGGCGATCACGCGAGGTCTCTGGCGATCAGGGCTTGGATGGGCTGGTGTTGGGCTGTTGGCCTGCAGGCCTTGAAGCACAGCATGCGCGAGAGCAGAGCTTGAGAGGCCTGGTTCGGAGGCCTGCTGGAGGGCCCTGCAAGAAAGCCCCGGCCGCAGCGGCCAGGGCCAGGGGGGGCTGCGGCGTTCGCCGCTTCAGCGCACGGCGGGCTGGAACTGCTCGCTGCGGATCGGGTTGGTCAGGAACAACTTGGCCATCACGGCGGCGTTGGCGATCCAGAAGGGGAGCTTGCGCAGTGCCTTGATCGGCGCCGGTGCCTGGCCTTCGTCGGCCTTGCTGAGCTGGGCGTTGTTCTGAACCAGCTGCTCCAGCCGCTCGTAGAACTTCGGATGGTCGACGTTCAGCACCACCGGGAAGACCCGCGCCGTGGTCTCGTTGGTCTTGGCGATCACGTACTTGTCGTACTCGCGCGCATCGAGGCCGAGGGCTTCGTAGAACTCCTTGCGGGCCACGTCGCGCACGTACATGGTGGCGAACACAGCCAGCAGGAAGAAGCGGCACCAGAGGCGGGCCTTGAGACCGGTGACCGTGCTGGGCTGAGCCTTCATCAGGGCGTCGAAGAAGTCGCCGTGGCGGTTCTCGTCCTGGCACCAGTTCTCGAAGAAGTTGAAGATCGGGAAGATCTTGCTGTCGGGATTCTTCTCGAGGTGGCGGTAGATGGCGATATAGCGCCAATAGCCGATCTTCTCGCTCAGATAGGTGGCGTAGAAAATGTAGGCAGGCTTGAAGTAGGTGTAGGCCTTGTTGGCGGTCAGGAAGCCGAGGTCGAGCTGCAGGCCGAAGTCGCTCATCGACTTGTTGAGGAAGCCTGCATGGCGGGCTTCATCACGGGCCATGTGGGCGAAGCACTCGGCCAGCAGGGGATTCTTCTCCTTGATGCGGCGGCTCAGCTCCTTGTAGAGCAGGAAGCCGGAGAACTCGGAGGTGCAGCTCTGCTCGAGGAACTCGACGAACACCCGGCGGGTGTCGGGATCGAGCTTGTCGGCCGCGCCTTCGAACTCCTCGTTGCGGACGAAGTGGTGGCGGTTGTAGTCCTTGCGGAACTCCTCGCAGATGGCCTCGAGCTCCACCTCGTTCGGGCGAAGGTCCATGGCGGCCATGGCCTCGAAATCGGTCGTGTAGAAGCGCGGGGTGAGGATGGTGTCCTTCACCGGATCCTTGACGGCCGGCGCGTCAGGAGTGCCGATGGCGGCTGTCGCGGCGTCGGGCAAGGCAACGGCGGAGGGAGGCACCATTGGAACGGCGGCAGTGGACGGGCTTGCATCGTAGGAGCCGCCAGGGTCTTGGCGGCGCCACGTTCATGTGTTGGCAAGCCATGTGTTGGCAAGCCATGTGATGGCAGACCAGGTGTTGGCAGGCCATCTGTTGGCAAGCGGGCCGGGCCCGGAGTCCTCAGTTGGCGCCCAACCACTTCTGGCCGTTGAGCCGCTGCACCAGGCGCGACACGATCAGCGCCAGCGTCATCTTCTTCTCGTCGATCAGGAAGGACTCCAGCAGGCTCGGCTCGGCGCCGGCCTCCGCCACGGCGATGGTCTTGCTGGAGCTGATCGAGTCCGCCGTGAAGCAGAGCCAGAACCGGCGTCCGCCCGGCAGTTCACCCTTCACCATCCAGGCGGTGCTGCCCACCACGGGCATCGGTCCCTGCTCGAAGCTGAGGGTCGTGTCGGGGCCCCCGTAGGCCTTGATCTCGCTGGCGATCGCCGGGATCAGCAGATCCGGTACGAACTCGCCGAAGGGTTTGTCCTCCGGTGCCGGTGGCTTGGAGGGCTTGGCTGTGGTCGCAGCCGTGGTGGTGGTGGCAGCTGTGGCCGTGGCGGCTGCCGTGACGGCGGCGGGAGCTGGCTGGGCGGAGTCGGTCACCGTCGCGGGCCTCGGGCGGAACGCTGGTGGAACTTTAGGGAGGGTGGCGGGCTGGATTGTGCCGCTGCCATGCAGCGCGACACACGGTGCGATCACCAGTCGTCGGAGGCGGGAGTTGTCCAGTCGTCAGCGCTGGATCCGCCCGGGTTCTGGCTGGTGGTTCCTGGGCTGGCTGCTGAGGCGCTGGTGGCGACACCGGCGCTGGACTGGGGGCGCCCCTTTCGGATCACCCGGAACGGCACAGACACGGTGGGTGCCGGCTCCGCGGCCGCTCGGGTGGGACCTGCCCAGCCGCTCCAGCCGCCCCAGGCGGGCGATTCTGAGGTTTGGGCGCTCTGCCGCTGCCGTGGGGGGGCTGAACGGGTCTGCGGTTCGTTCGCCTCAGCCGACGCCGACCAGTCGTCAGCGGGCCGACGCCTCACCTGCCTGCGCTCGAGCGTCTGGGCAGCCCCCTGCAGCGCCAGACCCGTAGCAGCGGCGCTGAGGCCGGCCCCTGCTGCAGCGGCAGCGCCGATCCAGGCTCCCAGGGGCCAGGCGGGTGAGGTCCAGGTGAGCAGGCGCAGAGCCACCCAGGGTCGGGGGTTGACCGCAGCCAGCAGCAGCATCGCCAGCAGTGGGCTCAGCAGCGGCAGCAGCAGCAGGCGTTGCAACGGGCTCACGGGGCTCAGGCAGGCGTTGGGCGCTTGATCAGCAGGGCGGTGAGGAACTCTGCGGCTGGACGGGTCCGTTCCAGCGGTGCAGGGGGCCGAGGTCGTAACCGAGGCCATCGAACACGCGAATCACCAGAAAATCCACCATCTCCTCGATCGTGGTGGGGCGGTGATACCAGGCCGGCACCGGTGGGGCGATGCGGGCACCGGCCTCGGCCAGGGTGGTGAGGTTGCGCAGATGCACCAGGTTCCAGGGAGTCTCCCGCGGGCAGATCACAAGCGGCCGGCTCTCCTTGAGGTGCACATCCGCAGCCCGCTCCAGCAGGTCGGTGGCCACGCCGGCGGCGATGCGGCCAACGGCTCCCATCGAGCAGGGCAGGATCACCATGCCGCGGGTGCGGTGACTGCCGCTGGCGATGGCGGCCGCCTGATCGTTCCAGCGGTGGCAGTGCAGCGTGCCTGCCTCACAGTCGGTGCGTTCACGCCAGAACAGGGCCTGGCTCTCCGGCTCCGAGGGCACGCGGATGCCGAGTTCGGCCTGCCAGACGCCAATCGCTCCGCGGCTGACCACCAGCTCCACGGTCTCTCCCGCCTGCAGCAGCAGCTGCAGGGCCCGTTCCGCCAGGGGCTGGGCACTGGCGCCGGACACCGCCAGCACAATCGGCTCGCGGCCTGAGGTGGTCATGGCTCAGTCCTCGCCGTCCTGGCCGTTGTCCTCGTGGTCGCCGCTGGTATCTGGGTCGTCGGAGCGGTGTCCGCCCTGATCGCCATCCAGCTCCTCGTAGCCCTCCGGCAGCACCACGGCCAGATCGATCTGGTGACGCAGCACATCCACCTTGTGGATGATCACCTCGACCGCGTCGCCGAGCATGTAGGTGCGGCGGTTCTTGCGACCGACCAGACGGTTCTGGCGCGAGCGGTACTCGTACCAGTCGTCCTTGAGGGAACTCACGTGCACCAGACCCTCCACCTGGGAAGGCGGCACCTCCACGAAGAAGCCATAGCTCTGCACGCCGCTGATCACACCGGTGAGGGTCTGCCCCACTAGCGGTTCCGCCTGGCGTGCCTGGGCCATTGCCAGGGCATCGGCCTGCAGCTCGGCGGCGAAGCGGGAGCGGCCGTTGAGGCGGTGCAACAGACCAACGCTGCGGCCCTCCTCAGCCGGGTTGATCTGGCTGGGGGCCAGCAGCGGCCAGTCGATCACGCCGTGGCTGCTGTCGCCGGCGATGTCGACCCTGGTCTTGTGGCGCACCGAGGGACGGTCCTTGCCTTCGCCGAGCAGCAGCGCCAGGACGTGCTGATTCCAGATATCGGCGTAGTGCAGCGACGGGCAGCACCAGGGGGCGTAGGCCAGCTGTTCGCCGGCCAGCATGTTCGCTCCCGGCTCGCAGCTGAGGGTCACCGGCCGCAGCGGTTCGCGCAGCTGCTGCTGCAGCACACGGCAGCGATCGCTGGCGGCGAACGCCATCGCCAGCTCCTGGGCGCTGGCGTTGCCGTCGGCGGAGAGCTCCAGCGGGATCTCCAGGGCAAGGGCCGCCTTGGCCACGTCGTTCACGGCCTCGGGTTCCGGAGGCGGGTTCTGGGCGTAGATGGCCGGCAGCTCGAGGGCGGCCATGTGGCGACCGAAGGCGCGGTGGGCCGGCAGCACCAGCTCACGCAGCAGCCCGGCGGCGCTGAGGGCCGGATCCAACTGCACCAGCCATCCCTGGCGGCTTTCATCGGGTTCCGGAATGGCCAGATCGCCGAGGCCGTCGATGGCGGGCATCGCCAGATCGAGATCGATCGAGCCGTTGCTCAGGCGCTGCTGGCGCAGCTGCTCGGCCAGAGCAATCAGCTGCTCCAGGAGGGGCAGCTGATCCTTGAGCGCCTTGAGGGCGGCAGGTGTGGTGCGGGCCTTGGGCTTGCGCTCGGCGAAGGCCTGCAGTGCCGCCTGGTTGACCACGCCGTCGGGGCGGATGGTGCTGCGGGTGAAGCGGTAGTGCTCCAGAACTCCATCGGCGCTGAAGTCCAGGGCCACGGAGAGGGCAGCGGCGCTGCTGCCCAGCGCGAAGGCCGCCGCCTTGCTCAGGCTGGGCGGCAGCAGCGGCAGCCAGGTGCTGCCCACACAGAAGGCCTCGCCCTGCTCCCGCAGGTGCTGATCGAGGGCGCTGCCGAAGCCGACCCGTTCGGCCACGGCCGGGGCGTGTACCCACAGGCGCAGGCCGTTGTCGAGGCTTTCCAGCGAGACCGCGGGCAGGATCGGTGCCTCGGTGCCATCCCAGCCCTGCAGCAGCAAGGTCGGCAGGGCGGTGAGATCGTCGCGGTTCTTGCTGTCCAGCGCTTTGGCAATGGCCTTGGGCGCTGCCGGCCGGTCGCGCAGGTCGTGCTTGGTGAGCAGCAGATCAAGATCGGCCTCCGGACCCGCATTCACCGCCAGACTGCGCGCCACATGGCCCTGGGGGGGCAGCTGTCCCACGGGGAAGCGATCCACCTTCACCTCCACCACGGCCTCCTCGGCGGGCTTCAGGTGCTCGGCATCGCCGGCGGGGAGCTCCACCGCCGTGAGCAGCCGGTCGTCGAGGGGCACGGCCACCAGCCGTTCGTTCTGCTGCTCCACATGGGCCAGCAGGCTGGTGGTGCTGCGCTCGAGGATGCACTGCACGCCGCCTTCGGGTGAGCGGCGTCGGCCACCCTCACGGGTGACGCGCACCAGCACCCTGTCGCCGTTCCAGGCGTGGTTGAGCTGGTGATCGCGGATGTAGATGTCCTCGCCGCCATCGTCGCGCAGGGCGAAACAGAAACCCTTGCTGCTGCAGCGCAGTCGGGCCTCAATCAGGCCCTCGTCCTGCACCCGGCTGATGCCGGCCTCCGCTTCCTCCAGAACGCCCACCTTCACCAGGGCGGTGAGGGCGATGCGCAGCTGTTCGCGATCGGTCTTGGTGCTGAGGCCAAGGGCCTTCTCCAGCTTCGCCACGCTGAGCGCGTCGAGGGCGGGGAGCTGGTCGATCAGATCGGCGACCGTGAACTTCATGGGGATGGCGAAACGTTCTCTCGTGCGGGCCGGTCAGCTGGGGTGGTTCACCTGGTTTGGTTCACCTGGTTTGGTTCACCTGTTTGGTTCACCAGGGTGTTGAGCAGCAGAGTCCGGCACCGGCGTGTTGCTCGCACCAACCCAGGACGGCCAACGCCCTGAACTGGTGGATCAATGCCACCAATCTAGACAGAGGCTGTGCCGCTGTCCGCTGCCTCACGCGTTGCCGCTCTCTTCAGCGTTCTCTTCCGCGTCCTGATTGCGGCCGGCCAGCAGCAGCAGCCGTCCGCCGATCACCAGGAACCCCACCGATGCCGCTAGCTGGAGGACATCAGGCGAAATCACACTGGCCAGGGAGCCGCCGGCACCGGCCCCCAGCAGGCTGGCCAGCACCAGGGCCGCTGCACTACCGGCAAACACCGCGCCACTGCGGCTGGAGGTGCCGCTGATGGTCACGATCGCCAGCTGGGTCTTGTCGCCCAGCTCCGCCAGGAACACGGTCACGAACGTGGAGGCCAGCAGGGGGAGTTGCATCGCGGTGGTGGTTCAGGCCAGGGGGAGCATGGTCATGGCGGCCTGACGGCCCAGCCAGAGCCCCAGGCCGATCATCAGGATCCCGGCCAGGCGCTCGAGCTGCTGGGGGGGCAGAACGCGTGACAGCCAGCGGCCGAGCACCACCCCAACCAGGCTGGAGCTGATCAGCGCCAGGGAGGCACCGATGAACACGATCACCGGGCGGCCGGATTCGGCGGAGAGCAGCAGGGCCGCCAGCTGCGTCTTGTCGCCCAGTTCCGCCAGAAACACCGTGGTGAAGGTGGTGAGGAACATCGCGCCGAAGCTGCCGGCACGGTCGGTACCGCCTGCTGTCGGCTGTGGCGATGGCGACGCCGGCGACGAGATCTGGGCCTCGGTCGAGGCCTGACCGTCTGCGGGCTCGGGTGTGGGGGGTGGCAGCTCGGACATCAGCGGTGGTGGCCGGTCTCTGGGGCCTCGTCAGGGAGCGGCTCCGCAGGTTGGCGGATCGCCTGCTCAAACCGCTTCATCACCATGCCACGACCCCCGTGTTCGCTGCGGATCTGCTGGCGGCAACAGGCGATGGCGAAATCGTTGGCCTCCTGCTGTGGAACGTGGAACAGGCGTGCCAGGTTCTCGACGCGGCAGAACATCGGCCGCTCCTCGTAGATCCGACAGGTGCTCGAGCCCGTGTCGAAGTTGATGCACCAGCCGTCAGGCCCCACCATGGACAGGTACTGCTCCTGCTGCTCCGGCGTGAGCGCTTCGAGGGCTTCGTTGCGCTCCCCCGGATCCAGGCGGCAGCAGGAGCCGCACCCGCTGATGCAGCGCCAGTGCAGTTCCTCATTCATGGCAGCCCTCCGCTCTGCTGTGACAACCCGTCACAGTGGCGGTGCTGCAGGACTTTGCGCCCACCGATCGCCCCGTAGTCTGAACCTCGATTTGTGCAGCCGCTGCGCCGTTCTCCCATGGGAATCGACTTCCATCTGATCGCCAACTTCGCGGCCCTGTTCCTGATCACCATCGCCGGCCCGGCCGTGATCTTCATCCTCTTCTATCGCCGCGGCGCCCTCTGAAGACCCTGAGGTCGGCCCAGGCGAGCGGGCGTCTGCCTCTCCAGGCTTCGAGCTGCGCAGGTTTTCATCTGCGCGGCCCTTCAGTTCAGCAGCCTTTAGGTTCGGGAATCATTCAGTTCAGGAACCGTTCAGTTCAGCAGTCATAGCCCGCTGCTGGTCCCGGTCCGTTGCTCAGGCGGCCAGCCCCAAGGCCATGGCGGCCTCAAGGAAAAGGGCTCGCACATAGGGATGGTCCGCCTGGGGATGCTCCAGGGCCAGCTCGCCAGCCTGAGAGCCGCTCCCCGCCCCGGTGATGCCCCTCAACTCTTCTCCGGCGGCATTGCGAATCACCAGCGCTGCACCGTCACGCCGCACCCAGTAGCGGCGCTCCTGGCGCAGCAGCAGCACCGTTTCGCTCGTGCTGGCCCTTAATCCCTTCAGCTCCAGCTGCAGCTGCTCCTGACCCTGCCAGCGGTTGAGCCGCAGGTGGAAGGCCACGTCCAGCTCGTTCGGCAGGGTCCACTCCCCCGCCCAGCGCCAGGCGATTGCTCGGGCCGTGGCCCCCTCCTGCTCCAGGGTGAGCTGCAGATGGCCGCCCCGCAGCTGGCGCTGCTGCACCACCCGGCAGCGGCTGCTCCAGAACAGCGGCGTGGCGTGGCCGATCCCGAAGGGCTCGAGCCGTTGCAGCTGTCGCCAGAACTCCGGGGTCAGCTCCGCCAGGTCGACCCGTACCTCCGGTTCCAGTGGCTGGTTGCCGCCGTGCGCATCCCGCCAGTGCTCGGCCAACACATTCAGGCGCTCGTGCAGTTCGCTGAGCTTTTCGGCCCGCACGGTGAAGCCGCCGGCGGCTGGATGGCCCCCATGGCGTTCGAGCAACTCTGTACAGGCCTGCAGGGCCGCATCCACGGCAAACCCCTTTGGAGCGCGCACGGAAGCCCGCAGCCGGCCATCTCCCTCGCTGGCCAGCAGGGCCACCGGCAAGCCGAAATGATCCACCAGTCGCGCGGCCACGATGCCGATCACACCGTGGTGCCAGTGGCTCTGTGCCAGCAGCAGGAACGTGCTGCGCTGCTCCCCATCAGCCTCCACCAGGGCCCTGGCCTCCGCCTCGACGGCATCGCAGAGCTCACGGCGCTGGCGGTTCAGGCTCTCGCACTGGCGGGCCAGCTCCAGGGCGCGCTCTTGATCCGTGGTGGTCAGCAGATCCACCACCAGTTGTGGATCCCCCAGCCGGCCCACGGCGTTGATGCGAGGAGCGATCTGGAAGCCCACGGCCGTGGCGTCGATCGGTACGTCATCAAGCCCAGCCACCTGCTGCAGGGCCTGCAGACCCACCAGGGTGCTCCCTTGGAGCCGGGGTAGGCCGTCCATCAGCCAGCGCCGGTTCACCCCCAGCAGTGGGGCCATGTCGGCGATGGTGCCGATGCAGAACAGATCCAGTGCCAGGGCCAGGCCTTCGCGGGAGCGGCAGGCACGGGCCAGAGCCTGGGCCAGCACCGTCGCCAGACCGACCCCCGCCAGCCCGCGGTACGGCGATTCCTCCGGGGTGCAGGCCGGATGCAGCAGGGCCAGACAGGGTGGTAATTCGGCCGGCAGGGTGTGGTGGTCGGTGATGACCACATCCAGTTCCAGCTCGCGGGCCCGCTCCAGGGCTGCACGGGCGGTGACGCCGTTATCGACCGTGACCAGCAGGCGGATACCGTCGGCCGCCAGCCGCTCCACCATGGCGCTGTTGAGCCCATAGCCGTCGTCCATCCGGCTTGGGATCGCCGCCACCGCGGCCGCACCGAGGCGCTGCAGCAGACCCACCAGCAGGGCCGTGCTGGTCATGCCGTCGGCGTCGTAGTCGCCGCAGATTGCCACCCCTTCGCCAGCTCTGCAGGCCTGGCGCAGGCGCTGCACGGCACGCCGCAGCTCGGGGAAATGGCGGCTGGGATCCGGTGCCTCGGGCGGATCCAGCAAGGCCTTGATCGCCTCCAGGTTGGTGTGACCACGACGCAGCAGCAGCGTCAGCAGGGCATCGGGCAGCCCCAGCTGGCGCAGATCTGGTGTGACGCTCACCGCGGGCGGCAGCTGCCAGCGTTGCTCAGGCATGGAGATGAGCAACGGCACCAATCGGCAGTGTTCCCATTGTGCGGGGTGCTCCGGCCGGTAGCCAGAGATCGGCGGCGCTGTCCTCCCTGAGGGTTCCCGCCTAACCTCCACACGGAAGAACGGGTCCGATGGCAGCACTTCCGGCGGCCCTGCTCTGGGATGTGGATGGCACCCTCGCGGAGACGGAGCTGGATGGCCATCGCCGCGCCTTCAACCGCGCCTTCCAGGAGGCCGGCCTGCCCTGGGTGTGGGATCGGCAGCGCTACCTCGAGCTGCTGCGGATCAGCGGTGGCCGGGAACGACTGAGCCATTTCCTGGCGGAGGTGGATGGCCGGCCTGCAGCCCCGGAGCGGCTGGAGGCCCTGCAGGCCGCCAAGCAGCGTCACTACGGGCGGCTGGTGGCCGCCGGTGAGCTGAGGCTCAGGCCAGGCGTGGCGCGGCTGATGGCGGCAGCGGCCGAAGCCGGGATGGCCCAGGTGATCGTGACCACCAGCGGCCGGACGGCGGTGGCAGCCCTGCTGGAGCAGCTGTTGCCCCAGCAGCAGCGGCAGCTGCAGCTGTGGGTGTGCGGGGAGGATGTGGCAGCCAAGAAGCCCGACCCCGAGGCCTACCGTCTCGCCATTCGCGAGTTGAAGCTGGCTCCGGGACAGGTGCTTGCGATCGAGGATTCCGCCAACGGCCTGGCGGCGGCCCATGGCGCCGGCCTGGCGGTGCTGGTGACCCGCAGCGCCGCCAGCGCCTCGGAGCCAGCGGAGGCCTTCATGCGGGCCAGCGCCCAGGTGACGCACCTCGGAGATCGGGATCAGCCCTGTGCCGTGCTGCACGGTCCCGCTTGCCCTGAGGGCTGCATCACGCTCTCCTACCTGCAGCAGCTGCTGCCGAGAGGATGAGTCCGCCCTCCTTTCAGATCACCCGCTTCGATCGCTTGCAGCGTCGGTTTGGGGATCTGCTGCTGTCAGGGTTGCGCGGCAGCTGGCGGCGCCGCAGCCTTGTGGTGCTGGCCCTGCTGCTGGGCTTCTACGGGGGCCAGAACATCACGGCTCTCTGGTTGGAGGAGATCGGCAGCCGCCCTCAGGTGGCTCTGCTGCTGGTGCTGGCGATTGAGCTCATGGTGCGGTTGCGCACCCGGATGGTGGCTGAGCGCACCCCTCTGGGCTGGCTGCTGCTCGACAACCTGCGCATCGGTCTGGTGTATGCCTTGGTGCTGGAGGCCTTCAAGCTCGGCTCATGAGCGAGGCGATCCAGCCAGCGCCAGGACCAGGGGCGCTGACGCTGCTGCTCCTGCAGGACTGCCGCCGGATGATCGACGCCGGCCATCGGCCTGTGTTGGGGCTCAACGGGCCTGTGGGGTCCGGCAAGAGCACCCTCTCGCGCCAGCTGCGCCAGGACTTCGCCCGGGCTGGGCTGCAGCTGGCGGTGGCCTCGATCGACGATGCCTACCTGCCCTGGGCCGAGCGCCGGCAGCGCATGGCCGGGAATCCCTTCGGCGTCAGCCGTGTGCCGCCCGGCAGCCATGATCCGGCTGCCCTGGCGGAGCCGATCCGGTGCTGGCGGCAGCAGCCCTGGAAGGGGGATGGCCGGGCCACCGCAGCGCTGGAGCTGCCCCGGTTCGACAAGACCCTCTGCGGCGGGGAGGGAGATCGCACCCCGAACTGGCATGGCCAGGCCGATGCCGTGCTGCTTGAGGGGTGGTTGCTGGGCTGCCGGCCCGTGCCGGAGCAGGAGCTGGTGGCCTGGTCAGCTGCCGCAGGGCTTGCTGCGCCGGCGCAGGCCTGGCTGCAGCGCAGCAATCAGGCTCTGCAGGCCTATCTGGGGCTCTGGGACAACATCGATCAACTCGTGCTCTTGTGGCCATCCAGCTGGAGCTTGCCGCGCCGTTGGCGCTTTCAGGCGGAGGCCCGCCAGCGGCGCAGCGGTGGCGGCTGGCTCAGGCCGGAGCAGCTGGATCAGCTGGTGCAGGCCACGCTGCAGTCGCTACCAGCACCGCTCTACCAGCATCCCCTGCTGCAACGGGCGTGCTGGGTGCGTGAACTCGATGCCCGCCGCCGCTGCCGTTGGCAGGGACCTGGCGGCGAGCTGCTGAAGCGGCTGGATCAGTCCTCGTCGGCCTGCTCTTCAGCCACGGGGTAGACGAAGCCCTGAGCGCGACCGCTGAGCACGGCCTTGCCGATCGAGAGCGCTTTCTGAGCAGCCACTGCAGCTTTGGCCTTCCAGGTGGCGTGGCGCTGGTTCCGCTTGCCCTTGGAGGTTTTCTTCTTGGGAACAGCCATCCCGCTCTCGTTTTGCCAAACCACGATCTTCCGCTGCCGTCCTCCCTTTCGTCAAATCGCTAAGCTCCATCCAGCGGCAGACCCCTGTGAGCAGCAGCAGTTCCCCGGGGTCTCCCTCCGCTGCATCCCCTTCTGAAACCCAGCCTGGCCGCAACGCTGGCCCAATCCAGCCAGAGGGCGGTGGCCGTGGCCTGCTGCGCGATCTCGGCCTGAGCCGCCCGCCTGCCCCCAGCTACAGCCAGCTGCTGCAGCAGATGCGGCAGGGCCAGGGTCCCAATCGCATCAAGGACCTTGAGCTGTCGATGGCGCAGCGCCAGGTCAACGTCACCTATGCCGACGGCCGGCGCAGCCAGGTGCCGGTGTTCAGCAACGATCAGTTGCTCCTGCGTACGGCCCAGGAGGCCCGCATCCCCCTGAGCGTGCGGGACGACCGCCAGGACGAAGCCACCTCCAGTCTTGTGGCCAATGGCCTGCTGCTGTTGTTGTTGTTCGGTGGGTTGGCGCTGCTGATCCGCCGCTCGGCTCAGGTGGCGAACCGGGCCATGGGTTTTGGCCGCAGCCAGGCCCGCATGGTGCAGCCGGAAGCGAGCGTGGCCGTGCGTTTCGAGGATGTGGCCGGCATCAACGAGGCCAAGGAGGAACTTCAGGAGGTGGTCACCTTCCTGAAGGAGCCGGAACGGTTCACCTCTGTTGGCGCGAAGATCCCCAAGGGCGTGCTCCTGGTGGGTCCGCCCGGCACCGGCAAGACGCTGCTGGCCAAGGCGATCGCCGGTGAGGCCGGCGTGCCGTTCTTCTCGATGGCGGCGTCCGAGTTCGTTGAGTTGTTCGTGGGTGTGGGGGCCAGCCGGGTGCGGGATCTGTTCCGCCGCGCCAAGGAGAAGGCTCCCTGCATCATTTTCATCGATGAGATCGATGCGGTGGGGCGTCAGCGTGGTGCCGGCATCGGCGGCGGCAACGACGAGCGGGAGCAGACCCTCAATCAGCTGCTCACCGAGATGGATGGCTTCGCCGAGAACTCCGGGGTGATCCTGCTGGCGGCCACCAACCGCCCCGATGTGCTCGATGCGGCCCTGATGCGCCCCGGTCGCTTCGACCGCCGCATCCAGGTGGATCTGCCGGATCGCCGTGGACGCGAGGCGATCCTGGCGGTGCATGCCCGCTCGCGCCCCCTCGATCCGGAGGTCTCCCTGCCGGATTGGGCCAGCCGTACACCTGGCTTCTCCGGTGCCGACCTCTCCAACCTGCTGAACGAGGCCGCCATCCTCACGGCCCGCCGCGACCGCCAGATCATTGACGATCAGGCCCTGGGGGATGCCCTCGAGCGCATCACCATGGGCCTCACTGCCGCTCCCCTGCAGGACAGCGCCAAGAAGCGGTTGATTGCCTATCACGAGGTGGGCCACGCCCTGCTCACCACGCTGCTGCCTGCGGCTGATCGGCTCGACAAGGTCACGCTGCTGCCCCGTGCCGGTGGCGTGGGCGGCTTCGCCCGCACCATGCCGGATGAGGACGTGCTCGATTCCGGCCTGATCAGCAAGGCCTACCTGCGCGCCCGTCTGGTGGTGGCGATGGGCGGTCGTGCCGCGGAGCTGGTGGTGTTCGGTCCCAGTGAGATCACCCAGGGCGCCAGCAGTGATCTTCAGATGGTGAGCCGCATCTCCCGCGAGATGGTCACCCGTTACGGCTTCTCCAGCCTCGGGCCTGTGGCCCTGGAGTCCGATGCCGCCGAGGTGTTCCTCGGGCGCGACTGGCTGCGCTCCGAGCCGCACTACTCCCTCGAGACCGGCAACCGCATCGATGCCCAGGTGCAGCAGCTGGCACGGCAGGCGCTGGATCAGGCCGTCGACCTGCTCCAGCAGCGGCGTCCGCTGCTGGATGAACTGGTGAACCTGCTGATCGAGCGTGAAACGATCGACGGCGCAACCTTCAGCGCCGTCGTTGAGCGCTACGAGCAGGTCTCCGGAGCCCCTGCGCCGCCAGCTGATCCAGCCGTGGCGGTGCAGGCCGGGGCCTGAGGGTTCGGCTGCTCAGGAAAAACGGATGTCGAGGCTGCGCAGGTAGGTCTTGAGGCCGGCGTCCTGGATCGGCAGCAGGTAGGCCGTGCGCCCGCTCTCGTTGACATGGGCATGCCAGTGACCCGGCGGGGTGATGAAGGCGCCACCGGCCTGCCAGTCGATCCGCTTCGGATCGCGGATCGTGCCGTCTGCGGCCAGCTCGGTGCCGACGAGGGTGTAGCAGCCGGGATCACAGTCGATGATCAGATCGAGGGCGACCGACTGATGGCGGTGCGGGGCCTGGGTGGCGCCGGACGGCACCATGCCGAACATCGCCCAGAGCACGTGGGTCACCGTGCGGGTATTGGGAAGGTCGCGATTGGCCAGCAGCAGGCTGAGGCGGTTGCTGCGGGCACTGCTCGGATCCGCTGCCAGCTGGGCAAGTTCGGCCCTAAGCCACGAGCCCGGATAGTGGGTGGTCTCAAAGCGGGGGGCACTGGGCACCACGCCCAGGTAATCGAGCAGGGGAGCGTCGTGCACCCAGTAGAGAACGCTGCGGCTGTCGGCCTGCAGCAGCGGCGCCGGGCCGGCGGGCAGGACGAACAGGTCGCCGGTCTGCCAGTTGTGTGTGATGCCAGCGCTGTGGCCATCGCCGGCCCGCTCGCAGCGGCCGCTGCCGGACATCACATAGAACAGCGAGCTGGTGGCATTGGCCGCCGCCTTCACCCCTTCGCCGGGCTCAATCCGGATGAAGTGGGCCGCCAGGCCGGGGCTGGTGGCGGGCCCGATGGCCCCCAGCTCTTCGCTGAGATCAAGCGGCAGCACGGCGCTGGGTCCGGAGGCATGCAGCTCCGGTCCCCAGCAGCGGTAGGGGATCGGGTCGCTCAGACCGCGACGCACCGGGTTGGCGGCCTGGCGGTAGTCGAACAGGAGCGCCTTGCTGTCCCCCTCGGGGTGCACGGCTGCCGAACAGACCATCGGCTGCTCAACACTGATCCGTTCCGGGGTCTGAGTCATGGCACGCGTCCCCTGGCAGTGGAATCACCCTATTGAGCAGCTTGTTGGCGCTGACGACTGCCAGCCTCGTTACCGATCAGCCTCCGGCCACGGCGGGCACGATCGAGACCTCGTCGCCATCGCTGAGGGCGGTGGCCTGGTTGTCGAGGAAGCGGATGTCCTCGCTGTTGACGTAGACGTTGAGGAAGCGACGCAGCTTGCCGGCTTCATCACAGAGGCGCCCCTTGAGGCCGGGGTAGCGGCCGTCGAGGGCATCGATCAGGGCTTCCACGCTGCCGGCGTCCAGGCTGACGCTGGCCTCGTCGTTGGTGAACTTCTGCAGGGGGGTTGGGATCAGAACCTGAACGGGCATGGATCGAGTCGGATGGGGCGAGTCGGATGGAGGGGTGGTGACGGGATATCGGCTCAGCCGATGCCGTGGGAGGCCTGGGCCTGCTTCCAGGCGGCGTTGAAGCTGTCGAGCTGGGCCTCGATTGTGTAGGGCTTGCCGATGGCATCCACCACGGCTTCCGTCGTCTTGAGGCCGTTGCCGGTGATGTAGGCCACCGTGCGCTCTTCGGGGTTGATCTTCCCCTGCTCCACCAGCTTTTTCAGCACGGCGATGGTGGTGCCGCCGGCGGTTTCCGTGAACACGCCCTCTGTTTCGGCGAGCAGCTTGATGCCGTCGATGATCTCGCTGTCGCTCACGGCGGCGATGGTGCCGCCGGTGCGGTTGGCGATATCGATGGCGTAGGGTCCGTCGGCCGGGTTGCCAATGGCGATCGACTTGGCGATGGTGTTGGGCTTCACCGGCGTGATGAAGTCGCGCCCCTCGGCGAAGGCCTGGGCGATCGGGCTGCAACCCTCAGCCTGGGCACCGCTGAAGCGCACCGCCTTCTCCTCCACAAGGCCGCACTTGATGAACTCGTCGAAGCCCTTGCGGATCTTGGTGAACAGGGAGCCGGAGGCCAGCGGCGCCACGATGTGATCGGGCAGTTCCCAGCCCAGCTGCTCGATCACCTCGTAGCCGAGGGTCTTGGACCCTTCCGAGTAGTAGGGGCGCAGGTTGATGTTCACGAAGCCCCAGCCGTAGGTGTTGGCCACCTCCGAGCACAGGCGGTTCACCTGGTCGTAGTTGCCGTGCACCGCCATCAGGGTGGGGTTGTAGATCAGGGTGCCAAGCACCTTGCCCAGCTCCAGATCGCTGGGGATGAACACGCAGCACTCCAGGCCGGCGTGGGCGGCGATGGCGGCGGTGGAGTTGGCCAGGTTGCCGGTCGAGGCGCAGCTCACGGTCTTGAAGCCGAGCTCGCGGGCCCGGGTCAGGGCCACGGAAACGACGCGGTCCTTGAAGGAGAGCGTCGGCATGTTGACGCCGTCGTTCTTGATGTAGAGGGACTTCAGGCCCAGGCGCCGGGCCAGGTTGTCGGCCTTGAGCAGTGGCGTGAAGCCGGTGCCCACATCGATCGGATCCCCCTCGATCGGCAGGAATTCGCGGTAGCGCCAGATCGAGGCGGGGCCGGCCTCGATCGTGGCGCGGCTGACACGGCTGCGGATCGCGTCGTAGTCGTAGACCACCTCCAGCGGACCGAAGCAGACGTCCTCACAGACGTGGCGTGCTCCGGCCTCGTAGGCATGGCCGCACTCCTTGCAGCGCAGGCCGGTGAAGGTGGAGCGGGAGAGCGTGACGGTCACGGACGGCCCGACAGTGGAGTTGAGGCTATCAGCGCCGGCCGTTGCCGCGAATTAAATCCGATTCCTGAGATCGGGATTAATCCTGCTCTTGTCACCTCGGGTGTCCTGCCTACGCTCCGGGCGTGCGATCCGCCTCTTCCATCCCGTCACAAAGCCTGCGTCGCGTTGCCGTCGTCGGCGTCGCGATGTTTGCCGCTGCCCTGCTCGCCTGGCTGATGGCCCGGCTCTGGATTGAGTGGCAGTGGTTCGGCCAGTTCAATCTCACCGGGCCGCTCGCCCGCCGCTGGGCCCTCCAGGTGCTGGGTGCGGGGGTTGGCCTTGGTCTCTGCTGGGCGATGGAGGCCTGGCTCACTCGCCTCTGGCGCCTCCCCCGCGATGGCCGCCGCCGCATGCCATTGGCGCCGCTCCCCTATGCCGGCTCGCTGGTGGTGCTCGCCCTTGGGCAGATCCTGCCGGGACTCTTGCTGTTGCGGCTAGCGCGGCGTCTTGTGGTCGACCCCTTCGTCTCGACTCCCCTGCTGGGCAGCCTGTCGCTGCCCAGCGAACCGCTGCCGTTGCTGCTGGGCCTGGGCCTGGTGTGCGCTGCAGGCCTGTTGCTGCGTCCTCTGACCACCGCCCGCCTGCTGGCGGCACTTGCCGCTGTGGCGGCATCGGCCTGCCTGGCCAGGGGCTGGGGGGTGTGGAGCCTGGCCCTGTTCGCCCCGAACGCCGGGGTGCGCGAGCCCGTGCTCGGGGCCGACATCAGCTTCGGCCTTGTGCGCTTCCCCGCCCTGGCGCTCGCCCTGGCCTTGCTGGCCGGGCTGCTGATCACGGCCTTGGCTGCGGGCCTCTGGGGGCTGATGGCCCGCTCGCCCCAGCTCAGTGATGGCCGCTTCGGAGGCTTCTCATCGGCGCAGCTCAGGGCCCTGCGCCGGCCGCTCGGCGTGCTGGCGCTGACGACGGCCGCTGCCTTCTGGCTGGGGCGGCATCAACTGCTGCTCAGCACCCAGGGGAGCGTGCCCGGTGCCGGCTGGCTCGACATCCATGTGTCCCTGCCCCTGCGCACCCTCGCCGCCCTGCTGGCTCTGGTGCTCGCCGTGGCGGTGACCCTCAGGCTGCCGCGTCCGGGTCTGCGTGCCCCAGCCGTGCTGATCAGTGGTGGTGTGTTGCTGCTGGTGCCTCTGCTGGAGGCCGTGTTGCTGCCGGTGCTGCAGCTGATCGTCGTCAAGCCGAGGGAGCTGGAACGCGAGGCCCCTTACCTGGCCCGCTCGATCCGCGCCACCCGCGAGGCCTTTCAGCTGAACCGGATGGTGAGCCGCAACGTCAACCCGAAAACCCGCCTCACCCGTGCGGATGTCGAGGCGAGCCGCGCCACCCTGCGCAACATTCGCCTGTGGGACAGCCAGCCGTTGCTGGCCACCAACAAGCAGCTGCAGAAGCTGAGGGTCTACTACCGCTTCTCCGAGCCGGCCGTCGACCGCTACGACCTGGGCCAGCCCCGCGCTGATGGCCGTCAGCTGGTGATGATCACCGCCCGGGAGATGGACCCCTCAGCCCTGCCGGTTTCTGCCCGCACCTGGCTGAACCGTCACCTCGTGTTCACGCACGGCATGGGATTCACCGTGTCGCCTGTGAATACCAGTGGTCCGGACGGCCTGCCCGAATACTTCATCAGTGATCTGGGCAATCCCCCCCGCATCCTCGGCAGTCCCCAGATCGGCATCACCCGCGACCAGGTGAAGGCGGCAATCCCGATCGGCCGCCCCAGCCTCTATTTCGGAGCCCTGCCCAGCCCCTATGCGATTGCGCCCACACGGGTGCAGGAGTTCGATTTCCCTCAGGGAGAGCAGAACATCTACACCCACTACACCGGCAACCTCGGTGTGCCGGTGGGTGCGCCGCTGCAGCGCCTGGCGGCGGCGCTCTACCTCGGCGAGCCGAAGCTGCTCAGCCGTGGTGCCCTGACCTCCAGGAGTCGTCTGCTGTTGCGCCGCGAGGTGCGCCAGCGGCTGCGCACGCTGGCGCCGTTCGTGCGCTTCACCGCCGAGCCCTACCTGGTGTCGGCCAAGATCGGTGCGGGCGCGCCGTTCCCGGCAAAGCAGCACCAGTACTGGATCGTGGACGGGTTCACCATCAGCCAGAGCTATCCCTACAGCGCACCGGTGCCGGGCCATCCGGAGATCCGCTACCTGCGCAATTCCGTCAAGGCGGTGGTGGATGCCTACAACGGCAGCGTGCGGCTGTATGTGAGTGAACCGCGTGATCCGATCATCGCCGGCTGGTGGCGCCTCTTCCCGGAACTGTTCGAGCCGCTGCGGGCGATGCCGCCGGCCCTGAAGGCGCACATGCGCTATCCGATCCGCCAATTCGAGCTGCAGACCGCCCAGATGCTGCGCTACCACGTCACTGATCCGCGCGTCTTCTATAGCGGAGACGATGTCTGGCAGGTCCCCAAGGAGGTCTACGGCCAGCGCCAGGTGCCCGTGCGGCCTTATCACATCAGCGCCCAGCTCAGCCCGCAGCTGCCTCCGGAATTTCTGCTCCTGCAGCCGCTCACCCCCCTGGCCCGGCCCAACCTGGTGGCCTGGCTGGCCGCCCGCAGCGACGATCCCCACTACGGCCAGCTGGTGCTGCTGCGTTTCCCCAGCCAGACGACCATCTTCGGCCCCGAGCAGATCACCGCTCTGATCAACCAGGATCCGGCAATCAGCCAGCAGTTCGGCCTCTGGAATCGTTCCGGTGCCGAAGTGATCGAAGGCAACCTGCTGGTGGTGCCGGTGGGAGAGGCCTTGCTGTATGTCGAACCGATCTACCTGCGGGCCCGGCAGGGGGGCTTGCCGACCCTGGCCCGGGTGGTGGTCAGCGACGGCACGCGCATCGTGATGGAGCGCAGCCTCGATGCGGCCATCACTGCTCTGCTGGCGGCAGGCGAACGGGGCACCAAGCCGGCTGTCGCCAAGCCCCAG
>CAIZNP010000051.1 GCA_903934375.1 uncultured Synechococcaceae cyanobacterium
AACCAGGCTTGGCATGGCGGTAACCAATCCCAGTCCCTGACTGGGATCTTGCGGTTGGCTTCTAACCGATTGGTCCTGAGTTCGAATCTCAGGCGACCCATTTTTGAGACTGCGGCCTTGCTGCAGCGCAGCAGCGGCCAGCAATGGGCGCGTGGGGGTGACAACCATGGCGATCGGCGCCGACCAAGCCTCCTGCAGAGCATCCCGGAGCTGGTGGCCTGCCACAAAAAAAGGCCCGTGTGGGCCTCAAAATTCCGTATGGGGCGCTGCCCATCACTCTTGAGTTGCCGATCTGCAGTGTGACGGCGCCCTAACCGCTGATCTCCCTCAGCAGCCGCTCGAGCCGCACCACCTGATAGCGGTTGTGCTCACTCGGTACTGCGGCGTCCATCGCCTGGCTGGCATTGGCGCAGCTGTGCCGCGAGGCTGTGATGCACTGCCTGCGACCCGGCAAGAACAGGGATCGGGATCAGGTTCATGGCGTGATCGGGCCACCACCAGGCCCACCGGTTGCACCAGGCCGAGCCATTGCTCGTGGGTTTGGATGCCAGGAGTGCCGTAGGCCATCAGGGCGTCACCTCGACACGCGGGCAACCGGAATGGATCCATACTGGTTGCAGTGCAGGCCCGTCCCCGGCTGCTATGGCCAAGACCCTCACTCTCAAGAACCTGCCGGAAGCGCTCCATGCCCGGCTAACGGCTGCCGCCAAGCGGCACCGTCGCAGTCTCAACAATGAAGCGATCGTTTGCCTGGAAGCCGGTCTTGGCACCGCCATTCCCTCAGCGGAAGAGGAGCTGACAAGGCTCAGGGCCCTACGCAGCAGCCTTGGACCCCACGTGTTCGATCCCGATTCGATCGATGCATTTAAGCGGGAAGGGCGGCCGTGATTGTTGTCGACACCAACGTGTTGGCCTATCTGCTGCTTCCTGGTCCCAAGACGGAACTGGCTGAGATTTTGCGAGAACTGGATCGCGAATGGGCGGCGCCGCCGCTGTGGCGCAGCGAGCTTCGCAATGTGTTCAGCGGTTATCTCCGGCGCGATCTCCTGCAGCGTTCCGCTGCCGTTGCGCTGATGGAGGAAGCAGAAGCCATCCTTGCCGCTCACGACCAACCCGTCAGCTCGGAGCACGTTTTCCAGTTGGTGAGCACCAGCCAGTGCAGTGCCTACGACTGTGAGTTCGTTGCCGCAGCACAGCAGTTGGATGCTCCTCTGGTCACGGAGGATCGAGCCATCCTTGCGGCTTTTCCGGATTTGGCTCAGTCGCTGCATCAGGCCACCTCCTGTGGCCAGAGGTCAATGGCACCGGCTGGCTCCACGTGTGGATCTCAACCGCGATCCTCGGCTTCCAGGGCGTGACCCTGGCGTTCGACCTGCTCACCTGCACGGCCCTGAGCTGGCTGTACGTGCGCCTCAATGGCTTTGGGCCAGCGCCGCTGGCCTCGAGCTGGAGCCGGCAGCCAGAACCTCCTCGAGGCCCGGCAACAATCCGGCCGCTACCCCCCTCGCACTGTTCTGTGCCCGCCCCCAGGAGCGGATCGATGACGCTGTGAACCAGGCTTGGCATGGCGGTAACCAATCCCAGTCCCTGACTGGGATCTTGCGGTTGGCCAGTTGGCTTTTGACCGATTGGCCCTGAGTTCGAATCTCAGACGACCCATTTTTTGAGACTGCGGGCTTGCTGCCGGTCCCCGTGCTGTGCGTGGATGGTCGTTCTTCCGTTGCGATGACACCCGATCTCGCGTCCTGCGTTCTGGAGGGATTGCTGCTTCTCCATGAGGAGTTGTCAGTGGATCCGCAGGCCCCCTGGTATGTGGGAATGCCGGATCAGACCCAGGTGCTCCATGACGAGCTCTGGAT
>CAIZNP010000052.1 GCA_903934375.1 uncultured Synechococcaceae cyanobacterium
CGGCTGCGGCCAGTGCATCACCTGCTTCGTGGACGTGGTGGGCGAGAGCTGTCCCGGCAGCCTCAGCGGCCGCACCGCCGTGGAGGAGCAGAAGCTGATGCGACGGCCCGAGGGCTGGCGCCTGGCCTGCCAGGCCCTGGTGCAGCACTCCGTGCTGGTGCTCACCCGACCGCAGGTGGGCCTGCCCGGCAGTGAGAGCCTGATCGCGGCGGCCAAGGCCGAGCCTCTGCCCGCTGGCCCCACCGCCTGGCCGGTAGTGGAGAACGAGGAGCCGGACGACGAGGACGGCGCCGAGGGCGCTGACGCCGCGCAGGCCCCCGGCGTCTCGCAAAGCGCAACGAGCGGTGAAGAGCCCTGAGGAATCCCCGGAATGACGAGCCAGCAGTGATACGGTCTCCGGGCTGAAGACTTTTGCGATGGAAACCAACGATCTCGGCTTCGTCGCCAGCCTGATGTTCGTGCTGGTTCCGACGGTGTTCCTGCTGGTGCTCTACATCCAGACCAGCAGCCGTCAGAGCTGAACATCCCCGGCCTCCCATCCGGAGACGCCAGCCACTGACTGTCCAACCACTGACAGGTCAGACGGCCTGAGCGGATGTCCCCGGCCCCCTAACGGGAGCCGGGGTTTTTGCTGCCATCCGGCAGCGAGCTGGGGCTCAGCGCGTGGCTTCGGGTTCGCGCACCAGCAGCACCGGAGCGGGCGCATGGACACGGATGTAGTCGCTCACCGATGAACCCAGCAGCCTGTCGATGTCCACCAGGCCCCGGGCCACCAGGGGCCGACGGTCCTGAGAGGCGATCACCAGCAGGTCTGCCTTCTGATCGGCCGCCGCAGCACAGACACCACGGCCAATGTCACCGGTGCTGTGGATGGCCTTCATCTCCACGCCGAGACTGCGGGCCCGCTGCACGGCCTTCTCGAGCACCTCATCGGCAGGCGACTTGCCGCCGCGAGACGGTGTGATGTCCTGACGGCTGATGTGGATGCCGGTCAGGCTGCCGCCGGGGATGTCGCGAACCAGCTCACAGGCCAGGGTGAGGGCGTCGTCGCCGACGCCCGTGCCATCCACCGCCACCATCACCCGGTTGACGTGCCGGACGTAGAGGTCGTCGCGCACCAGCAGCATCGGCCGCGTGGAGAGCTGGAAGACGTACTGACTGGCACTGTTGCTGAGAATCGACTGAAGACGACCGAGGCCACGGGAGCCCATCACGATCAGATCGGCATCGAGCTCATCGGCCACCTTGAGCACGGTCTGCTTGGTGTCGCCCTGGCGGATGATCGTGTTCACCTCGCTGGGGTTGAGGCCCAGCCGCTGCACGGCTTCAGCCACGATCCCCGCCGCCTTCTGGGAATGCTCGGTGTAGTTGTCACCGGCCTGCTCCGGCACCACATGCAGCAGGTTGATGCGGGCCTGCCGCACGGTGGGGATGTCGCGCAGCATGCGCACCATCTCCTCCACGTGGCCCTTGCCGGAATCGGCGATCAGAAGGTTGCGGAACACGATCGTTGCAACACGCTGAGGCAGCCTATGGCCGATCCGAGGGGCCAGATCGCCGGAGGAACAGACCGTGACTGACCATGACGAACGGCGTGCCTGGCGCCTGCAGCGGCGGGTGCTGCCGCAACACACAGACCATGCCGGCGTGATGTGGCACGGCTCCTATCTGGCCTGGCTGGAGGAGGCCCGAGTGGAGGCTCTTCAGGCGGCGGGCCTGGCCTACGCCGATCTGGCGGCTGACGGACTGGAGCTGCCGGTGGTGAACCTGCAGATTCAGTACCGCCAGGCGCTGCTGCATGGCGATGCGGTGGAACTGCGCAGCTGGGTGCTGCCTCGGCAGGGGGTGAAACTGCCCTGGCTGAGCCGCTTCATCGGCAGCGATGGCGCGCTGGCCGCCGAGGCACGGGTGGAGCTGGTGCTGGTGGATCTCTCCGCCGGAGCGCACCGGCGGCGCCTGCTCAGGCAGCTGCCGCCACAGCTCGCCGCTGCGGTGGAGCGGCTACAGCACGGCCCCCGCGACCCAAACTGACGGGGAACGAACGCGGCTACGGTACATTTGTACTGCTTGCATGTGGCGCATGGGAGATCTGCTCACCCCGTCCTTCGGCCAGCGGTCTCCTCAGCTGCGCCACGGCGTTGCTGCTGACCAGGGCCCGATCCACTCTCCTGTGCGCGCAGCTGTGCCAACAGCGATACCAGCAGCTGTGCCAGCAGCAAAGCCCGCAGCCGTGGTCGCAAGCGACGCTGGCGGTCAGCGTGCCGGCATGCCGGAGAACGAGCGGCTGTGGTGGCGGATCTGGAGCCTGGCGCCAGGCGTCGGCTGGCAGCGGCTGCAATGCCTGCTGGCCTCGTTCCACTCACTGCAGAACGCCTGGGGGGCCTCCACCCATGACCTGGAAACCAAACTGGCCCAGCCGACCCGGATGGGACAGCGGCAGTTCGAACAGCTCCTTCATTACCGTGAGCAGGTAGGGACGGCGCCCCTGTGTGAGCCCGCCAGCGCCGAACAACGGCGACGCTGGCGGGGGCAGAGCTGGCTGCTTAGTGGGGATGCCGCAGTGCCGGAATCGTTGGCTGGGCTGGTTCGCCCACCAGTGGCGCTGTACTGGCGAGGGCGAGGCAGCCTCTGGCCCTGCCTGAGAAGGCGCCAGGCAGTGGCGGTGGTGGGCACACGCAGGCCTTCGCGCCACGGTGAAGCGATGGCACGAGCGATCGGCCGCGCCCTGGCCGAGGCAGGCTGGCCGGTGGTGAGCGGCCTGGCGGAAGGGATCGACGCCGCCGCCCATCGCGGTTGCCTGGAGGTCGGCGGCAGGCCGGTGGCCGTCCTCGGCACGCCCCTGGAGCGGGTCTATCCGCGCCATCACCACGACCTTCAGGGCCAGGTGGCACGCCAGGGCTTGCTGGTGAGCGAGCTTCCATCCGGAGCGCCAGTGCGCGCCGGACACTTCGCCGAGCGCAATCGCCTGCAGGTGGCGCTCTCCTGCGCCGTGGTGCTGGTGGAATGCCCGCCTGGCAGCGGAGCGCTGCATTCCGCCCAGCTGGCCTGGCAAGAGGAAACACCGCTGTGGGTGGTCCCTGGTGACGCCAGTCGGGTCAGTGCGGCGGGCAGCAATCGTTGGCTGGGCCAGGGGGCCACGCCCTTGCTGCAGCCCGCTGATCTGATCGAGCAGCTCGGGCCAGGCCCCCTGCACCGTCGCCCAATACGGCCTGCACCGCCAACGGGATCAGCAGCGGCCTTCAGGCCAAGGGCCACACCCGCAGAGCCCCTGCTGCAGAGAGAAGCGGCACTGCTGGCCGCACTGGGATCCGGCGCCTGCCTGGACGATCTCTGCAGGCGCCTCTGTCTGGAGCCGGGCCGCATCAGCGAGCGACTGCTACAGCTGGAAGTGGCAGGTGTGGTGCGCTCGGAGCCGGGATTGTGGTGGCGCCCCTGCTGAAGTGCGTGAGCGAGCAACCGTCGTCGCAAGGGCAATGCCTAGGGTTGAGGGATGGTCGCTGTCGCCCCGTCCAACGCAACGCAGTGCTGCACTGGCGCCGAACTGCTGCGCTGGCGCCGTGGCCTGCTGGCGCAAGGTGGAAACGCCGCCGA
>CAIZNP010000053.1 GCA_903934375.1 uncultured Synechococcaceae cyanobacterium
AGAACCCCGGCCTGCACCAGTTTGTTGCCGAGGGTCTGTCTACTGAAGCTTTCGTTGCCGGGTGGCTTGCTGCTGGCCTCGAGATCTCCCTCCAGCAGCTGGGGCTGCTGGAAGAACCGCGTAACCCATGGGTCCTCGCTGAGGAACAGGAAGAGCTGGCGCGGGTTGGCAGAGAGGCTGCCGAACTGCTCCTCGATCAGCTCTTCAACGAAAGCAACCTCTGAGGTGGGGCCGATCAGCTGGAAGGGCAAGCACTCGGCCATGCCATTGGCCACCAGCTCGAGTTGCACGTGCTCGGAGCTTAGGCGAAATCTGTACATCCCCTAGCCGTGATTGAGATTTTAGAACATTAACCCTGACTACCGCCAGCTGCATGGTTGTGATTTGAAAACGTCAAAGCCCCCCCGGCGATGGGTTTTTCCGGATATTTTAGGGACCTGTTTCGGGGCGTTCCACAGTTGGCTAGACCCCTGTCTGAGGCCCCAGCCCTAGGCGGCAGGCAACCCCCCCCCATCCTTGCCGCAGTGCTGAGGCCGTTTCACGTTGCCTTTAACACCAGCGTTGAGCTGGTCGATGAGCTGATCAATCACCGCTTCTTCAAGACCCTCAGGCAGGTCGATTGGAGCGACTACCAGCTGGGCCCGATCCTGATCGCCTCGGTGCTGATCAATCTGCTGGAACTTTCATCACCTCTGTATATTAACATTGTTTACACCTCAGTACTGCCCAGCGGCTCGATGGAGAGCCTGGTGGTGCTCACCGTCGCCGTGGTGCTGCTGATGGTGCTCGGGGGCTGGCTGAAAGCCGTTCGACTCGGCCTGACTGGCGTCGACGGTGCCAGGCAGGAACATCAGCGGCGCATGGAGTCACTGGCCCATTTCCTGCAGATGCGTCTGGCGGATTACCTGAGTGTCTCGCCGGCCCGTCATCTCGATCGGCTTAACAGCATCAACCTGCTGCGCGATGAGAGTGCCCTGCAGTCACTCACGGTGGCGATCGATCTGATCTTCTCGCTGCTGTTCGTGCTGGTCCTCTTCCTGATCGCCGGTAGTGTCGGCATCGTGGCCGTTGTCGCGGTCGTGATCTACCTACTACGGGCTCTGGCACTCGCTCGCGCCTTTGAAGATCACTCCAAGTGCCGCGACCAACTGGAGCTGGATCGGATGGCCTACCAGGGCAAATTGATCGAGTCGATCGGTCTGATCAAGTCCAACGGTCTCAGTCGTCAGTTTCTCGTCGGATACGAGGACCGCCAGGAGAAGCTGGCCTGGCAGCGGATGGTAACCAACAATTTCGATGGCCAGGTGCAGGCCTTCGGCGCCCTGATGAGCCAGCTCACCTTCGCGGCGATTGTCACCTGGGGGGCTCTGCGCGTGATCCAGGGCCAGTTGCTGGTGGGTGCACTCGCGGCGGCCCTGCTGCTGGCTGGAAAGATCCTCAACCCATGGCAGCAGTCCATGGCGCTCTGGAGCAGCTATCGGCGTCTCGCCCATGCCCGTGATGAATTCGATGCCCTGATGGCATTACCAGTAGAGTCGGAGGGTGGCTCCAACCTGATCAGCAGTGCCGGCGGCATGCTGACTGCCGGCGGCATGCTGACTGTGTTTCTTGAGGGCCGGATCCTTGCGGCGGTTCCGTATGGGGATGTGGTGCTTCTGCGCGACCGACAGCTGGGTGCCGAGGTGCGGCATCTCTTCACGGGCTTGATACAGATCGCGCAGCTACCTGGACTGGAGCTCAATGGTCTGGCGATCGAGAGTTATCAGCGAGACCAGCTGCGTGAAGCCGTTGTCTACGTCGATCCCTCACGCGATTTCTTTGAAGGCTCCCTGTTGGAAAACATCACCAGCTTCCAGCCGCGCCGCTACCAACGCAGGGCTCTGTTCTGGTCGTATCTGACGGGGCTCGACACCACGGTGCGTGGACTGCCTCAGGGCTATTCCACGGCCATGGGCACCTCGGTTCCAACGGGGCTCTCCAGGGACGCTCAGCAGTTGTTCCAGCTCGTCACCGCTTTGTCCCGCTCACCGGAGGCATTGCTGCTGGATCTCAGCGACTGCTCCTACGGGAAGGAATTCATCGACGGACTAGAGCTGATTCTGCGACGTACCCGCGGCAAGACCACTGTCCTGATCAATGGCACCGGCCGGGTTCTCTCCACGCTCAGTGATCACCAGATCGATCTATTCGGATCCACTCCCGAGGTGCTGGCATGAGCAGCAACGTCTCCAGCACCAGCTCCAGCGGATTCTCCAGCCGCTCCATGCTCCCCCGCGATCTCACCCTCAGCGCTGAGGCGCCGATGGCTTTCTGCGTGCGGCTGCTGCTGCAGCAGATGATGTGGACGGGCCGGCCCGATGAACTCTTTGAACTGATCGGCGAGCATCCTTCCCGGATGGATCTGGTTCAGGCGCGCAACCTGTTGCTGCGGCTGGGCTACGGCAGCCGGCTGGACACACTGGAAAGTTGGAGCCAGCTGAACCCGGTGCTTCTGCCCGCGCTGTACGTGGCGCCGGGTAACGATCCCTATGTGCTCTCACGCACCAGCAAGGGGGAGCTGGTGGCCGGCAATGTCAACGGGCGTAGGGAGATCCACAGCCTGCCTGGCGGTGGCCAGTTGTTGTTCCTGCAGGACCGCGGAAGCACCGATAGTGTCACTCTGCTGCAGCAGATCCTCTACCGCTTCACCAACCGCATCTCCGTTCTCTACGGCATCAGCTTCGGCCTGGCATTGCTAGCGCTCACTCTGCCTTTCTACATACAGGCAATCTACAACATCTCGATTCCTAGTGCCAGCTGGATCTCCACCCTCTGGATCTTCCTGGGGGTTCTGCTGCTCTTCACGCTCGACTGGATTCTGCGCCAGTGGCGCAGCAGCTTGCTCTCCCAGCTTGGGGGCCGTCTGGATGCCCTGATCGGCGCGAATCTGGTGGGGAAGTTCCTCGGCCTCGACTTCCGCCAGATCGAGTCCCTAGGGCAGCACGCCCTGATCATCCGGCTGCGCAATCTCGATGGCCTGCTGGCTTATCTGCAGGGGCCGCTCGCGATCGCCCTGCTGGATTACCCCTTTGTGGTGATCTATCTGGTGGCGATCTGGCTGATCGCCGGTCAACTCGTACTGGTGCCACTCCTGCTAATGCTGTTCAGCGGCGTGTTTGTTTGGTTACTGTCGCGCTACTACAGCGGTGCCTCCGAGCTGAACCTGGTTACCGGCATCGGCATCTCCCAGGCCCAGCAGGAATTGGTGAATCGCTTCCTGGAGGTGAAACTTGCCAATGTGGAGTGGGTCTGGCTGCAGCGGCTGCGGGGGCTTTCGGCCCAAAGCACCAGCAGCGGGCTCACCATCAACCGTCAGGTGGGACGCCTGCAGGTGCTCACCAGCACCACGGCCCAGCTGGGCGGGGTGCTCACCCTCTCCATCGGCACCTGGCTGGCCTACACCACGGATCAGGGGCCTGCCGCGATGGGCAACCTGATCGCCGCGATGTTCTTTGTTTGGCGTGTGTTCACGCCATTTCAGTCTCTGATGAACGCTTTGTTGCGCTTCGATGCGATGCGCAAGCAGTACGGCCAGCTTGATCAGTTCTTCAAGCTGCGCAGCGCCAGCCGGCCAGTGGCATCGCTGGTGGCGGCTCCTCGATTGCGGGGGGCGATCCTTCTCGATTCTGCCGCATGTCGGGTCGGCGCCGAAGATACCCTTGCGATCACCAAAGTTTCCCTGTCGGTGGCTCCGGGGGAGCTTCTGGCGATCACCGGCAGCAGCGGTTGCGGCAAGAGCACGGTGCTGCGGGTGATCGATCAGCTTTATCCATTGGCTCGCGGCAGCGGCGGCACCCTCCTGTTCGACGGCAAGGATCATCGCCAGTTCAGTGTGGATGCGATTCAACGCAACATCGCCTACCTGATGCCGCAGAGCGAACTGCTGCCCGGCAGCGTTCTTGCCAATCTCAGGGCGATGAATCCCGATGCCACTGAGGCGGGTGTGCGCCGCATCTGTACAAGCCTTGGCTTGCTCGACTTTCTCGATGCCCTGCCTGACGGACTGAATACTGATCTCAGTGATGAAGTCGTGTATCAGCTTCCCAATGGTGTGCGCCGCCTGATTGCTCTCGCGCAGGCCTTGATCAAGGACACCCCGATCCTGCTGATCGACGACATCAGCCAGGGTCTTGCGCCGGATCAGTTCCAGGCGGTTCTCCAGGCACTGCCGTCAATGAGGCGCTGCGCCTTCAGCGGTCAGGACAGGAGCGTGATCCTGGCCACCGACAACAGGCTGTTGCTCGAAAAGGCTGATCGCCTCTGCATCCTCCACAAGGGCGTGACCGCATTCCATGGCACAGCCGATGAACTGAGGGCACGCATGCAGCAGAAGCCCTCCTGACACCAAGACCAGACCCGCAAGACCCGACTGATACTCCACCCCCCGCCCTCTCCGCCATGTCCGCCAAGTCGCAAGCTACGCCCGGCTCCGAGTCATCTCCGCTGGTCCTTCCGCCGTCGGGCGGGCTTCTTTCCCGGCTGCCTGGCCTCGACAGCCCCGATGCCAACAGTCTGATGGGTCGCAATCGACTCAGCCAGGCCCTTGAGCTGGAAGAAAAGCAGGATAACCGCTATCTGCGGTTGAGCCTCTACGCGCTCGGTGGCATTGCCCTGATCTTCATCCCCTGGGCGGCGCTGACGCCGATCACCCAGGTCGTGAATGCCTCTGGCGAGGTGGTGCCCGAGGGGGATGTGAACGTGATCCAACACCTGGAGGGAGGCATCGTTGCCAAGGTCAATATGGCTGACGGCGAGAAGGTGAGCAAGGGGCAGGTGCTGCTGGAGCTCGACCGCAATCTCTTGGACAGTGAAAAGGATGCTACTGAGCAGCAACTCAAGAATCTGCAGTTGCAGCAAAAGCAGCTGCAGGCCGCGATTCGTGGCGATCGGTTGCTGCCTCTGACGCCCGATATCAAGCAGGGCGACAAGGTGGACATGGTGAGCACTGCACAGGACAACCTGCTCAACAGCCGGATCGACAACCGTGAGGATCAGGTTGCGTCAGCGCAGGCCATGGTTGACCAGAAGCAGGCTGAGGTGACAGGATTGAAGAACCAGATTCACCACATCAACGAGCAGCGGCGGATGTGGGCGTCTTTGCTCTCTTCCGGTGCGGCCTCGAAACTGCAACTCTCCAATACTGATGCCAAGCTTGCCGAGTTGACTGGGGCGCGCAACGAGGCTGCCAAGGCGCTGGAGCAGGCGAAAGCCAACCTAAAGGGTGTTCAATCCGGTCTGCTCTTTGAGCAGAACTCTCAGATCGCTCAGCTTGTGAATGAGGAGGCTGTTGTGGCCGAGAACATCAAGAAGGTTCGCAATCAGTTGTCCCGCACCGAAATCAAGGCCCCTGTGAGCGGTGTGGTGAGTGACTTGCGTTTCAAGGCACCTGGAGCGGTTGTCGGCCCCGGTGCCGTGGTGCTTTCCGTCGTGCCCACAGCGGCTCAGAAGCTCGTGGAGGTGCGGGTGCCCTCGGACGACATCGGCTTCGTCAAGATCGGGCAGACGGTGGATGTCAAACTCAAGCCCTTTGATTCCACCATCTATGGCTCTGTGTCTGGCACGGTCGTGAGCATCGCCGGGGCGTCCGTACAGGATCTTGACGACCGCCGCTATTACTATAAGGCCCGGATCTCCCTGAACAGTCAGTTCGTGGACGCCGCCAACCGCCGCTACCCGATTCAGGTGGGCATGCCGCTTGTGGCGGACATCAAGGGTCCGCAGCGCAGCGTGCTGCGCTACATCTTCCAACCGTTCGCCCGCACCCTGGATTCGGCCCTGCGCGAATCGCGCTGATTGCCAGCCCGGGGTGGCTGCGGCCAAAGCTGGCAAGAGTCTCGCCAGATTGCCGAAGTCCACGCCTTGTGTAGTTATCAGCAAGTGTTGACCGGCTTTCTCAGCGGTTTCTCAGACTTCTCAGAGCCATTGCAGCGCAGCGGATCTGCTGGGATCTGAACTTGTTGTTCCAGTCGATTTTCAGTCTGGTTGAACGATCCGCCGGTTTTCTGCTTGATGATTTTCTCGACCCTGCTTAAAGTTTAGACTTAGTACGGATGGAAGGCACTCTGGCGCCCGCCATCAACCATGTGTAGTCACGTTCGAAGCCATGACCAGTTCTAGCTTCTCCGATAACCCGAGGATTGAGGCAACAGCTTCTCGGGTCCGCGACACCATGGCCGGAGCCCTGGGTAGTGAGGTGCCTTTCGTCGCTGGCGGCAGCTCCGATAACCCTGGTGGTTCGGAGGACACCGGTAGTGGAGAGGACAACACTGGCACGGAACAGCGAGGTGAGACCACTCCTCCTGCTGTTGAAGTCACTGCCGGCGTCGGGGATGGTACGAGCCCGTCCGATACCGGTGGCGGTGGCGGCGGGGCGATCCTGCTCGGCCAACCCCCTGCTACACCCAGCAACGATCCCACGGCTCCCCAGAGCCCTGTTCTGACCCCTGCCATCACAACGGGTGCTCTTCCGGCAATTCCAGCCGCAAGTCCTGAGCAGGCGCCCACGCCCGAGCCGGCCACCCCTAATAATCCTCCTCTGGACTCCGATGAGACCCAGACGATCAACGAAGACAACCCGGCAACGGGGAATGTGCTGTTGAACGTGGTGGATCCGGATGGCGGAACGCCAGAGGTGACGCAGTTCACGATTCCTGGAGATCCAACGGTCTACCTCCCTGGCCAGACCGCGACGAT
>CAIZNP010000054.1 GCA_903934375.1 uncultured Synechococcaceae cyanobacterium
AGGGCTGGCTGGCCCATGCCCTGCTGCCCAAGGGCAGCATCAGCGTGGATGCCGGCGCCGAGCAGGCTCTGCTCGGGCGCGGCGCCTCCCTGCTGGCGGCTGGCGTGCGCAGCGTGGAGGGGTCCTTCGAGCGGCGGGAACCGGTGCGGGTGCTCAGCCTCGATGGCCGTGAACTGGCCCGCGGCCTCGCCGCCCTCAGCAGCGCCGAGGTGCAGCAGCGCATCGGTCAGCGGGGGCTGGTGGTGCACCGCGATCACCTGGTGCTCACCGCCAGGCCGGCTGAGCCCAGCTGACGGGACCTACGATCCGGCCGACCGCCCGGCCGCCCCATGCGCTTCAGCGACCTGCTCAGCCACCTGAGCGAAGTGCAGGCCGGCGGCGGCAGCCAGGCTCTGGCCCTGGCGCATGACCTGGCCGCCGACCCTGACCTGAGTGGTGCAGCCGCTCTGGATCAGGCCGCCAGCGGCCAGCTGAGCTTTCTGGAACCCGGCAACGCCCTGGCCGCCGCCCTTGCCGCCAGCGGCGCCAGTGCCGTGCTGCTTCCGGCCCGCGGCGAGGAAGCCGATGCCCTGCAGCGGCAGGCCAGCGCCCGGGGCCAGGCCTGGATCGCCCTGAACGACCCGCGTCTGGGCTTCGCCGAGGCCCTCGATGCCCTGCATCCGCGCCGGGCCAAGCCAGCCGGCATCCACCCCAGTGCCGTGATCGATCCAACGGCTGTGGTGGGCTTGGGCTCCCACGTCGGCCCCCAGGTGGTGGTGGGGGCCGACGTGCAGATCGGCGCCGGCTGCACCCTGCATCCCCAGGTGGTGCTCTACGACGACGTGCAGCTGGGTGAGGGCTGCGAGATTCATGCCGGTGCGGTGCTGCACCCGGGCTCGCGCCTGGGCCGCGGCTGCGTGGTGCACTCCAATGCCGTGGTGGGCAGCGAGGGTTTCGGCTTCGTGCCCACCGCCAACGGCTGGCGCAAGATGCCGCAGACCGGCCTGGTGGTGCTGGAGGACGGTGTCGAGGTGGGCTGCGGCAGCACGATCGATCGCCCCTCGGTGGGCGAAACCCGCATCGGCGCCGGCACCAAGATCGACAACCTCGTGCACATCGGCCACGGCGTGACCACCGGCAAAGGCTGCGCCCTGGCCGCCCAGGTGGGCATCGCCGGCGGCGCCCGGCTCGGCAACGGCGTGATCCTGGCGGGCCAGGTGGGCCTGGCCAACAAGGCGGTGATGGGCGACCGCTCGATCGCCTCCTCCAAATCCGGCATCCACGGTGAGGTGGCCGCCGGGGAGGTGGTGAGCGGCTATCCCGCCATCCCCAACAGGCTCTGGCTGCGCTGCTCCGCCGCCTTCAACAAGCTGCCGGAGCTCACCAGGGCAATCCGCCAGCTCGAGAAGAGCCGCACCCCCTGAGGCAGACGGAGGACATCGCGGAGGGCATCACGAAGGGCATCGCCGAGGAGGCTGCGGCGTAGCCTCGCGCCACTCCCTCCATGCCACGGCAGCCGCCGTGCAGCCGCAGTCCGCCATGACCAGCTACCGGATCACCCTGCTCCCCGGCGACGGCATCGGCCCGGAGATCACGGATGTGGCCCGCCAGCTGTTGGATGCGGTGAGCCGCCGCCACGACTTCGGGCTGGTTTACGACGAGCAGCCCATGGGCGGCGCCGCCATCGACGCCACCGGGGAGCCCCTGCCCGCCAGCACGCTTGCGGCCTGCAAGGCCGCCGATGCGGTGCTGCTGGCCGCCATCGGTTCCCCCCAGTACGACGCTCTCCCGCGCGAGAAACGTCCGGAAACCGGTCTGCTGGGCCTCCGGGCCGGCATGGGCCTGTTCGCCAACCTGCGGCCGGTGAAGATCATCCCGGCCCTGATCGATGCCTCCACGCTCAAGCGCGAGGTGATCGAAGGGGTGGATCTGCTGGTGGTGCGCGAGCTCACCGGCGGCGTGTACTTCGGCACCCCCAAGGGGCGCGTCGAGGCCGACGGCCATGTGCGTGGTTTCAACACGATGGCCTACTTCGACTACGAGATCGACCGGATCGCCAAGGTGGGCTTCGATCTGGCGCGCCAGCGCAGCGGCAGCCTCTGCAGCGTCGACAAGGCCAACGTGCTGGATGTGAGCCAGCTCTGGCGCGACCGCGTCGAGGCGCTGCATGCCGGCACCTACAGCGATGTGGCGCTGAGCCACATGTATGTGGACAACGCCGCGATGCAGCTGGTGCGCAACCCCCGCCAGTTCGATGTGCTGCTCACCAGCAACCTGTTCGGCGACATCCTCAGCGATGAGGCGGCCATGCTCAGCGGCTCCATCGGCATGCTGCCCTCCGCCTCGCTCGGTGAGAGCGGGCCGGGCCTGTTCGAACCGATCCATGGCTCCGCGCCCGACATCGCCCGCCAGGACAAGGCCAACCCGATGGCCATGGTGCTCAGCGCCGCCATGCTGCTGCGGGTCGGACTGAAGCAGGACGCCGCCGCCGCGGATCTGGAAGCCGCGGTGGATCGCGTGCTGGCCGGCGGCTATCGCACCGGTGACCTGATGGCCGAGGGCTGCACACCGCTCGGCTGCAAGGCCATGGGCGATCAGCTTCTGGCAGCTCTGGAGGCTCCTCAGCCGGCCTGAGCACGCTCAGCGCAGCGGCGCCGGAGCACAGCGGTTTCGGGCCGGGTCCCACGACCTGCCAAACTCACGGTCGGTTTTCTGGATCCAGCGCATGTCGAAGCGTCACCCGGTCGTATCGGTCACCGGCTCCTCCGGCGCTGGCACCAGCACTGTGAAGCGCGCCTTCGAGCACATCTTCAAGCGCGAAGGCATCACCCCGGCCGTGGTGGAGGGCGACAGCTACCACCGCTACGAGCGTGGCCCCATGAAGGAGGCCATGGCCTCAGCCCTGGCCAAGGGCGAGAACTTCTCCCACTTCGGCCCCGAGGCCAACCTGTTCGACAAGCTCGAGGAGCTGTTCAAGACCTACGGCGAGACCGGCAGCGGCCAGAAGCGCTACTACCTGCACTCCGTTGAGGAGGCCGCCGAGCACAACGCCCGCCTCGGCTCAACCCTCGAGCCCGGCCAGTTCACGCCCTGGGAAACCATCCCCGCCGGCACTGACCTGCTCTTCTACGAGGGGCTGCATGGCGGCGTGAAGGGTGAGGGCTACGACGTGGCCGGCCTGGCCGACCTATTGGTGGGCGTGGTGCCTGTGGTGAACCTGGAGTGGATTCAGAAGATCGCCCGCGACAACAAGGAGCGCGGCTACTCGGCTGAGGCCACCGTGGATACGATCCTGCGCCGCATGCCGGATTACATCAACCACATCTGCCCGCAGTTCAGCCAGACGGACATCAACTTCCAGCGGGTTTCGACTGTCGACACCTCGAACCCCTTCATGATCCGGGACATCCCCACCCCGGATGAGTCGTTCGTGATCATTCACTTCCGCAAGGGTGCCCGCGAGAAGTGGGGCATCGACTTCCGCCACCTGCTCGACATGATTCACGACTCCTTCATGTCCAGCCCCACCTCGATCGTGGTGGACGGCGGCAAGATGGGCTTCGCCATGGAGCTGATTCTCACCCCGATCATCCACCGCATGATCGAGGAGAAAAAGAA
>CAIZNP010000055.1 GCA_903934375.1 uncultured Synechococcaceae cyanobacterium
ACACCCGGCTTCAACAGGCCTGATCTGCCCCACGATCCGATCGAACTGGGGCCCCTGTTCCCGGAGATCCGGCGGCGTCAGGCTCAGGCCAGCTGCCGCTTTCGCAATTGCCTGCACCAGGGTGATCCCGGTTGTGCCGTGGGTGCCGACTGGGATCGGCACCCCCTGTATCTCAGCTGCCTCAAGGCCATGCTGGTCGAGGCTGAGCGGCAGGGGCCGCGCGACTCGGTCGAGCCGGAGAGCCGGCAGCGCGGTGATCGGAGCGAACCACTCCTCGATCAGCGCCTGCGTCAGCTTTCGCGGCGAAGGCAGCGGCAGGGGCGGGCGGACGACTGAATGGCAGCGTTCAGCTCAGGCCCGGCAGGTTGAGGTTGATGCCGCCGGTGAGCTCCTCCATCCGCTCCTTCATTGTGTTGGTGGAGAGGTCATAGGCCGACTTGAGGGCCTCGAGCGTGGCGGTTTCGGCGGCGCTCTGACCCTCAGCCAGAAGCTCTGGCGTCAGGCTCACCTTCAGGGGCTGCTGATTGCCGGACAGCCACACACCGGCCCGGCCGCAGCTGCTGCGACCCTCGAGTGCCATCGCATCGAGCTCTTCCTGGAGCTTGGCCGCATCCTGCTGAATCTGCTGCGCCTTCTTGAAGGCTTCGGTGAGCTGGCCGAAGTTGGGCAGTCCGAAACCGGCCATGGATGTCGTCTGAGCGAAGAAGTCCGGTGCAGGCTAGGCGGCACCAGCCGCTTCGGGCATGGCCATGAACAGGCCAAGCCGCTTCACTTCCGGACGCAGGTTGATGCCATGGGCAGCCTGAACGCGCAGCTGAACCTCCCGGATCAGCTGGTCGATCTCTGTCGCACTGGCCTGGCCGGTGTTGACGATGAAGTTGGCGTGGATCGGCGACACCTGGGCTGCGCCGATGCTGAGCCCCTTCAGCCCGAGGGCCTCGATCAGCTGGCCGGCCTTGTGGGGCTCCGGATTGCGGAACACGCTGCCGCAGCTGGGTTGCTGATACGGCTGCGTGCTTGTCCGGCTGTGCAGGTTCTCGCTGGTGCGGCGGCTCACGGCGCCGGGATCCTGGCCCGGTGTGAGGCGGAAACGGGCGCTGAGCACCACCAGTGGTTCCCCCTGAAGGCGGCTGTGGCGGTAGGCGTAGGCCAGCGCGTCCGCCCGCAGTTCGAAGGGCTTCTCCGGTCGGGCCGGGTCCACCACTGTGATGCTCTCGAGCACGTCGGCGATGCAGCCACCCTGAGCACCGGCATTCATCACCACGGCACCGCCGACGGTGCCCGGGATCCCCACCGACCACTCGAGTCCGGCCAGCCCGGCGCGAGCGGCCCGACGGGCCAGGGTGGGGATCGGTTCGCCGGCGCGAGCCTCGATCAGGCCGCTGCTGCGCTCCAGGTCGGACCCCTGCAGACGCCGGTTGCAGAGCGTGAGACCGCCCAGGCCGGCATCGCTCACCAGCAGGTTGGAACCGGCGCCGATCACGCGGCAGGGGACTCCCTCGGCCTGGCCCCAGGCCAGAAGGGCCGCCAGTTGTTCTGGGGTCTCCGGTTCCGCGAACCATTCCGCTGGGCCGCCCACCTTCCAGGTGGTGAAATCGGCGAGGGCGACGGCACGCCGCAGTCCCAGGGGGGCGGCGCTGCCCATGGATCAGGCGGCCAGGGGAAGTGCTGAGGGGGCTTCGCGCCCCTGCAGCCGGCCCCACAGGCCGTTCACATCGCCGGCGCCCATGGCTAAAACCAGATCGCCGGGCCGGCTGTGGCTGGCCACATCGTCGGCCAGTTCATCCAGGCTGCTGCTCACGGTCACCACCAGGTTCGGGTTGATGCGGTGCATGGCCGCGGCCAGCGCTTCGCTGGAGATGCCTGGGATCGGCGCTTCACCGGCGGCGTAGAGGGGAGCGAGCAGCACGGTGTCCGCCTGGCTGAGGGCACGGGCGAACGGTTCGAGGAATTCGGCTGTGCGGCTGTAGCGGTGGGGCTGGAAGACCGCCAGCAGACGCTGGGGTGCCATCGGCAGGGGACTGCGGCGGGTCTGCACCATCAGCCGTGCCGTCGCCAGCGTGGCTTCCACTTCGCTGGGGTGATGGGCATAGTCATCGACCACCAGCCGTCCGTTCCAGTTGCCGCGGAAGTCGAAGCGGCGGCCTGGGGCCTGCAGGCCTTCCACCGCCCGGCGCAGCTCAGCGAAGGACACGCCGTGCAGCCGGCAGACCGCCATGGCTGCGGTGGCATTGCTGAGGTTGTGCCGTCCGGGCAGGGGCAGGCGGAACTGGCCCACGGGCAGCCCCTGCTCGTAGAAGGTGGCGAGGGTGCTGTCGCCGCTCAGATCGTCGGCTATCGCGGCGAAGTCGACCCCGTCCGCACTGGTGGTGGACCACCAGTGCCGGGCCTGGAAGTGTTGCCGCAGGATCGGACAGTCCCTGTTGGCCAGCAGTTCGCCGCAGCCATGTGCAAACCGCTGAAGCGTGGCGATCAGGGCGTCCAGGTTGGGGTAGTGATCGGTGTGATCCAGCTCCAGGTTGGTGATCACCCCAAGCCAGGCTTGGAACTTCACCAGCGAGCCGTCGGATTCATCCGCCTCGGCGACCAGTAGAGCGCCTGCACCGTTGCGGCCATTGCTGCCAAAGGCGGGCACGATGCCGCCGATCACTGCGGTGGGGTCGTGGTCGGTGGCGTGCAGCAGGCTGGCCAACAGGGTGCTCGTGGTGGTCTTGCCATGGCTGCCAGCCACGGCCACGGAATCCTGTCCGGCGATCAGGGCGGCGAGCACATCGGAGCGGTGCAGGATCGTCAGACCAACCCGTCGCGCTTCCTGCAGCTCGGGGTTGCTGGGCGGCACCGCCGAGCTCACCACTACCAAGGGCGCCTGCGCGGTGCCGCTTCGAATGGCGGCGATGGTCGTGGCACTCTGCTCGCGGAACACCCGCACACCCCGGCTGCGCAGGTCCTGCAGCACAGAGTTGTCGCGTGTGTCGGAGCCGCTGACCTGGTAGTTGCGATCCGCCAGGATGCCAGCGATGGCCGACATGCCGATCCCGCCGACCCCAATGAAATGGAGAGGTTGATGGCGGTCGAGCTGCTGGGCCAAGGGCGTCATCCAAGCCTGCCGCGAGGGTAAACCGGGATCAGGTGCTTGTCCCGCCGTCGCCTGGCAGGACGATTCTTTCGCAAGCCTTTGAAGCCTTGTCCCCATCTGGGGACCCGGCGAACAAGGTCTGTATGATTTGCAGCCAAATCCTCCTTTACTAGCGGGTTTGCCCGCGTCCTGCCATGACCTTGAAGGTTGCGATCAACGGATTTGGGCGCATCGGACGCAACTTCATGCGCTGCTGGCTCAGCCGTGGCGTCAATACCGGCATCGAGGTGGTGGGCATCAACGGCTCGGGCGACACCTACACCAACGCCCACCTGCTCAAGTACGACTCGATGCTGGGCCCGCTGCGCAACGCGGAGGTGACCACCACCGATGACACGATCGTCATCAACGGCAAGACGATCAAGACCTTCTACGACCGCAACCCCGCCAACCTCCCCTGGAAGGAGTGGGGCGTCGATCTGGTGATCGAGTCCACCGGCGTGTTCAACGACGACGTGGGTGCCAGCAAGCACTTCGAATCCGGTGCCAAGAAGGTGATCCTCACGGCCCCCGGCAAGGGTGCACGGGTGGGCACCTTTGTGGTCGGCGTCAACGCCGATCAGTACCGCCACGAGGATTGGGACATCCTCAGCAATGCCAGCTGCACCACCAACTGCATGGCGCCGATCGTCAAGACGATCGATCAGGCCTTCGGCATCGTCAAGGGCACGATGACGACCACCCACAGCTATACCGGCGACCAGCGCATCCTCGATGCCGCCCACCGCGACCTGCGCCGCGCCCGCGCTGCCGCCGTCAACATCGTGCCCACCAGCACCGGCGCCGCCAAGGCCGTGGCTCTGGTTTATCCCGAAGTCAAGGGCAAGCTCAGCGGCATTGCCCTGCGCGTTCCCACCCCCAACGTGTCGGTGTGCGACATGGTGTTCGAGACGGGGCGCGACACCAGCGCTGAAGAAGTCAACGCCGTGCTCAAGGCCGCATCCGAGAACGGCATGAAGGGAATCATCAAGTACTGCGATCTTCCCCTGGTGTCGAGCGACCACGCCGGTACCGATGAGAGCACCATCGTGGATGCCGATCTCACCCTGGTGATGGGCGGCAACATGGTGAAGATCGTCTGCTGGTACGACAACGAGTGGGGCTACAGCCAGCGTGTTGTCGATCTGGCCGAGATCGTCGCCAAGAACTGGACGTGAGGCTGGGTTCAAGCAACCACTGACCCTGAGAGGCAAGGCAGCGCTATCAAGCGCTGCCGGCTTGAAGGTATCGGCAGGCCGTCCTTCGGGGCGGCTTTTTGTTGCCGTGCCGGTTCCACCCGCTGCGTTTGCTGGTGATGGCGATGGTGTCAGCGGAAGTGGCTGAACCCTTCGCTTCCCTGCGGCAGGGGTTCACCGTTGTCCTGCCAGCGCACCGGGCAGGCCTGGCCATCGGTCGCAGCCTGGGCCAGCCATCCGATGCGGCTGGCTCCCGGCAGGCGGCCCAGCAACGCTTCGGCCCAGGCGGGATCCAGGGCCAGTACCAGTTCAAAGTCCTCACCGCCGGCGAGGCACCAGTCCTCCCCGTGCGGCAGCGTTGCCAGCTCGGGATCAAGGGGTAGCCGCTGCCGCTCCAGCCAGGCGGCACAGCCGCTGGTCCGCGCGATCGCCGCTACGGCGGCCACCAGGCCATCGCTGCTGTCGGTGCCGCCCACGCGCCAGGGCAGGCCTGCCGGCTGGCTTGCCTCCACCGCCGCCACCGCACCGAAGCGCGGCAGGGGCCTGCGGTGGGCCGTGATGGCCCGCTGCTGCAGGTCGGCGCTCAACCCGGCGCGCCGCTGCTCGGGCAGCTGATCGAGCAGCAGCGCGAGCCCCAGCCGGCTGAGGCCATGGGGGCCGCTGCTGATCAGCCAGTCGCCCGGGCGGCCATCACACCGGCGGATCGCACCGCGGCCCAGATGGCCCAGGGCTGTGATCGCCAGCAGGCGCTGGGCGCCACCGCTGCAGTCGCCCCCCAGCAGCGCGCCGCCGTAGCTGGCCAGGGCCTGCGTCAGTCCCTGGTAGACACCCTCCACCCAGGGCCAGGGTGTCGCTCCCGGTGCCACCAAGCCCACCGTGAGCCCAACCACGCTGCGGCAGCCCATGGCCGCCAAGTCCGAAAGGTTGGCCGCTGCCGCCCGCCAGCCCAGATCCTGGGCGCCGATGCTGGCATCGCTGAAGTGCAGAGACTCCACCAGCACATCGGTGTTCACCACCAGCTGGCGCCCGCTCTGCTCCTGCAGAACGGCGGCATCGTCATCGAATTGGCCAGAGGGGGCGAAGGCCGCCAGGCGCCGCAACAGCTCCCATTCCCCGAGATCGCAAAGCTGCTCGGGGTGGGGCTGATCCGGTCGTTCCGCCGTCATCGGCCGTTACGTTTCAACTGTGGGCCTGGAGGTTTTCAGCCCCTTCGATCACCCTGGCCTTGACGATGCCGTCATCGACACCAAGCTCCTCGAGCACATCGAAGCCAGCCACCACGTAACCGAAGGCGCTGTAGCGCCCATCCACAAGGTTCAGGCCCGCAGGGGTGAGTTCCGCTTCGTAGAGAAAGAAGAAGAACTGGGACGAGCCATCGTCGAGGGCCTCATCGGAGTGGGCCCAGCCGAGGGTGCCCAGGGTGGCGAACGGCAGCACCGGCGTCGCCTTGAACCGGCCCAGGTCCTCGAAGGTCTGGTTGTAGAAGGGAGACGTCTCGCCCGGCACGCGGATCTCCAGCGGCACCTTGCGTTCGGTCTTGGTCTTCGGGTCGATGTAGCCGCTCTCGGGCCCCTTGGGGTCGCCGGTTTGCAGCACGTAGAAGTCTTCGGCGCGGGTGAAGGGCAGGCCGTCGTAGAAGCCCTTCTGCACCAGATCCACGAAGGCGCCGGCGGTCAGTGGCGCGTTGTAGCCGTCCACCACGGCCGTGAGCGGCCCTTTGGTGGTCTCAATCGCCACGGTGGCGCGCCCCAGCAGGCGGGGTAAGGCAGCGAACTCAGCCGGGATCTCGAAGGGGAAGGCCCCCACCAGCAGGGCTTCCAGCTCGCCCACCGTGCTGAGGGCGGCGCGACGATCCGCCAGGAAGGCATCGCGGTTGCTGCTCTCCGCTGAAGCGCTCAGGGTCTGCAGCTGCTGCTCCAGCTGATCCAGCAGACCCTCGGCCTGGCTCTGGCCATCGCTGGACAGGCTGGCCAGGATTGCGGCGCGGCGGGTGCTCAGCAGGGTCTGGCTGCGGCGCACGCTGCCTGTGAGGGCGCTCCAGCGCTTGGCGCGTAGATCATCGCTGGTGCTCTCCAGCCGATGCTGCATCTCCTGCAGATCGTTCTGCTCGATCGGCAGGGCATCGCGCAGGATCGCCGCCGGATCGGTGACGGCGTTGCCCGGTGGCAGGGCTGCCAGCACGTGCGCTGGTGCTCCCAGCAGGCCGATGGCGAGGATGGCGCTCAACAGCAGGCCGCACAGCCGCTGACCGCTCTGCCGCAGGCTCTCCAGCCGCTGCAGGGGCTGAGCGTTGTGGGGTTGACGGGCGCCGGAGCGGGCCGGATCCATGCAGCAGCCTTGTCTCTGCCCGGACTCTGGCACAGCCGTACAATCCGGCCTGAACCGTTCTGCCGGAATGATCTCGAGCAACGACTTTCGCACCGGCACAACGATCGAGCTCGATGGCCAGGTGTGGCGCGTCGTTGAGTTCCTGCACGTGAAGCCCGGCAAGGGTTCGGCCTTCGTGCGCACCAAGCTCAAGGCGGTGCAGAGCGGCAACGTGGTGGAAAAGACCTTCCGCGCCGGCGAGACCATGCCCCAGGCGCAGCTGGAGAAGGCTGTGCTGCAGCACACCTACATGGAGGGTGACGACTACATCTTCATGGACATGTCCTCCTACGAGGAGACTCGCCTGACCGCTAAGCAGATCGGCGATCAGCGCAAGTACCTCAAGGAGGGGATGGAGGTCAACGTCGTTTATTGGAACGGCAAGCCCCTCGAAGTGGAGCTGCCCAACTCGGTGGTGCTGGAGATCACCCAGACCGATCCTGGGGTCAAGGGCGACACGGCCACCGGTGGCACAAAGCCCGCCATCGTTGAAACCGGCGCTCAGGTGATGGTGCCCCTGTTCCTGTCGATCGGCGAGAAGATCAAGATCGACACCCGCACTGACAGCTACCTCGGCCGCGAGAACTGATCCCCATGCAACTCGATCATCAGCAGCTGCGAGAGCTGATCAGCCTGCTCGGCGACAGCGACATCCAGGAACTCAAGCTCGAAGGCGACGACTTCCGCCTTGAGCTTCGCCGCAACCTGCCAGCCAGCCAGCCCCAGGTGGTGATGCAGGCCCCCCCTGCCATTGCTTCTGTGGCGGCAGTCTCCCCCGTGGCGGCCACTCCTTCGGTGGCACCTCCTGCGGCGGCGGCCGTGCGTGGTGATCTCGTGGAGATCACGGCGCCGATGGTGGCCACCTTCTACCGATCCCCAGCGCCAGGCGAGTCCTCCTTCGTTGAGCTGGGTGCCCGCATCAGCGTCGGCCAGACCGTGTGCATCCTCGAGGCGATGAAGCTGATGAATGAACTCGAGGCCGAGGTGAGCGGTGAGGTGGTGGAGATCCTGGTGGAGAACGGCACGCCGGTGGAGTTCGGCCAGGTGTTGATGCGCGTCAAGCCCGGCTAGGTGAGCTCCAGGGCTGCCTCGATGGCGGCCTGCATCGAGGCCGCACGGGCGATGCCGCGGCCGGCGATGGCGAAGCCTGTGCCGTGATCCGGAGAGGTGCGCAGGAACGGCAGCCCGAGGCTGGTGTTCACGGCCTGATCGAAGGCCAGCAGCTTCACCGGGATGAGCCCCTGGTCGTGATACAGCGCCAGATAACCGTCGGCGGCCTGGGCATCGGCTGCGCCGCCCCAGGCGCGGCCTGCTTCCAGCCAGCAGGTGTCCGGCGGCAGCGGGCCGATCAACTCCACCTGCGGGTGCCGGCATCGCCAGGCTTCCAGGGCCGGTGTGAGCCACTCCAGCTCCTCGCGGCCCAGTTGACCCTCCTCGCCGGCGTGGGGATTGAGGCCCGCCACCACCAGCCGCGGGCGGGGTTTGAAGCGCTGGCAGAAGGCCAGCAACACATCGAGCTTGGTCTGAAGCCGTTCGACGCTCAGGGCCGCCGGCACCGCCGCCAAGGGGATGTGGGTGGTGGCCAGCAGGGTGTTCAGGCGCCACTCCCTGTGCGGGGATCGGGCGGTGAACAGCATCGAGGCTTCCGCCACGCCGGCCAGTTCCGCCAGCCGCTCGGTCTGGCCTGGATAGCGGTGGCCGGCGGCATGCCAGGCGTGCTTGGCGATCGGTGCCGTCACCAGGGCACGGCAGCGGCCGCTCTGCACCTGGGCCACGGCCTCGGTCAGCCACTGGAAGCTGGCCGCACCGCTGGCGGCCCCGGCTGCCCCGGGCGTGATGGCTTCCCGCAGCGGCAGGTCCAGCAGCTCGAGGTCGGCGGGGTCCGCCAGGGGGGCATCACTGCCGTCCCGCAACAGGAGGTACTGGCTCTTCAGCCAGCTGCGGCAGCCCACGATGACCGGATTCTCCTGCCCCGCGGGCCACTGGGCCAGCGCCTTGAGCACCACTTCGGCGCCGATGCCGGCTGGATCCCCCAGGGCGATCGCCAGCGGTCGGCCCTTAGCGTTGGTGTTGCTGGCCAGGTTGGGCATGCTGCGCTGGTTGCTGCTGGCGGGGATCAGCCTGGGGCTGGTGATGGGGGTGCGTAACGGCTGGGTGGAACTGCGCTGGGACCGTCTTCTGCACGATGTCGGTGTGCCTTTCGTGCCGGATCCCGACCGTGCACCGGCGGGCCCCGCCGAGTCGGGCCGGGAAGCGACCAGGACGCCAGAGGGATCCTGATGCCCAGGGAGAGTGCGACGTTCGATCCGCGCTCTCCTCATTTCATCATTCCGTTCAGGCTCTCGGCAGCGTTTGTTCTTCCGTCAGGGCGGCGGCGAAGCCCTCGCGGTAGCTCGGGTGGCGCAGCTGGTAACCCAGCTGCCGGCAGAGCAGATGATTGCTGACGCGCCGATTGTCGGCCCAGAAGCTCAGGGCCATCGGGCTCATGCTGCCGGCGATCGCCTCAAAGCGCTGCAGTGGCGGCAGCTTGCAGCCGATCAGATGGGCGGCGTAGCCCAGGGTTTCGCTGGAGGGGCAGGGGCAGTCGTCGCTGACGTTGAGCAGCGGCGGCCGCTGGGCCGGCGGCAGGCTCAGGCCATGCAGCAGGGCGCCGACGATGTCGTCCACATGAATGCGGCAGAACACCTGGCCGCGCTTATGCACCAGGCGTGCCGTGCCCTGGGCCAGCTGCTGAAAGGGGCAGCGGCCGGGCCCGTAGATCGCCGGCAGCCGGAAGCTCATCGCCGGCAGGCCGCTGTTCAGCCAGCGCTGCTCGCAGGCCAGCCGCGCGCGGCTGCGGTCCAGGCTAGGCGTGGTGGGGCTGGTCTCGTCCACCCAGGCGCCCCCCGTGTCGCCGTAGACACCGGTGGTCGAGAGGTAGCCGAGCCAGTCCAGGGGCTGGTGGCGCAGCTCTGGCAACAGATGGTCCAATGCCGAATCGCTGCCATCGCTGGCCGCCGGGATGGTCACCAGTGCATGGCTGATGGCTTCGGGCATGGCGAGCGGCACGCCATTGGCAGGGTCGAAGCGCAGCCAGGAGAGTGCTGCCGCTGTGTGCGGCGGCTCGGCGTTGCGGTGTGTGAGCCAGACCCGTGCGCCCTGGGCGGCGGCGGCGGCGGCGAAGCGTTGACCGGTGTAGCCACCGCCGATCACCAGGATCCGGGCGCTTCGCTTGACAGTCTGACCGGTCATGAGTACACCTGTATTACTAGCCGTTGCGTCCGTGACCACTTCCTGTTTCTCTACTCCCCTGACTGGTTCGCTGACTGGTCCCCTGACTGGCGCCATGATCGGTGCCCTGGCCCCCTCTCTGGCGGATCCCCGGCCGGCATCGCTGGCCGGGAGGGTCCGTCCGGTTCCTGCTGCCCGTTCATCCCGTGCAGCCAAGGGTCTGGCGTGCGCCCAGAGCCTGCGTGGTCTGGCCCTGGTGGGCCTGTTTCTGGCGCTGGCTGCCCTGCTGGCGCCGGAGCAGCCGCGGGCTCAGGCGGAGATCTGCGAGCGCCACAACGGCGCGGCGGCCTGCCGGGTCTGGTGAGGCGGCCTCAGGCGGCCTGCCAGAGCGGCTGTGCAGGCAGCAGCGGGGTGGGATTCGCCTGGCTCCTCGGCACTGCGACGGGCTGCGCTGGTGTGGCCCACTGCAGCAGCCGTGTCGCCAGTCGCAGGTCGCCGTCCATCCAGGCACGGATCGCCATGGCCCGGCGTGGATCGTAGAAGCGCTGGCGCCGGTACCACTCGAACGCATCGGCGTCGCTTTTGTGTCCGTTGCAGGCCAGGCAGGCCGGCACGCAGTTTTCAGTCACACTCAGGCCGCCGCGGCTTTGCGGCAGGAGGTGATCAATGGATTCGGATGGCTTGCCGCAGTAAATGCAGGTCTTGTGAGTAATAGAATGGAGAGATTGTCTCCAGCGTCGAACACGAAGTTTGGGGCACAGATCCTCAAGGAAAACCGCATCCCTGGTGTGCATCCGATCGGCTCGGTTGGCAGGAGTCTGCCCGTGGTGCCTGGATTGTCAATGTGTCGAAGGATGCACTTTGGCGACTTGATTGCACTTGTTGCACCCTGCCGCAGCTCGGTTAGATTGCGAGTTGTGCCGGTTAGCCGCTGAGCCGCCGCCTGCTGATCTCTCCTGCCTCGTTGTCCCGCCGCCGAGCTCCTGAACATCCCGGCCGCTGTCTGATGCGTCTGGGCGCCGCCGGCAGCATTGAGCTCGTCCTCCCCTTCGATGCGGTCACCCAGGCCCAGCTGCGACAGGTCAGGCCCCGGGGTGTCTGGCATGCCCGGCGTGGCTGCTGGGACTTTCCCCTGGAAGCGGCCGCTGAGCTGCAACGGCGTTTCGGCCATCGCTTCGCCCAAGCCCCGGATCTGCGCCGCTGGTTCGCCTGGCTGCAGCAACCGCTGCCGCCGCTGCCGCCGCACCGCCAACTGGTGCAGCTGGCTGCTCTGAATCAGCCTCTGGCGGACGGCCGTCGGCTGTTTGCCCACCAGCGGGCAGCGGTGCGCTGGCTGCTGGCCCGGCGCGGTGCCGTTCTCGCCGATGCCATGGGCCTGGGCAAGACCCTCGCCGTCCTGGTGGCCGCGAGGGCGATGGTGCGGGCAGCGCACTGCCGGATCGCGGTGATCGCTCCGGCCGGGCTGCACAGCCACTGGCGCCAGGAGGCCGCGGCACTGGAGCTGGAGATCTCTCTGCTGAGCTGGGCGCGCCTGCCGGCAGACCTCCCCCCGGCCGGCACGGTGCTGATTGCCGATGAGGCCCATTACGCCCAGAACCTCAGCAGTGCCAGAACCCAGGCCTTCCTCCGCCTGGCGCGCCACCCTCGCCTGCGTGCCGCCTGGCTGTTGAGTGGCACACCGATGAAGAACGGCCGGCCTGCCCAGCTGTTCCCGCTGCTCGCGGCCATCGGCCATCCGCTGGCGGCTGACCAGCGGGCCTTTGAGGAGCGCTACTGCCACGGGTACTGGCGCGATGTCGGTGGTGTGCGCCACTGGCAGGCGCTGGGGGCCACCCATCTGGAGGAACTCCATCGCCTCACGCGACCGTTGCTGCTGCATCGCCGCAAGCAGGATTGCCTCGATCTGCCCCCGAAGCGCCGGCGGCTGGTACCGCTGCAGCTGTCCGAGCTTGAGGGTCTGGGCTTCCAGCATCGTCTTCAACTTGTTGTCGACGATTACCGCCGCAGGGCTGCGGCGGGTCTGGTGCGTCGGGATGCCGAGGCTCTGGCGGTGTTCACGGCCCTGCGTCAGATCGCGGCGGAATACAAGCTGCCGGCCGCGGCCGAGCTGATCCGTGGGCTGCTGGCGCAGGGGGAACCGGTTGTGGTCTTCAGCACCTTCGTGGCCGCGGCCGGGCTGCTGCAGGCGCGCCTTGGGGGTTCCCTGCTCACTGGCCGTCTCCCGCCAGCGGAGCGTCAGGCCGTGGTGGATGCGTTCCAGCAGGGCGAGAGCTCGCTGCTGGTGTGCACGTACGGCGCCGGTGGGTTGGGCTTCAACCTGCAGCGCGCCCGCCACGTGATCCTCCTGGAGCGACCTTGGACGCCAGGCGATGCGGAACAGGCGGAGGACCGCTGCCATCGCATTGGCATGCAGGCCCCGTTGCTCTGCCATTGGCTGCAGCTGGGGGTGGCTGATCAGCTGGTGGATGGCCTGATCGCCAGCAAGGCCGAGCGCATCGACCTGCTGCTGCATCGCCGCACTACCGCCCTGGAGCGTCAGGCGTTGCCGCGGATGGTGCGTCGGTTGCTGGCGGAGTGGTGACGCCGTTTCGGTTGGCGGATGACCAGGCCTGACAGCTCTGGCGGCGCAGCCGGATCTCGTCCACCAACAGGGGGTCGGGTGCCGGCTTTGCCGGGGCGCGGGCCAGCAGTGCCGCCGCCGCCAGGCTGTCGCGGCAGGCGAGCGGGTTGCGGCCCGCCAGGCTGAGCAGCAAGGCCCGCTCATTGCGGGGTTGGGGATGCCGTGGATGGGCGGCCACGGCGGCGTCGCAGCGACGGATGGCATCATCAAGCCTGTCCATGTTTACCTTCTCGAGACAGGCGTCCGGGCCGGGTCCTCGTGGACGCTGCTCAGCCACCGGTGTGTTCATGCACCCCGCCAACAGCAGGCCGGTGCTGAGGGCGGCCAGGCTGTCACCCCAGAGGCGCCCCGTCATTGGATCGAATCCCCGTTTCAGTAGCTGTACCGGCTGCTGCCGGAGGCAGGTTTGGCGGTGCTGCTGCTGGTGGCCGCGGGGGTGGCGGCAGCCGCCTCGCGGGCGGCCGCTCTTTCATACAGGCTGCCGAGATACTTGCCGCAGTCCGGGAAGCTGCCGGGGTTCTGAACCACCGCTTCGGTGATCATCACGGCGGCATGTTCCGGTGATGTCTTGAACATGCTGGCGCTCTGGCGCTTGATCAGCGCGTAGGCGGCTGCCCAGCTCACATCGTGGCTGTTGCCGGCGCTGCGCATGAAGCAGTACACCTGCGCCCCTTTTCCGCCGGGGCTGCCGGCCGGATCCGCCGCCTGTGCTGCCGTGATCGCCAGGACAGCCCAGCTGAGCAGGGCCAAGGGCAGCAGAGCGCCGAGGCGGGTGAACAGGGATCGGGGGGGGAAGGGGGCCATCGGAAGATCCGGCTGTGCCGCAGCGGTGGGTCCACCGTATCGATCGCCGCTGTCGCTATCCAGGGGGCGTGCCCTGGCCGCCGAGCACCAGCCGCACCGTGATCGGCAGCACCAGCAACACCGTGATCAAGCGCACGGCATGCAGGCTGGCCACCGCTGCCCCCACCCCGAACTCCGCTCCCACCAGGCTCATGCCGCTGATTCCGCCGGGGGCAGCGCCCAGCAGGGCCACTACAGGGTCGATACCCAGCATCCGGCTGCAGAGCAGGCCCACCACCAGGCCCGTGATGACCAGGCTGAGGGTGATCACCACCGCCGGGCGCCAGAGCTGGCGCAGCTCCGTCAACGCCGTGCTGGTGAGCCCGGTGCCGATCACGGTGCCGATGCCGATCTCCAGGAGCGTGCGGCTGCCGAGCGGCCATTGCGCTGTCTCCAGGTGCCCGGACATGCTCAGCAGTCCTGCTCCCAGCAAAGCGCCGGCGAGCGGGGCGGCCGGGATGCCGGTGCGCAGAGCGAGGAGGCCGCCTCCGAGGCCCGCCAGCAGATAGGCCAACAGGTTCAGCGGTGCTGCCATGGCTGGCATTGGTGGACGATCGCTCAAGTCTGCTGGTCGATTCATGGGCCTGGAGGCTTGAGAACCAGCCTGGGCTGTGGTGTTATCGGGGGAGTTGCATGCAAGGCCATGGTCGGTGAATCGGTGTCCTTCCGGATCACCCGCACCACGGAGGACCTTGCCCAGACCGTGGCAGCCCTCTCCCAGCGGCTGGTGAAACTGGAGCAGCGCCTGGAGGCCATGGCGCTCCAGATCGATCAGGTGGCGCTGCCGGCAGAGCCCGATGCCGAGGAGCTGCGTCGACTGGATCAGGTTGCCGTGCTGCTGGCTGATTGCCGCCACCTGCTCGAGGACAGTGACACCCCAGCTGGCCCTGAGCCTCTGCGCTCCGAGTGGGATGGGGGCGAGATGCAGGACTCTCTGGCTGCCTGAGCGCGTCCGCCTCACACTTGGCAGCGGTGCCACAATGGGAAGAAAGCGAACCATGGCCCACTCCAACAGCCATCGCCCCGCTCCTGCTCAGGCTGCTGCCCCCGCGTCCCCCACGGCAACGGCCTCCACAGCGATTCAGTCGGGTGGTAACTCCTCCCCGCCCGGCTGCAGGAGCCGCGGGTACAGCGAGAGCGGTCACCAGCTGGAGAAGCTCGAATTCGCTCTGGCCGTGGCGATCACCCGCGGTGATGCCCCACGCATCGACCAGCTCAGGGCTCAGATTGCGGCCCTTGGCGGTAATCGGGAAGAGCCGGGCACCTGAAGGCACTTCGCGTGTGGATCCGGCCACATCCCGATTCCTTCGTGCCTGCCGACTAGCATTTACAGCGTGGCGTGTGCCGATCCTGCGACGTCCCCATTGATCCATTCAGCGCCCGTCCTCACCGCATGCAAGCGATCGGTCAGCTAACCGTCGGTGATCGCCGTTCCGACAATTCCAAGTCAGATCATCAGCGTACGGATCTGCAGCGCCAGGCAGCGGCCCATGAACTCGCCGCTCAAGAAGCTGCACGTCAGGGAGACCTGGAAGCGTCAGCCCGTCAGATCCTGCAGGCTCTCGACTGCGAACGTCGGGCCGGCAGCGTTGGCCCCCAAGTGCTGCAGTTGATCAAGCCAAGATCCTGAGCTGTTTGCCTGCTGAAGAGCAAGCGGATAGCTGGACGGATGAACAACAAGATTGGTTCAGGATGCTGCAATCCTTGGTCAATCTTGTGGAATCGACTGTTTCAAGCGGGTGACCGCGCTCGGACCGGCGACGTTCAGCTTGGGAAGCTTCTCTTTTGATTAGCAGAACCGCCTGCGCCGCAGAGAGTCTCATGTCTCCTGAGGCTTGGATGTGAGAAGGTCTGTGAGAAGGTTCCGGCTTGCCGATCCCCCCCAAATGCGTCGCGCAGACAGCCGTGGATCAGCTGGTTGATCCGTTTCAGCTGCCTGCGGTCCTGGCCCTGCCAGTAGAGATAGTCCTCCCAGGCGGCGGCAGTCCACGCCAGCCGCTCAGCTGCCGGCATCGAGCTGATCGGCATCGCACTGGTCGGCATCGAGCGGATCGGCGTCGAGCAGCGGATGCGCCAGCAGCTCCCCCCGTTCGGCCTGCTCCAGGGAGCGCTGCAGGTGGGCGGCGTTGGCGGGAGATCGGAGCAGATGCACCATTTCCATCAGGCTGTTGTAGGTGTCGAGCGATATCACCGCGACGCATCAGCGCCCCCATGGTTGGGGCGTCGGCTGAGTGAACTGACCAGAGCGGGCCATGGCAAGCCCATCGCCCAGCTTGTGCCGCTGGATTCACTCCCCGCTCAGAAGAGCCCCAGCGACACGCCGTTGATCGTGAGGATGTTGTCGTTGAAGTCCCTGTCACTGCGGCCTGAGGCGACAGCTAGGTCCTCGATGCCGAGCACATAGCTGCTGGGATCGGAGCCAAGCCGCACCATCTGGGTTTCGCCGCCGGGGTTGGCGGCGCTGAAGGAGGAGAAGAGGGTGTTGCGATCACCGTTCTGCAGCACCAGCACGCCATAGCTCTTCTGGCTATTGAGCGGCAGGGCGTTGAAGGTGGCGGACTGACCAAAGGCTGGCAGCTCAGCGGCGGAGAGCAGCAGCTTCTCAGCCTCGCTGCGGGCCAGGGCGGCCTGTAGATAGCCGGCCTCGCCGGGGCTCCTGCCATCCACCAGGCCGGTGATCGAGTCAACGGAGTAGAAGCCGATCGTGTTGTTGTAACCGGCGAGGCGTTTCACCTCCACGGCGGGCGCGATCGGCACCAGCGATGGGGCGGTGCCGCTGGCCTGCCAGAACTCCACGGAAACGCCTCCCTGGAAGCGGGCGGTGACCTGATTGCCGTTGATGCTGATGTCCTGGAGGTTCAGCGCCACACCGTTGCGGGTGGCGGTGGGCGTCCAGGCCTGGGCGCTGACGTTGGCGACCGTGGTGATCGAACGGCTGCCGACCGCTAGGCCCTCACTGCCCTGCCAGCCCGCTTGTGGGCTGTTGTCGAGGGCCCTGGCCGGATCGATGGAGCCGACCGAGCCGCCGCTGGCCGCCGTCAGCAAGGTCTCGCTGGTGGTCCCGGCCTGCAGGCCGAAAGTCACCGAACCGCTGCCGCTGTCGGAGCGCCAGCTGGTGAGTGGCCCGTTGTGCTGGAAGCGGATCTGATCGGTGCCAACCTGTTGGACGGTCTGCTCAAGAACCGGTGCTGGGCCGAGCACGGAGACGGACGCTTCGCCGTTTTTGGGGGCGAAGTTGAGCTTCAGGCTGGTGCTCACCTGATTGTTTTTGCGCCCGTCGTTGTCGAGGGGGACGGGGTCGCTGATGCTGCTGATGGGGTAAGTAGTGGGGGTGCCGAAATCGAGGATCTGGAGGTTTTGGCTGTTGAGGCTGCCGTCACTGTCAGCCCTGTCGCGCTGGCTGACCGTCAGTTGCAGGCTGTCGGGGTTGCCGCTGGTGCTGTCGGCCCGGAAGCTGAGGATGGCGCTCGTGGCATTCTCAGCGGCGCTGAGCTCGAAACTCGAGAGCACAGGCTGCAGCGCCGCCGCCGCCGTTGCTGCAGTCGGGGTGATCAGCAGATGCAGCGAGGTTTGCCCCTGATCCTGGAGTTCCTCCACCTGCAGCGACAGAGACCCGCTGCCCAGCCGGGCGAAGGCGACGCTGTCGATCGCCACAGTGACTTCATGGCTTGTTTGGCCGGGTTCGAATACCAACAGGCCTGCCACGGCGGTGTAATAGCTACCGGGTTTGGCGCTGCCGTTGGCGGAGGAGGAGGCGTAGAGAACCACCTGGCGTTTGCTGGGGTCGCTGCGCTCGATCGCGAAGCGCGCCATGCCGGTGGAAGGACCAGTTCTGTAGGCCAACAGGGTGAGCCCATCGCCGAAGACCTGGGTGTCGGCGATGGGGCTGGTGGTGGGCAGTAAGGTGGGCGGATCGCTGGCTGCGGTGCCCGCCGGCGCGGCGGCGGCTCTGAGGGCAGAAGCTGGCGCGGCCGCTGGTGTGTCGGTGAGGCTCACGTTCGTGCTCAGCCAGCCGGCGGTTTGCCCGGTGGGGACGGCCACGTACACCAGGGCTGGGTTGCTGCTGGCGGGCGTGGCGGAGGCCGGTGCGGCGGCGTAGGCGCTCCAGAGCGTGCCGCCGAGGCTTGTATCGAAGCTGGCGTTGCGGTTGAACTCGGTGCTCAGGGTGATGGAGTCGCTGGCATCCGGCGTCAGGAACAGCACCCGATCGGTGTTGATGGCGTTCACGGCCGCCGCATCGAAAGAGAGCTGGTTGGCGCCATAGTCAATCGAGCTGATCAGCTCGATGTCGCGCAGCTTGGTGCCGGCAAAATATGCGGGGCTGGAGATGTTGAGGCAGAAATCGTAGGACTGATTGGCTTGGCCCTTCAGAAGGAGCGCGTCAAAACCGGAGCCGGCATCGATGCGGATGAAGGCGTTGTTCTGGATGCTGATGGCGTCATCACCGGCGCCGGTGACGATCACATCGGTACCACCGTTGCTGCTCACCTGATCGGCCCCCTGGATCGTGTAGATCACGTCGGCCAGGGGTGTGCCCAGCATCACATCGTTGCCGGGTGTCCCAACCTGGGAGGCGATGTTCAGGTAATCGCCACCGAATAGCACA
>CAIZNP010000056.1 GCA_903934375.1 uncultured Synechococcaceae cyanobacterium
AACACCGCGCTTCCATGAACAGCCTGTCGTCATGAACAGCTCCGCTGGATCGTCGATCAACCGCACCGCCGTGCTCGGCCTCAGCCTCTGGGTGGGGGTGCTGGTGCTGCTCAGCCACTGGATGGGCCAGCAGGCCCACCATTGGCTACCGGTGCAGGCTTCCAATGCCGCACCGCTGGTGGATGGCCTGTTCAGCTTTGAGACCGCCATCGGCACCTTCGTGTTCGGCGGGGTGCTGTCGGTGGTGGGCTGGGTGCTGCTGTTCAACCGCGCCGAGAAATACGACGCCAGCGATGCGCTGCCGATCGAGGGCAACACGCGCCTGGAGGTGATCTGGACGGCGATTCCCTTCCTGCTGGTGATGGCCATCGCCGCCTATGCGATGCAGGTGAGTCACCGCCTGGGGGTGGTGGGTCCGATGGAGCACATCCATGCCCACAGCCCGATCGAGATGCAGGGGGGCTATGCCGCAGACCGGCTGCCGTCCGAGCAGATCGAGGTGGTCGCCCGCCAGTGGTCGTGGGAGTTTCGCTATCCGGGTAGCAACGTCTCCACCACGGAGCTGCACCTGGCTCTGGATCAGCCCGTCACCTTCCGGCTCACGTCGGACGACGTGCTGCACGGCTTCTACATCCCGGCCTTCCGCCTCAAGCAGGACGTGATTCCCGGCCGGGCGATTGACTTCAACCTCACCCCCACCCGCGAAGGGCGGTATCGCCTGCGCGATTCCCAGTTCAGCGGCACCTGGTTCGCCGCCAATCAGGCCGATGTGGTGGTGGAGAGCCGCGAGACCTACGACGCCTGGCTGAAGCAGGCCGCTGCTCAGCCACTGCAGCCGGGGCTGAGCCTGGCGGTGCAGGAATACGCCGAGCGCCAGCAGCGCAATAACCCTGGCTGGGCCACCGTGCCACCCGCGCCGCCGCCCCAGGTGAACGTGCCCGGATCCAGCGACCTCCCCCACGACGCCTGAGCCCTTCGCCATGACCATCGCCACCTTCCCGCCTGAGCCGCCGCCACCGCAGAGCTGGACCCGTTATCTGGGCTTCAGCACCGATGCCAAGGTCATCGGCATTCAGTACATCGTGACCGCCTTCTTCTTCTTCCTGATCGGCGGCCTGCTGGCGATGGTGATCCGCGGTGAGCTGATCACGCCTGCCGCTGATCTGGTGGATCGCAGCGTTTACAACGGCATCTACACGATGCACGGAACGATCATGTTGTTCCTGTTCATCTTTCCGGTGTTGAACGGGCTCAACAACCTGCTGATCCCCACGATGATCGGCGCGCCGGATATGGCCTTTCCGCGGTTGAACACCGCGGCCTTCTGGCTGGTGCCGGTGTTCGGCACGCTGCTGATCGCCAGCTTCTTCGTTCCCGGTGGTCCGGCCACGGCCGGCTGGTGGAGCTATCCGCCGGTGAGCATCCAGAACCCGCTCGGCCACCTGATCAATGGGGAATTCCTCTGGATCCTGGCGGTGGCCCTCTCCGGCATCTCCTCGATCATGGGCGCGGTGAACTTCGTTACCACGATCCTGCGGATGCGGGCGCCGGGCATGGGGTTCTTCCGCATGCCGGTTTTCTGCTGGACGGCCCTCGCCGCCCAGAGCCTGCAGCTGATCGGTCTGCCGGCCCTCACCGGCGGTGCGGTGATGCTGCTGATGGATCTGAGCTTCGGCACCAGCTTCTACCGGCCGGAGGGCGGCGGTGATCCGGTGCTCTATCAGCACTTCTTCTGGTTCTATTCGCACCCGGCCGTTTATGTGATCATCCTGCCGGTGTTCGGCATCTTCTCGGAGCTGTTCCCCGTCTATAGCCGCAAGCCCCTGTTCGGCTACGTCTATGTGGCTGTGGCTTCGTTCATCATCGTCGGCCTGGGGTTGATCGTCTGGGTGCACCACATGTTCCCCAGCGGCGTGCCCCAGTGGATGCGTGATCTGTTCATGGCTACCACGATGCTGATCGCCGTGCCCACGGGGGTGAAGGTGTTTGCCTGGCTGGGCACCCTCTGGGGCGGCAAGCTGCGGCTCACCACACCGATGCTGTTCTGCATCGGCGGCCTGGTG
>CAIZNP010000057.1 GCA_903934375.1 uncultured Synechococcaceae cyanobacterium
CCCGCAGGGGCAGGCCGGGTCTGTTCAGCCAGGGGCGCAGGCCTTCCAGCCGCAGGCTCAGGCCCAGCGCCAGCATCGTGCTGAACAGCGTGAGTCCGATGAACAGGGACAGGGTTGTGTTCATGGCAGGAAGGCTCCGAGTGCCAGCAGCCCAAGGGCGGCAACGCCGATCAGGCTGATCATCACGGCCGTGGCGCTGGCGATTGAGGGGCGCTCGCTGTAGGTGAAGTCGTCACGCAGCAGTCGCTTCAGGTTCAGCTTGTGCTGGCGGGTTGCGGCGGCCATCGCCACCACGCCGGTGAGGATGAAGGCCACCGAGATCAGCCGCACGCTCAGTTCGGCATGGGAGCTGCCGCCCGGGCTGCGGCTGTTGATCGCCGCCACGATCTTGTCGAGGCCGAAGCCAAAGGAGATCAGCGACAGGCAGGTTCGGATCCAGGCCATCAGCGTGCGTTCCGCCGCATCGCGGTTGCGCTGCCGGGCCAGGTGATCGGCCAGCGTCATGACGCGGCTCCCGCTACAGCAGCGCTGGCGCCGGAGGCGCGTTCCGCCTCCAGCTCCCTGGCCAGGAACACGTTCAGCACCGTGCGGATCACGGCCACCACCGCCAGCTGGATCAGATGCTCGCTGCTGGGGTTGGCGGTCGTGGCGACGATGTCAGCCCCCAGCTGGAATTCCAGCGCCAGGCAGAGCCAACTGCCGAAGCTCAGCCGTAGTTCGGAGAGCCTGGCGATGCCCTCTGGGCGGCGGCGGGCGCCGCGGCCGAGTTGGCTACGCAGGCTGGCCAGCAGCCCAAGTAGCACCGTCGCCACCGACAGCCCCTCCAGCAGCAGCCGCAAGCCTTCGGCGAGGGCCGCCAGGCTCAGTGCGAGCGGTTCAGTGCTCATTGTCTCCTTGCTGGTCGTGATGATGAAGCAGATGGCTCAGCCAGGCCGGCGCCACCAGGGTGAACACCAGGATCGTGAGCGAGGTACTCAACCTGCTGGAGAGAGTCCGGGCCACATCCAGGCCGGAATGCACGTAGGTGATCGTCACGATGCTGGCAAAAACGCCCGTGGTGAGGCCGCTGGCGGAGCGCAGCAGCTCGCGGGGCTGACGACCGGGCTGCCAGCCCCGCTGCCGCTGCAGCCGTCGTCCGGCGGTCGCTCCGGCGAGGGCCAGCAGCAGCAGGGTTAGGGCCCGCTGGGGTAGTTGCTCAGCCGGATCGATCTGGTGCATCGCCTGCGCCAGCGCCACACCGGTGCCCACCAGGCTGCCGGCGGCGGCGCCGATCAGGGCCCACCAGCGGCCGGCATCCTGGGGTGCGGCACTGAGGCTGACGCCGGCGGTGAGCACCAGGGCGCTCAGCAGGGTGGAGGGCACCAGCGGCAGATGGCGGGCCAGGGCGTAGCCGAAGCCCACGCCGATCAGGGCTCCAAGGCTGCGCCGAAGCTGCAGCGCGCGCTGTGGCTGGAGCGGGGCCATGGCCAGCGGATGCCTTTCCCCACGTTAGGGAGCACGCTCGCTCAGCCCTAGCGCCTTCCGGCGGGGCTGGTGGAATCCGGCAGCGCGGGTTGGGGTGGATGGATCACCCGCCAGTCCCGGGCCATGTCCACCACGGTCCAGCCGTCGCGGCGGGCCTGATCGAGGGCCTGGTTCAGGCGGCCGATCTCGGAGCGCCGGTCGTAGGCCCATTCGCGGCGAGCATCGGTGTGGTGCACCAGCAGGGCGAAGCGTGGCCCGTTGCCGGCCATGGTCCAGCTGAGCATCTGCCGGTCGCCGTCGGAGTTGCCGAATGCCGCCAATGGCCGGCGGCCGATGATCTGCTCGATCGCCACCGGCTTGCCGGGGCCATCCACTAGGGCCTCGATCCGCGGCAGCCGCTCCAGCTGGGGGCCGTCAGGCGTTTCCCGGTACTCCAGAGCGATCCGGGTGCCGATCACCTGCTCCGGCGGGATTCCGTAGACGCTCTCGCTCCAGGCCCGCATGAAGGCCACATCGCCGCCCGAAACGATGAAGGTGCGGAAGCCGTGGGCCCGCAGCAATCCCAGCAGCTCCAGCATCGGCTGGAAGACCATGGCGCTGTAGAGCCGCCCCGTCTGCGGATGGCGGGCCGTGCGGATCCAGCGCTTCACCTCGTCCTGATAAGCCTCGCTGCTCAGCCCCGTGGAGCCGGCCACCAGCAGGGTGGCCAAGGCCTTGGGCCCCTGGCGCAGAAGGGATGGGATGTCGCCGCGCAGGGCTGAGGCGAAGGGTTCCTGCTGGCGCCACTGCGGCTGGCCGGCCGCGAGCCTCTGGATCCGGTCGATGCAGAACATCAGTGGGATGTAGAGCGGCTGCTCGCTCCAGAGGGTGCCGTCGTTGTCGAAGACGGCGATCCGTTCGGCCGGTGGCACCCCGCCAGCCCTGCCGTCAACACTGCCGCCTCCGCTCTGCTGCAGGAAGCGGAGAATCGCCCGCTTGCTGGCGCCCTCCACCCAGGAGGGCAGGGGGGCGGGGCCGGCGGGCGCTGGTGCTGCAACGGCTGGAGGGAGCGGCGCCGCGATGGGGGCCGCGATCGGTGCCGCGAGCACCAGGAGCAGGGCAATCACGCTGCGGCCGCAGCGCAACGAGACGGCTCCGGAACGGGGTGCAGGCGGGGCGGGGTGACGCACGTGCGGCCTTGTGGCTCCGGCAAGCATCGCGGCTGCACGCCCGGATGGCAGCGGGCCGCGGGCCTGCCCCGGATAGGGTCGGTTCAGGTGCTCCTCCCCATGGCCGACGCTGCTTCGCCGCTGGATCTTCAGGCCGTGGAGGGCGGGCCGATCGGCGTGATGATCTGCGGCCATGGCAGCCGCAACCGCCTGGCGGTGGAGGAGTTTGCCCGCCTTGCGGAGGGGCTGCGGCCGCTGCTGCCGCAGGTGCCGGTGGAATACGGCTATCTGGAGTTCGCCCGGCCGATCCTGCGGGATGGCTTAGATCGCCTGCGGGAGCAGGGGGTGAAGCGGGTGCTGGCGGTGCCGGGCATGTTGTTCGCCGCCGGCCATGCCAAGAACGACATCCCCTCCGTTCTCAACACTTACGCCGCCGAGACCGGCCTGCGCATTGAGTACGGCCGTGAGCTGGGCGTCGATCTGAAGATGATCCAGGCGGCGGGGGCCCGCATCCGTGAGGCCCTGGAGCGCTCCGATCAGGCGGCCACGGCGGCAGGCGCGGCGCCAGTGCCCCTGGCCGACACCCTGCTGGTGGTGGTGGGGCGTGGCTCCTCTGACCCTGATGCCAATTCCAATGTGGCCAAGGTGGCGCGGATGCTGGTGGAGGGGTTCGGCTTCGGCTGGGGTGAGACCGTGTATTCCGGTGTGACCTTCCCTCTGGTGGAGCCGGGCCTGCGCCATGTGGTGCGCCTGGGCTTCCGCCGCGTTGTGGTGTTCCCGTATTTCCTGTTCTCCGGCGTGCTGGTGAGCCGGATTCGCCAGCACACCGCTCTGGTGGCGGCTGATCACCCCGGTGTGGAGTTTGTGGATGCGGGCTACCTGGGCGATCACCCGCTGGTGATCGACACCTTCCGCGAACGTGTGGAGGAGGTGGTCCGCGGTGAGACGCAGATGAACTGCTCCCTCTGCAAGTACCGCGCCCAGGTGCTGGGCTTTGAGACTGAGGTGGGTGCGCCGCAGCGCAGTCACCACCACCACGTGGAGGGTCTGATCGAGGGCTGCACCCTCTGCGAGAACGAGTGCACCGGAGCCTGCCAGCCCGATGGCATCCCGATCCCCCTGGGCCAGCACAGCCATTCGCACGGCCACGATCACAGCCACCCCCACGAGCACGGCCACGAGCACGCGCATGACCCTGGCCACGGGCATGACCCTGGCCACGGGCATGACCATGGCCACGCGCCGTATCCCCACGCGGACCATCCGCTCGGGCCACGCACGCTTCACAAACCAGGCGCCAAAGCTGAAGACAAGGGGTGACTTTGCGCGACTCAGTCGTCTCGTTATCGCCCGTGTCCCGGGAGACTCAGGTCCATCAGTTTTTCTGATCCTTGGCGCGATTCCCCAGCGAGGCCGCCTTTTCCCCAGGCGCGGTGTCGGTTTTCCCCAGCGTTGTGCTCTGCGGGCGTGTCGCCGCGGCGGCTCTGGGGATTGCGGTTCGCGCCTGCGGCGTCGCTTGACAGGTGCCTGGGGCTCGCTAGGCGCGCTGACCGCCGGCCGCGGTCGACCCAGGGGCTTCAGTGCAGGCCACCGGTCTCAGCCTGTTGCGTCATGGGTTCAGGCAGACGCAGCGCTTTTGACGGCAGCGCCAGATCTGTGGCTTCCTATGGCCTGACGACGGATTGACGCGCTTGGATCGGGACAGGGCAGAGACATCGGCGGACCAAGCGCCCCAGCTGGATCCCAGGAATCATCTGAGCCGCTGCCTGCAGCAGGGGGTGCAGGAGGCCGACGCTCCGGCAGACCAAGCAGATGGTCCGCTGGCCGCCGCTGCAAGGATCAGCCTGGAGGCTGAAGTGCCTGAGGTGCTGTTCGATGGCATGCGCGCCTTCCTGCAGAGCCGGCCCGACTGGGATCAGTACCGGGTGATCACATCGGCCCTGGCGGGTTTTCTGTTTCAGAACGGCTGCGGCGATCGCTGCGTGGCCCAGCACTACCTCAACGGCCTGTTCATGCGGGCTGGAGAGTGAACAAAAAAAGCGGGAGTGCCGAGCTCCCGCTTGATGTTTTCTCC
>CAIZNP010000058.1 GCA_903934375.1 uncultured Synechococcaceae cyanobacterium
ACTTGAGATTGCGCGTGTTCAGGCTGACAAGCCAGGCAGAACTGAACCAGTCGCCCCGCGACGATCAGCAACCTGCCGCCAGCGCCGGTGCCTGAGGGCAGCCATGCCCGGCCACTGGGACCGATGGCCAGCTTTCTGCTGCTGCCTGGCGAGGCCTGCTTCTGTGCAGCGATGCAGACGATCTTGAATGGATCGACCCGCAGGCGGCAGCACTGCTGGGGCCGTTGGCCGATGATCTGCGCCAGCGGGGCTCGGCGGACTCCTGGCCGGCCCTGGCTGAGCGGATCGAGACCTTGGAACCACTCCTCCCTGGCCTGGCTGAGCCGGCTGCCGGTGGATGCCGTGAAGCTTGATCAGGCCTACGTGAAACAGATGGCTGAGGACGAGCGCTGCGCCCTGCTGGTGCGGGGCTTCGTGCGGGTGTTCCAGGAGATGAACTGCCAGCTTGGCCAGTGCTACCTGTTCGGCCGACTGAGCGCAGCTGACAGTACGGGACAGATCGCCCGGTAGGACTTAAACCAAGGGGAGAAGGCCTGCCAGCGGCCGGAGCCAGCCATGACCACCGCACCCCGTACCGCCTGGGCGGAGCAACCCCTGCCGCCGCTCAATGCCAGCAGCGTGGGTCAGGCCTTGGGCCAGCGCATGCGCCTGCTGCATGGCCAGCTACTGGAGCTTGTGCCCGCCGTCGACCGCATCGCCTGCGTGCTCTACGACCAGCGCGACGACCTGCTGCGCACCTTCGTGCACAGCACCCGCAGCGGCGAGGCGATCAAGGGTTACGAGTTCAGGCTGAGCGACAGCACGTCCCTGGCTGAGCTGGCCGCCAGCGGCCACAACCGCGTGATCGATGAGATCGCCGAGGCGGTGCAGCCCAGCAGCCTGCACTCGCAATGGCTGCTGCAGGAGGGGTACCGGTCTTCGCTCACGGTGCCGCTGGTCGACAAAGGGGCGTTTATCGGCTTCCTCTTCTACGACTCCCGCCAGCCCGCCGCCTTCAGCGAGAGCGTGCAGCGCAACCTCGCCCTGTTCTCAGCGCTGATCAGCATGACGATCAGCAATGAGCTGAACACCGTGCGATCCATCACCACCTCGGCGCAGGTAGCGCGTGAATTCGCCAACCTGCGCGACTTTGAAACAGGCGGGCATCTAGACCGCATGGCCCTCTACGCCCGCCTGATCGCCCGCGACCTACAGAGCAGCCACAACCTCAGCGACGAATACATCGAGCACCTCTATCTGTTCGCTCCACTGCACGACATCGGCAAGATCGGCATTCCCGATAATGTGCTGCTCAAGCCCGGTCAGCTCGAGCCGGAAGAGCGCCAGCTGATGGAAACCCATGTGCAGAAGGGCGTGGAGGTGCTGGAGAAGCTGATCGGGGAGTTCGGCATGGCACAGCTGCCCGATGCAACGGTGATGCGCAACGTGGTGTCTGGCCACCATGAATGCATCGACGGCTCCGGCTACCCGCTGGGCCTTGCTGGTGACGCGGTGGCCCTGGAGGCACGGATCATCGCCGTGGCCGATGTGCTCGATGCTCTAATCAGCCACCGCCCCTACAAGCAACCCTGGCCAATCGAGGAGTCGATCAGCGAGCTTGAACGTCTCGTGGCGATCGGCAAGTTTGATGCTGCCTGCGTCGCGCCAGTGAGGAAGCACCAGGCAGAGATCCTCACCATCCGCGACCGCTACACCGACGCGGACTGAGCTGTGAGCGCCGAGCTCATCGCTGATCGCTCACAGCTCAGTCCACCGGAACACTCACCGGCTCCTTGGCGGGGCTGCCGGCCTTGCGGGCGATGCTGATCGTGAGCTCACCGTTCTCGCAGTGGGCGTGGATGCTGCCAGGATCGGCATCCTCCGGCAGGGAGAAGCTGCGGCTGAAACTGCCGGTGCTGCGCTCCATCCGGTGGAAGTGCGGCTTCGTCTCCTCACTCTCGCGCTTGCGCTCGCCCTTGATGGTGAGCATGTCGCCCGACAGCGTGACCGACACATCCTGCTTGTTCATGCCAGGAAGATCGGCCTTGAACAGATAGGTGCCATCGCTCTCGCTGATGTCCACGCGCGGTCCCCACTCGCTCATCGCCAGGCCCGCTCCCAGGCGAGGCATCGGCCAGCCCATGGCACGATCCATGATCACTTCAATTTCACTCAGGGGCTCCAATTTGATCAGGCCCATGCTGCTTGACCTCCCGGTTTGAGGATGACCTCATCAGGCTAAGAATCGCTCGCTGATCCATGCTGTCGTCGACACATCTGCGGCAACAGCGCAGCAGGCAATGGCTCAGGCCAGGGGTGCCGAACGCAGGCGAGAGCGGCGGGCATTTTCCTCAAGGTCGCAGGGCTGGTAATCACCACAGATCTGATTGCGGCCGGTGTAGGGCCAGAGTGCAATCGGTAATTGCATGGTCGAGTGATCGGGGCTGCTGGGATAGGTCGAGAAGTTCATGGCTGCCCCGCTCATCTGCACGGTCTCCAGGTTGTAGTGGGCCGGGGCATGGCGGATGCAGGGTGCGATCGACCCCAGGTTGGTCATCTCCAGCCCATGGCTCTGATCCCAATAGGAACAGGTCTGGCAGTGCTGGGTATTCATGGCGGATCTGCAGGTGTGTGTGGAAACGGGTGCCCGGCACTGGCAGCGGGCTGGCGGCGGCGGCGGCGCATCAATCCGCGCCGACCCACTCCTGGGCCGCGAGCAGATCGCCGGATGTGAAGCTGCGGCGCGTGGCCTGGCTGAAGGGCTGCAGCAACCGCTGGGCCAGAGGGCGGCGGCCCCGGGCGCTGACCACCGCCAGTCGTTTTGGTCGCTGGCGGTATTCGCGGATCAGCGCCAAGTGCTGGCGCAGGGCAGCCAGCCCCTGCCAGCCATCGAACTGACGCAGATCCAGCAGCACACGCGGCTGGTCCACGGCGCTGAACGCCTGTGCCAGATCATCGTCGATGCGGGCATAGGCCTGCGGATCCAGCTGGCCGATCAGGCTGAGGGTGATCACCTCCTCCTGGCGGTCGAGATGGATGGTGCCGAGTGATTCGCTCAGCCAGCGCCGGGCGTTCGCCGCCTCCGCAAGCCCGAAGATCTGCAACGGGCAGGGCAGCAGCACCGCCAGGGCGCGCAACCCATGCCGCATCCAGCCCAGGTCGGTGACGATGGCCAGGCGCTCGAAGCCATCCCAGTAGCGCAGGCCCAGTCCGGTGTCCTCCCAGGCGGCGGCGATGCTGAGGCCTTCGAAGCCGGCATCGAACAGCAGCAGGGCCTTGACCCGGTCGTATTCGGCAACGGCCTCGCTGATGGCTGGTGCCAGCACCTGCTCCACATCCTCGGCACTGAGTCGGCCGGTGCAGTGGAAGCCGAGGGAGCCGGCGGGCAGGTCGTTCAGGCGTTCGATCATGGCTTGGTCTCTGGCCTTGAGGGCGAAACCTATGGAGACGGAACGGCCGAGGCGGCCGGCGCCTACAGAGCGAAGCGCTTGTGCTTCAGGCCTGGCCGCGCCACTGCTGCACCAGGGCGGCGCACAGGAACAGCAACAGGCCCGCCACGATCAGCACCAGGCTCAGCCGTGTCGTCAACGGCACGTCCAGCACCGGCACCTGCGTCAGCAGCAGCGGGGAGGCGAAGGTCATCGCAGCGGTGGCGAGAGAGCGGGGGAGGGGGGTATCCCCCTTGCTCCCCCGGCCCCGTTGGCTATCCCGCAGAAGAGAAAGACAGCGCAGGGACATCCCTGCTGTACAGAACGCGGCGCGGCGCGGCAGCCGCAGCGGCACAGCTGCAGCAGCGATGACGCCATGGGGCGTCGGAACGGCTCCGGCAACGGGAGACACGCAGCCAGGCCAGCAGGCTGCCGGCAGTGCATCATCCCGGGATTCACGATGGCTTGCAGCAACGGCTCGTTCCGGCTCGACTCACCGGCCTTCGCCGATGGCGACCGGATCCCCGCCCTGCACAGCGGCGAGGGACTGAACCTCTCGCCGCCGCTGCACTGGCACGGCGCTCCGAGCGGCACCGTGAGCTATGCACTCGTGGTCGACGACCCCGATGCCCCGACAGGCCCGTGGGTGCACTGGGTGCTGTTCAACATCCCGGCGACGCTGCAGCGCTTGCCCGCCGGCCTGGAGCGCACAGCTCAGCTGGCGAATGGGGCCCGCCAGGGCCGCTGCTGGGGAGTGAGCACCTTTCAGCGCCTCGGCTATCAAGGGCCGCTGCCGCCGGCGGGGCAGCTGCATCGCTACCGCTTCCGGCTGCATGCCCTGGATCAGGAGCTGCCCCTGCCGCCGGGCAGCACCGTGACCGACCTGACCATGGCGATGGCAGGGCACCTGCTGGCCACAACGGAACTCACCGGGCTCTACGCCGGCACTCGGGCACCCCAGCACAAGGTGCGGCAGAGTGCTGCATCATGAGGGAAGCCTTGCGGCGCAAGACGCCCTCCCTGCCGACTCCCGATCCCACCACATGACCGCGCGCAAACAGCTGTCGATGGTGCTGCCGACCGAGCTGATCAAGGCCATCAAACAGCGCGCCTCCGAGCAGGCGCTGAGTATTACGGCTTACATCACCATGTTGGTGATGCAGGATCTAAAAATGCCGCTGGATAGTGCTGCAGAGCACGGCCCGGTGAGCCAACGCCTGGAAGCCCTGGAGAGGCGGGTGAGCGACCTTGAGGAGAAGGGTGCTGTAGAAGCGCTATAGATGCTGTAGAAGACATAGCAGTCGAGTGCAAGAACGATGACCGGCTCGAAGTCGCAGGCCAGGGGCCAGCGCCGTGCCAACCGCATCAGCATCAGCCTGCACGACGCCATGTTCGAGCGCCTGCA
>CAIZNP010000059.1 GCA_903934375.1 uncultured Synechococcaceae cyanobacterium
GCGGGTGATCGACAGCTGGGCCGCCGCCGAATGGTTCACCGCCAAGCCCGAACTGCCGGCTGAGATCACCGTGACGGTGTTCAAGGTGGAGGGTGAGACCAACACCGACGACCTCTCCCCCGCCACCCACGCCACCACCCGGCCGGACATCCCCCTGCACGCCACGGCGATGCTGGAAACCCGCATGCCCGGCGGCCTCGAGCAGATCACCCAGCTGAAAACCAAGGGCCATCCGGTGGCCTACGTGGGCGATGTGGTGGGCACCGGCAGCTCGCGCAAATCGGCCATCAACTCCGTGCTCTGGCACACCGGCTCCGACATCCCGCACGTGCCCAACAAGCGCAGCGGTGGCGTGGTGCTGGGGGGCAAGATCGCGCCGATCTTCTTCAACACCGCCGAAGATTCCGGCGCCCTGCCGATCGAGTGCAACGTGACCGCCCTGAACACGGGTGATGTGATCACGATCCGCCCCTACGCCGGCACGATCGAGCGCGCCGCCGGTGAAGCGGGCGCGGCTGAGATCGTGGCCCGCTTCGAACTCAAGCCCAGCACCATCACCGATGAGGTGCGTGCCGGCGGCCGCATCCCGCTGCTGATCGGTCGCTCCCTGACCGACAAGGTGCGCGCCCAGCTGGGCCTGCCCCCCTCCGATCTGTTCATCCGCCCAGTGGCCCCTGCCGACACCGGCAAGGGCTTCACCCTGGCCCAGAAGATGGTGGGCAAGGCCTGCGGCCTGGCGGGCGTGCGCCCTGGCACCAGCTGCGAGCCGCTGATGACCACCGTCGGCTCCCAGGACACCACCGGGCCGATGACCCGCGACGAGATGAAGGAGCTGGCCTGCCTGGGCTTCAGCGCTGATCTGGTGATGCAGAGCTTCTGCCACACCGCCGCCTATCCCAAGCCGGTGGATCTGAAAACCCACGCTGAACTGCCCGACTTCATGGCCTCCCGCGGCGGCGTCGCCCTGCGCCCCGGCGACGGCATCATCCACAGCTGGCTGAACCGCATGCTCCTGCCGGACACGGTGGGCACCGGCGGCGACAGCCACACCCGCTTCCCCCTGGGCATCTCCTTCCCTGCCGGCTCCGGCCTGGTGGCCTTCGCCGCCGCCATCGGCGCCATGCCGCTGGACATGCCCGAATCGGTGCTGGTGAAGTTCTCCGGTTCGCTGCAACCGGGCGTCACCCTGCGCGATGTGGTGAACGCCATCCCCTATGTGGCCATCCAGCAGGGGCTGCTCACGGTGGCCAAGGAGGGCAAGCAGAACATCTTCAACGGCCGGATCATGGAAATCGAGGGGCTGCCCGATCTCAAGCTTGAGCAGGCCTTCGAGCTCACCGATGCCACCGCCGAGCGCTCCTGCGCCGGCAGCACGATCAAGCTCTCTGTTGAAACGGTGAGTGAATACCTGCGCAGCAACGTGGCACTGCTCAGGAACATGATCGCCCGCGGCTACAGCGATGCCCGCACCCTGGCCCGCCGCATCCAGGCGATGGAAGCCTGGCTGGCCAATCCGCAACTGCTGGAGGCGGATGCCGATGCCGAGTACGCCGCTGTGATCGCGATCGATCTCGATGCAATCACCGAGCCGATCGTGGCCTGCCCCAACGATCCCGACAACGTGAAAACGCTCAGCGAGGTGGCGGGTGAGCGCATCGATGAGGTGTTCATCGGCTCCTGCATGACCAACATCGGCCACTACCGCGCCGCCGCCAACGTGCTCGAGGGCCAGGGGCAGAACGCCGCCCGCCTGTGGGTGTGCCCGCCCACGCGCATGGATGAGGAGAAGCTGAAGGAAGAGGGCTACTACGCCACCTTCGAGGCGGCGGGCTCACGCATGGAGATGCCCGGCTGCTCCCTGTGCATGGGCAACCAGGCCCGCGTGGACGACAACACCACCGTGTTCTCCACCAGCACCCGCAACTTCAACAACCGCCTCGGCAACGGCTCGCAGGTGTATCTGGGCAGCGCCGAACTGGCGGCGGTGTGCGCCCAGCTGGGCCGCATCCCCAGCAAGGACGACTACCTGGCGATCGCCGCCGAACGGATCGACCCCTTCGGCGCCGAGCTCTACCGCTACCTCAACTTCGATCAGATCGAGGGCTTTGGCGACAGCGGCCGGGTGATCAGCGCCGAGGAGGAGGCGAAGGTGCTGGCGGCGGTGTAAGACCTGGGGCGTCGCGGCACAGACCGTCATGGCAGCAAACTCGCCGAGCCCTCGCCTGGAACGGCCTACCCCGGAGCAGGGCTTGAACCAGCCGCGCCCAAGCCAGCCTCGAAGGGCCCTTCCGGGTGGCCCGGCCGCGAGACTGCTGCCCTACTCCGTCACTCAGAAAACAGGTGAAGGCATCACGGCTCCAAGGCTCCGTATTCCAGTCTGAATAACCAGATCGACTGGTTCGGCGGCGGCATGCTGCCAGCAACCTCACAGGTCGCGGACAGGGGATTCGAAACAACTCCCGACGCGGCAAACCCGGACTCGTTGCTGGGGCACATCGAGCACAGCGGCCATGTTCATCGCGGCGGGATACGAGTCGTTAATCGACTGCACCGCGCTCACGTCATCGTTTGGATGCACAGGCGTCTTGCTGCCAAGCAGCTGCCCGGCGGTCCGGGAGCAGCGGTGACCTTCACCGCTTCAGGGTCCTATTGAGCTGGGTATCGCTACCCATGATCCTGACATAGACAAGAAACTCTACGAGGCCCTGTCCAACAGGTATCGTTTCACACATGCTCAAGCAGATCCCCCTGGCCACAAGACGGCGTAAAGCCACGGGGCTTGCGCAAGCAGCGACTTTGTCGACATTGGCATAAACAGATACCAGTCCATTCGATGACCGCAGATGAACTCCCACCCATCCAACGGGCTAATATCAAGCGATAGACGGAGTCCAAAATGCCCGCGGCACTCACCCAACTTGAACAAGACAGGTATGTCGTACTGGAGTGGATTGCCAAGCTGGTTTGCTACCCATCCTTCAGCGATGGGTTTGGCGGGCTCACTGCAGCCAAAGCTCTCCAGAAGCTGAAAACAACCTTCAACCCGATCATCGACCAACTCAAGAACGAAATTACAAAAAAGACGCAGGAGCTCAGCAGCCTGCGCTCTCTCGCATCCACGACAGCATTACAGGCTCAGATCGAAAAGCTCGAAAAGGAGATTGCGGCCGCAAATGCCCTTCTCACGGAAAAGACTACAGAGCTAACCTTTGGCACCAAAGCCTTCAATCTGCTAGGTCAGTTGGGCTACAAATTCGGCAAGGAGTACAGCAGCGATCCCGCGATCGATCCCAATCGAAAATATTTCAATGCCATCCAGCTTCTGCCGGTGAACCCTGCTGGAGGTGGTCAAGCGATTCTGGCAGTGCGAGGTACATCCGAAATGCCGGAGGACGTCCTCAGCGATGCCGACCCGACCGGTGTCGGCATGGATCAGATCTATGCCAACAGCCAGACCCTAACCGTCCATGGCACGATTGCAACGTTGCTCAACGACCTGGCAAAGCTCACGAGAAATGGGGTGTCGATTGACATCACTGGGCACAGCCTTGGTGGCTCGCTGAGCCAGTTGCTCGCCATAGAAGCCTCGCGCCGGCAGATTCCGATACGTGAAATCGCCGTATTTAACTCACCTGGAATCAGCAGCAGAGTTCTGAATTCCCTGGACCCGGCCAAGCTGCAGAACAGCCTCGGCCGGGCGTCCTACTTCCAAGTGGAAGGAGACATTGTGCAGATGGCAGGAGAGCTGCACATTCCTGGATATCTGCACTATCTGCAGATGGCCGAGCCCACACTCATTTGGCGGCACAATTCGGTATTTCTGGATGATGCTGGCTGGGGAGTCGGCAGAACGGCGATCAGCCTGCCAGGAAGGGTGGGTGAACCTTCGTACACGAAGGTCGTTGTCGAGAGCAAGGACAACACCCGCTGGCTCAGCAGTGGCTTCTTCAACTACTACGGCGAGCTCCAGCGCGATGGAGACTATGTCAAGGACATTCTCGCCAAAGCAGCTCTCGTTGACCTCGCTCGATTTCTGATCGCTCAGGGGCTCAATGGCAGCAGCGAAGCAAGGCGAATCGGCGAGCTTTATACAGCTTTCCGGACATCGGCCGAGGATCGCATCCGCTCGCTGTTCCCCGATGGTCGCAGCGAGCTCTTCATCCTGATTGATCAAGTTGCCGACACCTTAGCCACCCTGCCGGGTTCGCTTGCGGCTGCACTGAGCCTGCGCGCCACCACGGAGCTGGGAAGGCAGGCACTGGGGGGGGCATTGAACACTCTCTTTGCCAACTTCCCCAAGTCGGCTGACAGGCAAAAACGCCTGGCCCTGGAATCAGGCCTCGTGGCGGGGGAGGCGCTCGGCCTGCTCAACACACCCGAGGTGGGCGCCTTCATCGGCTTGGGCCTGGCCGTGGCGCTGCGCGACAGACAAGGTGCGGGTCAGGAATGGGCCAAGGCTGGCCCAGATCTCACCGATTTCCTGCAGGCAGCCCTGGGTGGCAATCCAACGAGGGTGGGTGAATCCCTGCGCTTTATCGGTGCATCCCTGGAAGAACTGCAAATCACGTTGGGTCAAGTGCTGGATCGCCTGCCGCAACTGGGGCTGGCCAAACAGCTCGATCTCTCCGGTATGCGCACTGGTTTGGAAGAGGGGCTGGGCCAGCTGATCACCCTGCTGAAACAGCTGCGAACGGCAGTGGATCTGCCAACGCTGCGGGATCTCACCTACGAGCTTCTCGATGACCTCGGCGTGCCGCTTGCAGACCGCAATGGTGACAGCGTCGTGGACGCCAATGATATCGCCCTGAGACTGACCAACGACAATCGTGATCTGCAGCTGGACCTGAGGCTTGGCGGAGTTTTTGCCGCCAACAACTTCAAGTTTGAAAATGACCAGCTCGACCCACTGCTTGGCCTCGACTTTCAGGCCGAACTGGCAGGAAGAGTGGGCTACAGCGTTGATCTTTCGTTGGGGCTCGACAGCACTCTCAAGCCCTATCTGAATGTCAGCCAGCCGATCAGCGCACAACTCGACGTGGGACTGGAGCTGAACTCATCACCACTAAGCACAAACCTGGGCCCCTACACGCTGTCGCTGAGCAACAACGGCAGCGGGATCAAAGGCGACATCCGCGTCGATCTGGATGAAGGCACCAGCAGCGACGATGACAACCGCCTGGAACTGGGAGAGGAGCTGAAGTGGAGCAGCAATGTTGAATTGGCGAGCAAACTGGATCTCGGCCTGTCTGCTCTGCACAACAGTCCATTCGACCTGTCGCTTTTTGGCAGCACATTCAACAACATCCGACTGCCCGGCATCTCCACCAACCTCAAGCTCGAGTCAACCTGGAACGCTAGTAGCAACAAGGCGACAACAAACCTAGGCTTCTACGACACGACCATCGACGCAGGAAGCGTTGGCGAACTGCTCAGGCCTGCCGTCTCACAACTGGAATCGATGCTCGCGCCCGTGCGCCCGGTCATCGAATTCCTCAATCAAAAGCCGCTCGCCGATTTTGCCGAGTGGTACGCAGCACAAAGGGTATTCGGCAACGCACTGCCAGGGCACGAATCCGTACTCGAACTGCGCACCCTCAAGCTCTACGACATCCTGCAATCCGTCCTTTCAGGCACCTCCCTCGGCACTGGCCTGACAAGCTTCTATGAGACCGCCACGGGCCTGCTCAGCCTGCAGAGCACGCTCAACACAATCACGGGCGGCGCAGGCACAGGCGGCCGGCTGATCGGTGATCTGGTGCTCAAGGATCTTGAAAGTCTGGCGGGACCACAACTCACCGGCTCGGGCAAACTTCCATCGCTCGAGAGCCTGGTGGCCGGATGGAGTTCCACCCTGCAGTCGGGACTGGCCAGTGGTAATGAATTTGCCTCGTTTGTGCAGTCTCTCACTGCCCAGGGGAAGGCCGAGCAAACCCCGACCGGCACCATCGTCCAGCCAGGCGGGCGCGTGGACTTTGGCCTCCCCATCCTCGATCGACCCGAGAGCGCCCTGGGCCTGCTGCTGGGCCTTCCCGTCGACCTGTTCACCCTTGACATCGAGCCGGTGCGCTTCGGCTGGTCCGGCGAGATACCGCTGGCCTCGATTGATCTGCTTACGCTGTTCACGGGAATCCCACCCTCTGATTTAAGGCCAGGGATTGCCGCCGTTTCCTTTGGCGCCTATGGAAACGTTGATCTGAGGCTCGGGA
>CAIZNP010000060.1 GCA_903934375.1 uncultured Synechococcaceae cyanobacterium
TCCAGCTGGGGATCGGCACCAGCAGCGAACCCGCCTGAGCCTGGGCGCAGCAGCTGTGCAGCTCAACGGCCAGCGCCGCGATCAGAGCCGGTTGGGGCCTGGGGCGCTGACGGAGCAACAGGCGGCGCAGACCGCCGGCATAAGCCCCGAGGGCGCACCAGATCAACGGCTCATCGCCCTGAATGCCGCCGGTCGGCAGGCCCAGGGGCGTGAAGCAAGCAGCGCAGAGGGGGGCCGGCCCGGCAGCGCTCCGTGGCTCGGCTGTGACGCCCCCACAGGCGGGGCATCGCGGCGCGCTGATCAGGGCGAGGGCCCCGCGCCAGAGCAGCGGCAGCATCGTTCGGCCGGCGTACACCGACCTGAGCATTCCCGCTGCAGGCGTAGGTGATCCGTCGGAGCCCGCCGCTCAGGCCGACAGTTCAGGCTCGGCGCTCAGGCCTGCGGCATGGCGCGCAGCATTGCCACCAGGGTGCGATGGGCGTCTTCGCTGTCGCTGAGGGTGTGATCGAACGGCACCTCAACGCTGGCGCCATCCACCTCGAGGCGCATGGCCTCGGGGGTGACCGCCAGCATCCGCGCCGCCACGGGGTTGGCGACACCGCCGTAGTGGCGCGCATAGGCCAGCACGGCTTCGGCGTGGTCGTCGTTCATGTGCTTGCAGATCCGATCGCTCACGGCGGGGCTGAGGGGGTCGGCGGCCATGGGCGGCGAGGGGGCGAACTGGAGCTGATTCTGAGACCAGCGGCTCAGCCGGCGCCGAAGCGCTGCCAGAGCAGCAGCCCCAGCCGCAGGGCGCTGAAGCCGACATAGCCGGCCAGCACCACAAACAGGGCCATGGAGATCCAGGCGCGCAGGCGTTCGTTCATGGCGGGCAGACGGCACGGACCGCCAGTCTGGCCATGCCACGGGCGGCGCTGGCCTCAGGCCGGTTCAGCACCGGCACACCCAGCAGGCGCTGGCGGATCAGGCGCCACTGGGGGTTGCGCGCTCCGCCGCCGAGGCTCAGCACCCGCCGCACAGGCGGCGCCCCCAGCGCCTGCAGCCGACGCCAGCCGTCGCGCTCGATCACCGCCAGCCCCTCCAGCAGGCCCTGCAGATAGAGGGCATCGCTGACCGGCCGGGGCTCCAGGATCGGCTCCAGAGCCGGATCATCCAGCGGAAAGCGCTCGCCCGGGCGCGGCAGGGGGCGCAGGAGCAGGCCGCTGGACCGGCGTGGATCGATCTGGCGGCTCAGGTCCGCCAGCTGCCCATCCGAGAAGAAGCGCCGCAGCACCCCGGCACCGGCATTGGAGGCACCGCCCACGAGCCACGGCCCCTCCGGGCTCTGTCCCGCCAGCCGCTGGCAGCTGAGGCCAGCTCCGGCCAGCGGCAGTGGGCTGAACTGCTTGAGCACCAGGGTGGTGCCCAGCACGGTGATGCCATCGCCGGGCGCGGGATCGGCCGCCAGCACGGCGGCGCTGGCATCGGTGCTACCCGCCACCACGCGGCAGCCGGCCGGCAGGCCGAGGGCTGAGGCCGCCGCGGCAGCCAACGGGCCAAGCACGCCACCGCTGGCACAGATCTGGGGCAGGGCCGCGCTCCAGGGCTGCGCGGCGATCGCACCGAGCCAAGCCTGGGCGTGGAGGTCCCAACCCAGGCGCAGGTTGTTTGCCTCCTCGCCCCAGCGCCAGTCGGCCAGCAGCCAGCCCATCAGCCAGTCGGCCTGATGGCGCAGCAGCCAGGGGCCCCGCAGGTCGGCCTGATCGGCTTCGGCCAGTAGGGCCAGGCCGCGGGCGAGACTGCCACTGGCGCTGGCGGCCGGCGTGGTTGCAGCAGCTCGACCCACCAGGGCCGCAGCGGCGCCGGCCTGCTCTGGGCAGGCCCGGTGATAGGGCAGGGCCAACCCCAACGGATCCGGTGCCGGACTGCCATCGGGGCGGCAGAGCAGCAGGGTGCCGGAGGTGCCGTCGACAGCGATCGCGGCCACCCGCTGCCGCAGCCCAGGCGGGAGCTGAGCACACAGTGCGATCAGGCCAGCACGCCAACCGCGTGGATCCTCAAAGGCCGTGGGATAGGCGGAGTCGAGCTCCGCCAGCATCCGGCCATCGGGCTGAATCAGGGCCAGCCGCAGGCCACTGGTGCCCAGATCGACGCCCATGCCGAGGGGCTCAGCGGCATGGGCCATGGGGTGATCTGCTGGTGGAGGCGGACGGCCGAGGCTGCTTGGCTTGCCAGGGAATCTGGCCGAGCGGCGCAGACCTCAACCTCAAACAGCGACGCGCGCCGCAGTGGCCTGCTTGAGGCTGGCAGCGATCGCGTCCACGTCCTCCCAGGGGAGGTTGAGATCGCTGCGGCCGAAATGGCCGTAGGCGGCAACGTCCTGATAGAAGCGTCCGCCGCGTTGCTGAGGCAGCTGGCGCAGGCCGAAGGTCTCGATGATCGCGCCGGGGCGCAGGTCGAAATGTTCCTGCACCAGGGCGGTCAGGTCGGCGTTGCTGATGGCCCCGGTGCCGAAGCTCTCCACCAGGATGCTCACCGGGCGGGCCACGCCGATGGCATAGCTGAGCTGCACCTCAACCTTGCGGGCCAGGCCGGCGGCCACCAGGGCTTTGGCCACGTAGCGGGCGGCGTAGGCAGCGGAGCGGTCGACCTTGGTGGGATCCTTGCCGGAGAAGGCGCCACCGCCGTGGCGGGCGTAACCGCCGTAGGTATCCACGATGATTTTGCGGCCGGTGAGGCCGGCATCGCCCTGAGGACCGCCCACCACAAACTTGCCGGTGGGGTTCACCAGGAAGCGGGTGCTGTCCTTGGCGGGCTTGAGGCTGAGATCGGCGGTGGCGGGCTCCACCACATGGCTCCAGAGGTCGGCGGCGATGCGCTCGCGCAGCGCCTTCTCCTCACTGATGCCATCGATCTCGGCGGTGTGCTGGGTGGAGATCAGGATCGTGTCGATCGCCACCGGCACGTCGTTCTCGTAGACGACGCTGACCTGGGTCTTGCCGTCGGGCAGCAAGTAACCGAGCGATCCGTCGTGGCGCACTTCAGCCAGGCGTCGCGCCAGCCGGTGGGCCAGGCTGATCGGCAACGGCATCAGCTCCGGGGTTTCATCGCAGGCGTAGCCGAACATGATCCCCTGGTCGCCCGCTCCGATCAGATCGAGGGGATCGCCAGCATGGTCGTCGGCTTCGTTGACCCCCTGGGCAATGTCGGGAGATTGCTGGTCGAGCGCCACCAGAACCGCACAGCTGTTGGAGTCGAAGCCGCCGGCCCTGGCGCCGCTGTAGCCGATGCGCTGGATCACACCGCGCACCAGTGTGTTGAAGTCGACCCGGGCCTTGGTGGTGACCTCGCCGGTGATCAGGCAGAGGCCGGTGTTGACAACGGTTTCGCAGGCCACACGCGAGGCCGGATCCTGGGCCAGCAACGCATCGAGCACCGCATCGCTCACCTGATCACAGATCTTGTCGGGATGCCCTTCGGTGACCGACTCAGAGGTGAAAACGTAGCGGGAGGGCGATCCGGTGGGGCTGCTCATACCGGCTGTAGGGCGCTGAATGGGCCACAACCTTACGCTGAGAGCCACCACAATCTGTGTGTCATGGCACCTCTGGCACCGGCGGTGGTGGCGGCTCAGCCCAGCGCCAGTTCGCTCCAGTGGTGCACCAGCGGATGGGGTTCCGCCAGCGCCGGTGGCGTACGCCAGGCAGCGGTGTAGCCCAGGGCCAGCTGGTGGGGGATGCCCGCCGCTACCGCCATGCGCAGGTCGCTGTTGGCATCACCGATCAGGGCACAGCGACCAGCGGGAACACCCAGCTGGTCGCAGAGGCTGTGAACGGCGGCGGGATCGGGCTTGCGAGGCCTGTGCTCGGCGCTCCAGAAGCCAGCGAAGTACGACGCGAGGCCATGGCTGGCCAGGAAATACTCGATGCCAGCGATGTCGTCGTTGCTGATCACGGCGCACACCACACCAGCACTGCGCAGCTGCTCCAGCCAGCTCTGCAGCCCATCGGTTGTGGCACTGGTGGCACGGGCCGCACCGGCAGCGGCGCGACGGGCATCGGCCGCATCGGCCTCAGCGAAGACCTTCTCGCTGAGCTCCAGCGCCTCGGGCCAGCCCAGACCCACCTGCACCAGGGCGGTGGCCGTAGCGATCAGATTGTGCTCGCGGCTGGCAACGGCGGTGATACCGGCCGGGCAGATGGCAGGACGGCCGGCGGCTGGATCGCTGCCCGGATCAGCCACATGGTCGGCAGAGCAGCCACGCAAGCCGTAGGCACGCCGCAGCAGGATCTCCAGCTCGGGCCGCTGGCAAGCCTGCACCTGCCCCAGACAGAGAAAGACCCTGGCCTGGGCCAGGGTCAGCAGTTCGGGCTCGCTGATGCTGAGGGTGCCGTCCTTGTCGAACAGCACCGCTTCCACATCACCGAGGCCTGTGCCGCGCAGCAGCAACCTGGCCATGGGGAGAATCAGTCGAGGGTGACGCCCATCGGCTCGTGATCCTCAGCCTGCTCCAGCAGCATCTGCTTGTAGCGGGCGGCCATCTCCTCGGCCTTCTCGAACACCTTCTGGGGATCGGTAAGCATGTCGCCGGGCTCGGGCTCGAGAGCCTTGGTGGACAGCGAGATGCGACCGCGCTCGGCGTCAAGGTCGATGATCATCACCTTCATTTGGTCGTTCACGTTGAGCACCGTGTGCGGCGTCTCAATGTGCTCGTGGCTGATCTCGGAGA
>CAIZNP010000061.1 GCA_903934375.1 uncultured Synechococcaceae cyanobacterium
ATCCTTCGACACCCGGTAGAGCGTCATCTTGATGGCGAGCACCGAGGCGTCGTCGGCGGCCTGGTTGATGAACTCCTCCACCGATGTGGAGAACAGATCGAAGGGGTGGTGCAGCAGCACATCGCCGCGGCGCAGCACCGAAAAGATGCTCTCGAATTCCTGAAACCTCAGCGAGCCATCCTCCAGCTGACTGCTCTGGCTGCGCTGCAGGCTGCGCGGCGTCCGTCCACGAAACGGCTTGTCCTTCAGTTCCGGTGCGGCGATCGCCAGCAGACTCATCAGATCGTCGAGGCCGAGGGGGCCGTTGATGCGGTACAGGTCGATCTCCTCCACCTCCATGCCGCGCATCAGTTGCTGCATCAGTGGTTCGGGCATCTCATTGGCCACCTCCAGCCGCACCACCTCACCGCCCATGCGCCGTTTGCGCAGGCCCTGCTCCAGGGCCACCATCAGGTCGTCGGCCTCGAGTTCGCGCAGCTCCAGGTCCGCATCGCGGGTCACACGGAAGAAGTAGTGACCTTCGATCGTCATGCCTGGGAACAGACGCTGCAGGTTGAAGGCCATCAGCTGCTCCAGCGGCACCGCCATGTAGCGCGGGGCGGGTACGCGGCCGCCATGCAGTTCCGTGGGGATGCGCACGAACCGCGGCAGGTTTTTCTGAGGAACCTTGATGCGGGCGAACTGCCTGCGCTGGCTGTGTGGATCCCGCACCAGCACCGCAATGTTCAGGCTGAGGTTGCTGATGAACGGGAAGGGGTGGGCCGGATCAACCGCCAGCGGCGTGAGCACCGGAAAGACGGCGGTCTGGAAGAAGCTGCTGGCCCAGTCCTTCTGCCGGCGTGAGAGCTGCTGATAATCAAGCAGGTGGATTCCCTGCTCCCGCAGCTTCTCCTTGAGGGTGTTGCGGTAATGGCTCTGCTGCAGGAGTAGCAGGGGTTCAAGCCGGCGGCGGATCTCCTCCAGCTGCTGTTCGGGGGTGCGTCCGTCTTCGCTCAGACGCTGAACACCCGCATGCAGCTGCGACTGCAGGGAGGCCACCCGCACCATGAAGAATTCATCGAGGTTGTTGCTGAAGATGGCGCTGAATTTCGCCTGCTCCAGCAGCGGTGTGCGTGGGTCGAGTGCCTGAGCCAGCACCCGTTCGTTGAAGGCGATCCAGCTCAGCTCACGGTTGATCGTGAGCTCACTGGGCAGACCGGCCTGGCGCATGGGGCGCGTGTTTCTGCCTCTACAGATAGGGAGAAAGAGTTGCCATCAGGTTATGGAGAGCGAAACGTTTCCATGGCTGCAGGCCCGGCGGCGCTGAGCAGCGCGGCCCCATCGCTGCGGCGGATGGCCACCACCCCGGGTCTGGGTGCACGTCCTGGCACCCCCGAGGGCCAGTTCGATCCCAGCGGCACCCGACGCAGCTGGTCGAAGGCCACGCCGTTGCGATCGCGCAGGGTGAAGGCCTGGAACTCCTCCTGCCCCCGCTGGTGGCAGCCGCCATCCTCGCCGGGGTGCTGCACCGCCAGAAACAAAGTGCGCTCCTGCTGGTCGAAACAGGGGCCGCACAGCTCGCATTCCATCGGTCCGGAGGCGAACAGCAACGCCTGGCCGGCGGCGGGACCGCTGGCCGGCAGGAGCCAGCAGGCGTTGTTGCCGAACACATCCAGGTCGCTGCCACCGCTGGGTCGGTCGGTCACCATCCAGAGATTGCCGGCCCTGTCGAACGCCAGGTTGTCCGGATGGGAGAAGCCCATGCCTCCCTGCCAGGGCGTGCCGCCGGTGGCCACCATGCGCCAGCGGAAGGTTGTGCCATTCGGGTCCTCCTGCAGGCGCATCAGCCAGCCATGGGGCCAGTCCGGCTCGCCGTTGGGTCCGCGGAAGATGGCGGGATCGGCCCGCCCCTCGTTATCGCTGCCTCCGGCGGTGAAGGCGATCAGCAGATCCCCGTTGCGTGGATCCAGTTCGGTGTCTTCCGGTCGTGCCGCCGGCGTTGCACCCACGGCGTTGGCAGCCAGATGGGCATCGATCAGGATCGCGCCCCGTTGCTCGTCGCCTGAGCCGGGGTAGAGATCCGCCAACCTGGGATAGCGCCGGCAGTAGGCGTCAACCGAGGCATCGTCGTTGAAGGCTTCGGCTCCGGCGCGCGTGCGGTCGCTATGGGGCAGCAGGGTGGCCTGTGGAACGCCGCGGCGACTGCAATGACTGGGCGGCATCGGCCGCAGCGGTGTCTGGGGGTCCAGCGGCAGCCAGCGGCCAGAGCCATCCGGCTGCAGCACAGCGGCCTCGAGACGGCCCTGCTCCAACAGCTCTGAATTGGCGGTGTCGTCTGGGTTGCGGATCCTGCCCTGGCTCACGAAGCGGTAGAGGTGTCCGCCGTGTCGATCGCAGCCGGAGTACACCACCAGGGGTTCACCGGCTCGCGCCCGCACGGCAACCGCTTCATGGCGAAAGCGCCCCAGGGCGGTGTGCTTCACCGCGGCCTGCTCCGGGCGGCGTGGATCGAGCTCCACCATCCAGCCGTACTTGTTGCCAGCCAGGCCAAAGGGGTTACCCAGCCCCTCGAGGCGTCGGCCATCGAAACGGAAGGGCCGCTGGCCTGGATCCGGCGAGGACCCGTCGGCATGGACCGCCTCCACCACCTGCACCTGGATGTTCTCCTCCGCCGACAGCACCGTGCCCCACGGCGTCTGACCGCCGGCGCAGTTGGCGAACGTTCCGATCACGCTGTCGCCGAGGCCGTCGTCGTAGCCGAGCCGTTCGCGACGGCGGAACACGGCGGCGGCCGGACCGCTGCAGCGCAGCCGCCGGGCTGGGTCCCCCAAGCCGCTCAGACCGGTGATGCGGCGGTCGTGGCGGCCAGGCTGCAGCCGCCAGCGACCATCGGCATCGCGCTCGATCGCTGTGACGCCGATGCCGACGTCCTCCATCGCGGCTCTGGCTACCGCCAGCAGTGGCGCGCGCAAAGGATCATCGGCCGCCAGGGCGAGGGCGTTCACCCGGCCACCCCGGGCCGCCAGGAGAGTCTCCAGGCGTTCGACCGGCAGCTCCGAGCCGATGGCCTCTGAGTAGCCGGCGACCCAGGGGCGGGCGCTGATGTATTCGAAGTTCACCGTCAGCAAGCCCCGGTCCGGGCCTGTGGACTGGAAGGCCAGGTAGTCGTTGTTGAAGCCGAAGCGCCCCGTTCCCAGTGGATCGCCCCAGCTGAACAGCAGGTCGCTGCGGTAGCCGTTCGCCAGCAGCAGGCGATCCGCCAGGTTGATGCGCCGGTAGTGCTGCCTCTGCTGTGTGGCGCTGAGGCCATCACTGGGCAGCGGGATCGGCCCCAGCAGCGGACGGAAGGGGATGGACCCCACACGGCCGGCGGGGCGCGGCGCCGCCACCGCACGATCGGCCGTTGCGCTCGCACCGGCACCGCCGGCGGCGAGTCCGAGCAGCTGCAGCAGCAGGGTGCGGCGGTTCATCAGCGGTGCTGGCAGAGGGCGGTGTTGGGTAGAGCCAGCAGAGCCAGGCGACTGCTCTGCAGGGGGTTGAGGTTGTCATCACTCACCAGCAGCAGGCCGATGTGCTGAGCATCGACTGCGGGGCCACGACTCAGTCCCTCCCAGTTCTCCGGGGTCAGGCCGATGGTCTGGAGGTCCCACTCCTGCAGGGGGTCACTGACCTGCCCGGGGGCTGGCAGGGCATAGAGAGCCAGTCGGTTGCTCCAGCGCTGCGGTGGCAGGAACTGCCGCAGCAGGGCCAGCACCAGCGGTGCGTCCTGCCGCTGCTCCCGGTTGCCTTGTGGCAGCACCAGCAGGTCGGTGAGTCCCCAGTCCGGCCCTTGCGGCAGGCGCAGGCTGCCCTGCTCGGTGGCCTGTGGCGCATCGCGGCGTTGATCGCCTCCGCGCGGCCACCACCAGCGCAGCAGGCGAACGCGATCGCCGGGGTCCTGCAGCAGTGGATGTTCCGCGGCCATCAGCAGGGTGAGCGGCTTGCCCGGTGGGCTGAGCCTGCTGAGTGATTCCGGGCCGCCGTTGCTGGGCAGGCCCCGTCCGGGGCCTGCCTGCCAGGCGTGCGGCAGCTCCACCTCCTGCAGAACGGTGCCGTTGCGCGCATCCAGCCGCAGCAGCTGAGCTCTCCGCTCGGCACTGCGGCGCCCTTCACTGGCCAGCCAGAGCTGGCCATCCGCCAGCACCATCGCCTCACCATCGAGCACACGGCCCGTGGCCAGCGGCAGCGACTGGACGGAGGCCCAGTCGGCAGGAGTCGGCAGAGTCCGATCGCTGATCTCCACGCTGTGAAGTCGACCGGCCGGCAGGTCGCTCAGCAGCAGCAGACGAGCGCGCCCCGAACCTGCAGCGCCGTCGTAGCTCAGGGCGGAGAACCCGCCGCGGCTCTTCCGATCGGCATCGGCATCGGCATGGGCATTGGCATCGGCAGCTGCCTGGGGCCGCTGCAGTTCCATCTCCGCAAGCAGCCGTGGTGCTGGCGATGGCGGGCAGCGCAGCGGCAACGCCAGAGCGGCAGCCAGCAGGGAGCCCACGATGGGCACAGCGCCTCAGCGTCTGTCGTCCACCCTGGCTCAGGCCCTGAAGCCTCGCCTGCATCCCAGGACACCGCCACATGACTGGACATGGCAGACCTGCGGACAAGCGGATAATGCCTTGTTCTTGATCTCTTCTTCACCCCATTTTCATCGAGAGGTACGAAGCTGGTTATCTGCCAAGGCCTGCCGATGGAGATCACAGCGCTTCACACGATTCAGTCCCTCGCGGGTCGTGTCGCCGTTCGCAAGCTTGCTGCCGGTGAGCTGTTGTTCCAGAACCAGGATCCAGGCAACAGCATCTTTGCTGTGCTCAGCGGTGCTGTGGCGATCGACTGGCCCACTGGAGTCGAGGAGACGTTGGCTCCAGGCCAGCTGTTCGGCATCGGTGCGCTCGTGGAGGCGGATCACCGCCGCCATGGCGCGGCCAGGGCCATTGAGGCCGCTGAGGTGATCGAACTCAACCGTGAGGAATTCCTGTTCGCGATCCAGGAGTCGCCGATGTTCGCGCTGCAGGTGATGGCAGCACTGGAGGAGCGGATGCGCCGCATGCGCGACGACGCCTGAGCGCTCAGTCTCCGCCTGGTGCGGCCTGACCAGCACGTCCCCGGCCGTTCAGCAGCCCACGGACCATCAGGCGGAGCATCGGCTCCATGCCCACGGGGAGCGCCACCTCGCTGTGGGACTCGGTGGTCGCCAGAACGAGCACGATCAACGCCGCGATGCCGTCCAGTCCTCGAACCAGCCGCGCCGCCAGAGCCAGGTGGCCTGAATGGTGGCGATCGCACCCATCAGAATCAGGCTGGCGATATACCCGTAATGCCAGTGCAGCTCAGGCATATTTTCGAAATTCATGCCGTAGATGCCGGCGATGAAGGTGAGCGGCGCGAAAATCGTTGAGACGATCGTGAGCGTTTTCATGATCTGGTTCATGCGGTTGCCGGTGCTGGCCATGTGTGCTTCGGTCACCGCATCACACTGATGGCGCAAGATCTCGCAGCTGTCGAAGATCTGCTCCACGTTCTGAGCCATCTCCCGGAATCCCTGCAGGCCATCAGGGCCCATCACCGGCTGGTTTTGCCGCAGAAACAGCAGGATCTGATGCCGCAGCGGCCAGAGCTGCTGACGGATGCGCCGCAGGTTGTTGCGCAGCTGATACGCCCGCCCGAGGATGCGCGGCCGCGGATCGCGCAGGGCTGCCTCCTCGAGGTCGTCGAGGCGGTTGGCCATCTGCTCCAGCATCGGGAAGATCCCGTCCAGCAGGTTGTCCACCATGTAATGGAGGAGATCGTCGAGGTCTTCGGCAGCCGCTGGCGGTGTGCGCTCCAGCAACCACTCCGTCAGCGAGGCGAAGGGTTGGCTGCTTGGCGCCTCCTCGATCGAGATCAGGCGCCGATCCGTCAGCAGCATCGCCACCTGATCGCTCACCAGCTGCAGCGGGTCCTGGCAGAAGCGCAGGCGATGCAGCACCACCGCCACCACATCGGCATGGGAATCCACCCGTGTGGCCTGGGGGGTGTCCAGCACCAGCGGGGCAAACACCGGCGGGATGGCGCAGATCTCCAGCAGCTCGCGGATGCGATGGGGCTGCCCGATGCCATTCACGCGGATCCACATGGGCAGGCCTGAGCCCACCAGGTCGCACAGCTGATCGTTGCTGCAGCGCCAGTGCAGCTGCGGGCCCTCCTGCGTTAGGCAGACCACCGAGACCTCCGTATCGGCCCGGCCGCCACTGAGGAACAGGGCGCTCGGCATGTCGCCCGGTCGCTCCTCCAGTCGGCGCGAGTCGAGCGAGCCGGGGGTGGGCCGAAGCTGGGGCAGGCTTTGCACGGGCAAGGGCACCCACTGGGCGAAAGCTAGCCACAGGTCACGGCCGAATCCGCGTCGGCAGGCTCACGCTCCAGGTGTGTTGTGACCGACAGCGTGGAATCCGGCATCGCGCTGGACTGATGTCCGTTGGAAATCGCGTCCGGTGGAAAGCAGCGACGGCACCGTGTTGGTGGGCTCAGGGCGAGGTCAGCTGCAGCAGCTGCTTCTGCCCCTGTTGTGCTGCCTGGGCATTCAGGGCTCCTGGTTCGTGGTGCTGATCGGCCTGGAGCGGCTGGCGGAGCCTCAGCCGAAGCCGGCACTGCTGCTGTCGCCGCTGCGCACCTGAGGCTCCAGATCAGCCAGTGGTGCCAGAGCCGCCGGGCTGCAGGCCAGCGCCGTCATCATCTGGCGATGGAACAGGGCGAAGGCGCTGTTGTTTTGCAGCGAATCACAGGTGGCATCGTGCAACAGAGCCACTTGAAACACACGGGCCAGCATCAGCGCTTCATGTTGGTTGAGGCAGAGCAATTGATGCCCATCAACCTGAGTCGCCTTCACGCGCTGTCCTGAATCGTCAGCTGGAAAGTAGCAGGCTGATCTCCCTGGCCTGGCTCATAACCTTCTCTTAACGCCTGCTATCTGGGCCGGCTTCAGATTGGTTTCAACCGCGACAGTCTCGTGCATGACGGCGAGCCCATCGCTTTCGCTTCCAGTCCCTGTGGAGCGGTGGCCTCGGCCCTCGTGGCGGAACGGTTGCGGCGTGTGGTGGCACTGCAGGGTGAGGTGCTTTCCGATCGGGATCCGGAAGCACTGCATCAGATGCGCGTGAGCTTTCGGCGTTTGTGCAGCACCCTGGAGCAGTTCGCGTCGGCCCTGAAGCTGCCTGATGCCGTTGACCCGCAACGCATCGCCCGGATCCGCCGGCGCCTCGGCCTGACCCGTGATCTCGATGTGCTGCGCCAGAGGCTCGATCAGCAGCTGTTGCCTCAGTTGCCGGAACGGGAGATCCGCCAGCTCAAGCCCCTGCTGAAGCAACTGAAGCGGGAGCGCCAGCTGGCCTTTGAGGATCTGGTCGACACGCTGCAGGGGCGTCGTTACCTCAAGTTGTTGGCAACGCTGCAGCAGTGGCTGAAGCAACCCGTCTTCACGCCCCTGGGGGAGGAGACGTTGGCTGCCTGGCGGCCCGAGCTCGTGCAGGCCGTGCTGGCGGGGCTCACAAGCCTGCCGGGCTGGTGGGCCGCCAGTCCCTACGACAGCGAGGCCATCGCCGACCTGCACCGGCTGCGCCGTCGCCTCAAGAAGGCCCGCTATGGCCTCAGCAATCTTGAACCCCTTGATCCGCCGCAGTTCGAACCCTGGGTGAATCGCTTTCGGCAGCTGCAGGATCTGCTCGGCGATCTCAATGACCTGCAGTTGATCGATGCGGCCCTGCACCGTCAGCTGGATGGCGAACCCGACCAGCTGGTGCCAGGCCTGTGCAGCCTCATGGCCGAGCGTCGCTCCTGCAGCTGGCAGGAGTGGCAGGGTCTGGCCGAGCCGCTGCGCGGCGCCGAGATGCGACTGGCCCTCAACGCCCTCAGCCACGCCTGAACCCTTGCCAGCACACGCTTCCTGCGCCTGCTGTGGCTGGGGCGCCCAATGGCTAACCCAGCCTTAACCGAAGCACTACCGCGGCTTTGCCCCTGCGCCGGTGCTGCTCCATACAGTTCGGCGCAAGCCTTCACACAGCGGCTCGATGGTCTTCACTCCCAACGGCCAGAAAGGTTTGCGCACCTCCCTGGAGGACACCTACCAGCGTCGCGACCTTGTACACCTGGCGGCCGGCAGCCGTGTGCCCCTGCTGCGCCAGCACATCTGGCTGGTGACCCGCGGCATGGTCAAGCTCAGCTGCATCACCGAACAGGGCGACGATCTGGTGCTTGGCCTGGCCGGCCCTAACGAGCCCTTCGGCGAACCGCTCACCAACATCGACCTCTACGAGGCGATCACCCTCTGCGACAGCGATCTGCTCTGCCTGCCCATCGATGAGATCGAGGCCACGCCCCACCTGGCGGTGACCCTGGTCAAATCCATGGCCAGCCGCATGCGTCAGTCCGAAGCGCTGATCGCGCTGCTCGGCCTGCGTCGCATCGAGGAGCGGGTGCGCGGCTTCCTGGAGCTGCTGGCTCAGGACTACGGCCAGCCCTGCGACCAGGGCCTGCGGCTCAACCTGCGCCTCACCCACCAGGACATCGCCAGTGCCCTCAGCACCACCCGCGTCACCGTGACCCGGGTGCTGGGCCTGCTCAAGGAGGAAGGCTGGCTCCAGCTCGATGATCAGCGTCAGCTGGTGATCAGCCATCTGCCGCGCTGAGCGGCAGC
>CAIZNP010000062.1 GCA_903934375.1 uncultured Synechococcaceae cyanobacterium
ATGCTCACCGTGGCGTTGGCCGCCTGCAGCATCAGCGCCATCGGCTGTCCCACCAGGATGCTGCGGCCCACCACCACCGCCCGCTTGCCCGCCAGGTCGATGCCAGCGGCCGCCAGCAGGGCCATCACGCCGGCAGGGGTGCAGCTGCGCGGACCCGCCTCCCCCTTGAGCAGGCGCCCCAGATTGAGGGTATGCAGGCCATCGGCGTCCTTCTGGGGATCGATGGCCGCGAGCAGAGGGCCCTCATCAAGGCCTGTCGGCAGGGGCAGCTGGAGCAGGATGCCGTCAACGGCGTCATCCGCGTTCAGGCGCTGGATCGTGCTCAGCACCTCGGCAGCCGGTGTGTCCGCCGGCAGATGGGCGCCGAGGTTGGTGATACCGATGCGGCTGCAGGCCTTCTCCTTGTTGGCCACGTACACACCACTGGCGGGGTCGTCGCCCACCCGCAGCACCGCCAGCCCCGGCGGCCGTCCGGCCTGGGCCAGGCGTTCCGCCACCACGGTCTGCAGCCGCTGCTCAAGCAAGGCCGCCAACTGGCGACCGTCCAGACGCGTGGCCATGGGGCGGAGAGAGTCACGACTCCCTCTCAGCATGCAACGTCAGGGCTAGCTTGATCCTCACTTTCTTCGGCTGTGTTGACCCGTCAGGGCCCCGGCCATCGACCGAGGCGCGTCGCCCGGCGCCTGTGGCGGCAGCTGCTGCGGATTGAGCGCCCACGCCAGGCCCTCACTCCCTGGCGTCGCCGGGACGGTGTCGCCGTGGTGCTGGTCTGCCTGCTGGTGGCCCTGCTCTCCAGCTGGCCCTGGCTGGTGGAGCCGAGCCTGAGGCCGGGCGTGCCGGCTCCCTTCACCGCCCGCGCCCCCAAGTCCGCCACCGTGGTCGACTCCGATGCCCTGGAACAGCGGCGCTCCCAGCTGGGGCCGCGCAGCCATGTGCAGGTGGCGGATCCACGCATCAACAAGGAGCTGGAAGAGCGCCTGGAACGCCAGCTGATGGCGATCACCCGTCTGACCGGAACGCAGGCGGACCGGGTGGCCCCCCTGGAGCTCAAGCCGATCGAACGGCAATGGCTATCGGATCTGCCAGGCAGTGAGCTGTCGCAGTGGCAGCAGCAGCTCTCCCAGGCCCAGCGCCGCATGCTGCAGCAGGGCATCGTCGGCAGTGTGGCCCGTCAGCAGCTGGAGCAGGCCGCACTGCTGCAGCTGGAGAGCCTGCCGGAACCGGGCCGCAGGATTGGGGCTCGCCTGCTGGCCGGCAATCTGCAGGGCCGCAGCAATCTGCGCATCGACGCCGCCCTCACCCAGCGGCTAATTGAAGACCTGCTCACGCAGCAGGGCATTCCCACCATCAACGTGCGCCAGGGGGAGCTGATCACGCGCCAGGGGGAATCGATCAGTCCGCAGGCCTACACCGTTCTCGACTATTTCGGCCTCGTGAACCGCAGGCCGCTTGTTGGCGCCTGGCTGCTGCATGGATCCGAGGCCCTGGCCGCCTGCGGCGTGATGGTGCTGCTGATCCGCCGGTACCGCGCCAGCCTGGAACCAAGACAGGCACTGCTGGCTCTGGGGCTGCTGCTGCTGGTTCAGGGCTTCAAGCTCTGGCTCGGCGGTGCCGCCAGCCCGCTGGCACTGCTCGTGCCGCCGACGCTGCTGCTGGCCCAGGGACTGGGCACCGCCGCCGGACTGGCCTGGCTGGCCGCCGCCAGCCTGCTCTGGCCGCTGCCCCTGGAAGGCTTCAACGACCAGCGTGTGCTGGTGGCTGCCGGCGTGGCGGCGCTCACGGCGGTGCTGGCGGGCCGGCAGCGCAACCGGGCGCAACTGCTCCAGCTCACGCTGCTGGTGCCGGTGGTTGCGCTGGCGGCCGAGTGGCTGCTGCTGCAG
>CAIZNP010000063.1 GCA_903934375.1 uncultured Synechococcaceae cyanobacterium
GGCTCCTTCACCTGGTCGCTGCAGGCCCCGGAGGGTCACCTCCCCCTGGTGAACCAGCTGCGTGGTGTTCGCCTGATGGATGCGTTGCTGCAGCACCCCGCTCTGCAACAGCGGGTGACGGCCTGAGGGCTGACGCCGTCGCAGCAGCGGTAGGTTCAATCAATCGCTGAGTCCCTCGCCGGACGAGCCGATGGCGCTCCGCTGGGCCGATTTCATCACCCCATCCACCCTGCACCTTGCACCGCTGGTGGAGCTGCTGGTGGAGCCGATTCGCTCCGCGCAGCAGCTCGCCGCGTTGCAGCTCGGTCTGCAGGAGGTTCTGGTGAATGCCGTGCGCCATGGCAACGGCAACGACCCCAGCAAGTGCCTGCGGGTGCGCCGCATCCTCACGCCCCGTTGGGTGGTGTTCCAGGTGCAGGATGAGGGCTGCGGTGTCGCTCCGGAGGCACGGCTGGCCTGCCTGCCGGAACGGCTCGATGCCAGCAGCGGCCGCGGACTGTTCCTGATCCACCAATGCTTCGACGATGTGCGCTGGAGCGCCCGTGGCAACCGCGTGCAGGTCGCCCTGCGACGCAGCGGGGTGCTTCAGCGGCCGTGACTGGGGCAGCCGGGATCACGACGCTCCCCCTTCAGCCAGCCGAGTGCATGCTCCACAAGGGCGGCCGCCTCCTGCCGCTGTGGCCCTGAGCTGGCAGCACCAGGCGCATTGGCCGGATCGAGCAGCTGCACGAGGGCGGCAGCCAGCTGCTCCGCAGCCCTCCGCTGTGGCTGACTCTTCAGAGCATGCCAGTCACGGTCACTGATGCGAAGCCGCCCGTGCAGCTCCCTCGCGGCCTCCTGGCTCCCCGGCGGCCAGTCACGCGGGCTGGCGGGTTCGTGAGCATTGCTGGAGGCGGGCACTGGACGGATGTCTCGGCACCACGTCATCCTGACGCTATGCAACAGCGTCCGCGCTCCCCACATCAGCCGATTCGCTGGCTTCACCAGCTGGCTGGACTCATGGCCCAGGTGAGCCGGGCCGAGCGGCTGGCGGCCGGCGACGAGAGCCTGCAGGCCAGACGGCTGCGTCAGCGGATGGCCCTGGCTCAGCGTCTTCTCGATCCCCTACCGCGGCCTCTCCAGCCGCGCGGCTGGCAGGAGCAGAGCCTGTGGACGGCTCTTCGCTGGGGTGGAGCCGGCCTGCTGATCGCCCTTTGGCTGCACCGCTGAGCTTCAGGCTGCCAGTCGGATCAGCGGCTGGAGATCCGCTTCAGTCACCAGCCGCAGTTCGGTATCAGCCACGGCGCCGCTGAGCTCCGGCAGGTCGTTGGTTGGAGTGAGCCTCTGGCCGCGCAGCCAGGCGTTGTGGAGGGCACGCCGTCGCCGGTCCTCAGCCAGAACCAGGCGGTCGGCGGCCGTGACCGGGCTCTCGCCGGTCAGAACCGGAGTGCGCAGGCAGATCCCGTAGCCGTGGGCTTCCACCTGAACGTTGCCTTCCATCAGGACCGTCTGGAACGTCCAGCCTGCCAACCACCTCACGCTGAACGGATTTGTCATTCCAGTCCGGACACCCTCTGGACCCTATGGCCGACGACGGCATGCACGCGGCTTTGTCAGGGCTTGGTGGCACTCCACACGCGGGTCATCAGATGGGATTCAGCCCGGATGCCGTTGAAACCGGCTCTGGCCAGTCGGGCCTCGATGTCATCACCGATGTAGTCGCGGTAGTAGGGCTCGTGAAACACCCGGCGGAAGTTGTCCATGATCGTCTCGAACTGGGGTGAATCCGCCAGTTGCACCGA
>CAIZNP010000064.1 GCA_903934375.1 uncultured Synechococcaceae cyanobacterium
AAGCAGATGGTGGCGGCCAGCAGGCAAGGAATCATCAGCACGCCGAACCAACCCACGTAGAGGCGGTTATCGGTGCTGGTGACCCAGTCGCAAAACTGGTTCCACGCAGAAGCGCCTTGGCGCTGCTGGATGGTGGTTGTCATGAGTACGGGGGAGGTAGGGCTCACAGTCCGGCAGGCAAGGCCCGCAGGGCAGGAGCGGTATGGAAGGACAGGTCGGTAACCCGCCCTGCCTCAACCAATGTAACGGATGTTTGCGGCGTCTGTGACGAGGTGTTGCCTTTTTGTGGAGTGGTCGTCGTTTGCCCGGGTCTCCCCTTGGGTCCTGATCCGCCGGCATCACGGCTGGTCAATCCCTGCCAACGCTGCTAGAGCTTCGTTTTCTGCCGTTGCCGGGCCATGCGCTTGTGCACCCTTTCTCTGGCCGCTGCCCTGTTGCTGGCCGGCTGCCAGCAGGGGGCCTCTGAGAACCAGCGGCTGCAGCGCCTGGAGCTGCGGGTCCAGCAGCTGGAGAAGCGGCTGGCCCATCCCGACGCTGAGGACACGGCCGACACGGCCGGCAAGCCCCCAGCCGGGCCGGTGAAATCGCTCACGTTCCGCATGGGCAGTGAGGACGATCGCCTGCGCATTTACTGGGGCGACGGCACCACCAGCGATCTGCCCTGCACCAAGGAGCAGGGCACCTGGGCCTGCGGCTGAGATCATCCACGCCCCCACCCTCCACCCCATGGCTTCGCTTCGTTCGCTGGTCCTGCACTGCCTCTGGAGCGGCGTCCTGTTCAGTGCTGCAGCCTCGCCGCCAGCCCTCGCCCAGACCCAGTCCCAGACCCAGTCCCAGGCCAAGCCCCAGCCCACCGGCGTGGATCAGACCTTTGATCGCATCGAGCGGCTGCAGCAGCAGGCGGCCGCGCGCCAGCGGGCGATCAACCTGGCACGCAACACGGTGGTTCGGCTCAACGGCGGCCTCACCCGCTACATGCCGGCGGCCTGCATGTTCGCCAGCGGCGGCAGAGACAACAGCTGCCTGCTCCAGCAGAACAGCCAGGGGTTTCTGTTCCGCTTCAACGGCGGCGCACCCGGCTGGCAGCAGCAGAATCTGGCCCCCACCCTCAGCAGCGAGGTGCTGATCGCGGCCGATGGCCGCAGCGTGCTTGAGGTGATCTACAACGGCCCGCTGCGCTGAAGGCAGGCGCACAACGCCTCTGCCCAGCCGGGAGAGCAGGCCCAGCGCTCCCGGCGGGTGAGGCCCAGGGCGATGTGTTTCTCGCCGTAGGCCGCCTCGTTGATGAACACCGGCCAGCGGCCTTCGAGGCCGGCTCCAACTCGCTCCGCGCTGCCATCGGCCAGCCAGAACAAGGGAGCGCCGGTCTCCAGCGGCTGCCAGTCGCGCCCCTGGCGCTGCGGATGCAGGCAGGCCAGCGCGGCATCCTCTTCATCGCGGGGCAGATCCAGGCTGCCGCTGTGCACATGCACCGTGAGCCCGGGCGGCAGCGCGAGGCTGCCCGCCGCTGCGGCCGCCAGGCTGTGGCAGGCGGCCTCGAGGGCCAGCTGGGTCTGGCGGCAGATCGTCGCCTGCAGCAGCCCCTGGGCCACCGGCCCCACCTCGATCACCAGGCCGCAGGGCCAGCGCTCCACCAGAAAGCCGGTCTGGGCTGGATCCGCCTCGTGCAGGTAGATCGGCAGCCCCAGCCGGGCCTGAATCGCCGCCGCCAGGGCCAGATCCGCAGGCCGTCGTCCGTACACCACCAGCGAATTGCCCATGCCGCTGGTGGTGCTGTGCAGATCGATCACCACCGGGCAGGCGGCGGCGCCCTCTGGGCCGAAGCCCGCCAGCAGCGCCCTGGCGCGCTGGATCTCCAGCTCCTGCCGCGCCGGATCCGCCAGCAGCTCCGGCGCAAAGCTGCGGTTGAGGTCGCGCTCGATGTAGCGGCGGTTGGCCGCCAGGGCCTCCGGGTTGCCGATCACCAGCTCCAGGTCCAGCCCGGCGCTGGCCAGCAGCTCTGGCCGGCGCCGCCATTGCTCGATCAGCCAGGGGGCGTTGCGCTCGTTGCCGTGGGTGCCGGCCACCACCAGCAGCCGTGCTGGGCGGTTGGTCCCGATCTGGCCCATGCCCCTGTTCTTCCCGTGCCACCTGCGTCAGCCTGGCAGGAGTGAGGCGGCCACGGCCGCAGCGGTGATGGCGATTCCCCCGGCCCTGGTGGCGGCGGCCCGCTGCGGCTGGCGCTGGCAGTGGCTGCAGCTGATGGGCGGTCTCGGTCCGGCCGATGCGGAGGGCAACTACGTGCGACCTCCCTCCCCGTTCGCGGAGCGGCCGCCCCTGCCGCCGGCGGCGGGTGAGCCTGGGGGCCATCTGCTGATCGTGGGCCGCAGCTGCCCCTGGGCTCACCGCGCCTGGCTCATCTGGCGGCTGCGCGGCCTGGCCGACACAATCGAGCTGGTGGTGGCCGAGCCGGATCCAGCCGCCGGCCGCTGGCGTTTCGCCGAGCCCCTGCTGGGCTGCAGCACCCTGCAGGAGCTCTACCGCCGCGCTGGCGCCGATCCGGCCCGGCGCGCCACGGTGCCGGTGCTGCTGGAGCGCGCCGGCGGGCGGATCGTGCTGGGCGAGAGCGCCCGGCTGATGGAGCTGCTCAATGCCTGGCGGGCGCCTCCGGACGCTCCGGATCTGGAGCCCGCCGAACCGGCGGGTCTGGCGGCGGCCATCGCCGACTGGCGCCAGCTCTTTCAGCACGCCGTCAACGACGGCGTGTACCGCTGCGGCTTCGCCCGCCACCAGGCCGCCTACGACCGGGCGGAGGCGGCGCTGTTCGCCGCTCTCGAGGCAGCGGAAGCGGCCCTGGCGGCGCCCGGCGCCGGCCCCTGGCTCTGCGGTGAGGCGCTCACCCTGGCTGATGTGCAGCTGTTCCCCACGCTGATTCGCCTCGAGCTGGTGTACGCGCCGCTGTTCGGCGTCAGCCGCCGGCCCCTGTGGCAGTTCCCAGCCCTGTGGCAGTGGCGCCGCCGCTTCTTCGCCCTGCCGGGGGTGGCGGCGTGCTGCTTCGCCGAGGCCTGGCGCGCCGATTACTTCGGCGCCCTGTTCCCGTTGCACCCCTCCGGCATCGTGCCGGCGGGCCCTGATCTGGCCACACTGGTGCATGGCCATCCGGGAGCCCCCCAGCCATGACTGCCAGCCCGTCGCCAGCGGCCGCCCTGCCCGCTGAGGAGCGCTACGAGGGGGTTTACGGCCCGTTCACGATCACGGCTGTCGACCGGCGTGAGGTGCTCGGCTACCGCCTCGCTTTGCTGACGCTGGCGATCGCCCAGGCCGCCCTGCTGGCCCAGTGGCGCTGGCTGGGGCCCCAGCTGCTCTGGCCCTGGCTGCTGCCGATGGCGGCAGGTCTGGGCCTGGCCCTGCGCTGGATTCACATCTATCTGCGGCCGCTGCACCGCGCCCTGCAGCTGTTCTGGCTGCTGGGCTGCCTGGGGCTGCTGGGTCTGGCCAGCGCCGCCGGTCCGGCCGCCATGGCCAGCACCGCTGCCGCCGATGGCCGCTGGGTCTGGGCGGTCGGCCCCTTCTTCGCGGCCCTGGCCGGCATCGGCTTCAAGGAGTTCTTCTGCTTCCGCCGGCCCGAGGCCATTGGTGTGACGCTGCTGTTGCCCTTGGCTCTGCTGGGGCACCTCAGCGGGGTGATCGGCGCCGGGGCCTGTGGCGTTCTGCTGGGTCTGCAGGCAGTGCTGTTGCTGGTGCTCTGCCTGCGCAAGTTTCCGATGCCCGCCGCCGCCGATGTGGGCGACAAGAGCGTGTTTGCTTATCTGGAGTCTCAGCGCCGACCCTCCAACGCGTGAGCCTGATCAGCCTGGTGCAGGTCCGCAAGGACTTCGGCGTTCGCACCCTGTTCGACCAGCTCACCCTGCACGTGGAGGAGCGCGACCGGCTGGGGCTGATCGGCCCGAACGGCGCCGGCAAGTCCACCCTGCTGCGCCTGCTGGCCGGCGAGGAGCCGCCGGGGGAGGGGGAGCGGCGGCTGGCGCCCCAGGCGCGGGTGGTGCTGGTGAGCCAGGAGCCGCAGATCAATCCTGAGCGCACCGTGCTCGAGCAGGTGTTCGCAGACAGCGGCGAGAAGATGCAGTTGCTGCGCCGCTACACGGAGGTGAGCCAGGCCCTCGCCCAGGCCCACGCCGAGGGCGGCGACGGCAGCGCAGACGATGGGGCCCTGTTGGCCGAGCTCGGCAGCCTCAACGCCCGCATGGATCAGAGCCAGGCCTGGGGCCTTGAGCAGCAGATCCGCGAGGTGCTCGATCGGCTCGGCATCCGCGATGTGAATCGCCGCGTGGGGGATCTCTCCGGTGGCTACCGCAAGCGACTGGCCCTGGCCTCGGCCCTGGTGGCCGAGCCGGATGTGCTGCTGCTGGATGAACCCACCAACCACCTCGATGCCGATTGCATCCAGTGGCTGCAGGGCTACCTGCAGCGCTTCGCCGGCGCCCTGGTGCTGATCACCCACGACCGCTACGTGCTCGATCAGGTGACCCGCCGCATCGTGGAGGTGGACCGGGGCGAGGCCAGCAGCTACAGCGGCAACTACGCCTACTACCTGGAGCGCAAGGCCGAGCAGGAGGCGTCAGCCGTTGCCAGTGAGGCCAAGGCCCGTGGCGTGCTGCGGCGCGAGCTCGAGTGGCTGAAGCGTGGCCCCAAAGCGCGCAGCACCAAGCAGAAGGCCCGCATCCAGCGCATCGAGGCGATGCAGGAGCAGCCGAAGCGGCAGGTGAAGGGGCAGCTCAGCCTCAGCAGCAACCGTCGCCGCCTCGGCAAACGGGCGATCGAGGCCGACGAGCTGGCGGTGTGGGCCAGCCCCGAGGCGCGGCAGGCCGGTGCGGCGCCGCTGCTGCGGGAGTTCAGCTACGACTTCAGCCCGGAAGATCGGGTGGGCATCATCGGCCCCAACGGCTCGGGCAAATCCACCCTCCTGGATCTGATCGCCGGGCGGCGGCTGGCCGACGGCGGCCGGATCGAACTGGGTGGCACCGTGAAGCTGGCCTACTTCGATCAGCACAGCCATCAGGTGCTCGAGGCCACCGATGCCGCCGGCCGCGAGCGCAAGCTGATCGATGTGGTGAAGGACGCCGCCAGCAGCATCGAGCTCGATGGCAGCACCCTCTCGGCCTCGCAGCTGCTGGAGCGCTTCCTGTTCCCGCCCGCCCAGCAGCACCAGCCGGTTCGCAAGCTCTCCGGCGGCGAACGGCGGCGGCTGCACCTCTGCCGCCTGCTGATCGAGGCCCCCAACGTTCTGCTGCTCGATGAGCCCACCAACGACCTCGACGTTCAGACCCTGACGGTGCTGGAGGACTTCCTCGAGGACTTCCGCGGCTGCGTGGTGGTCGTGTCGCATGATCGCTACTTCCTGGATCGCACGGTGGACCGGCTGTTCTGCTTCGAGAACGGCCGCCTGCAGCGCTTCGAGGGCAACTACAGCGCCTACCTGGAGCGCCAGGCTGCTTTGCCAGCAGCGGATTCGGCGGCTGCCTCAGCAGAGGTGGCCGGGAGGGTGTCGGCTTCTGCAACGGCTGCGGCAGCTGCCGGTGGTGAGCCCGCCGTGCCTGCGGCCGCCGCGTTGAAGGTCCGGCGTCGCAGCTTCAAGGAGACGCGCGAGCTGGCGGACCTGGACAACCAGCTGCCCGCCTGGGAGCAGCGCCGGGCTGAGCTGGAGGCCCTGCTGGCGGCCGGCGGCAGTGATTACGCAGCACTGGAGACCCTCAGCGAAGAGCTCTCGGCGCTGTTGGCCCGGATCGAGCGGGGCGAGGAGCGCTGGCTGGCGCTGAGCGAGTTGGCCGGTTGAGGTTTCAGGCTTGAGGTTTCAGGCTTGAGGCTTGAGGCCTCAGGCCGCGCTTTGCGGATCCAGGCCCTCCGGAAACGACTCGCCATGGCGAGCCATTTCCGGAGGGTGCAGCGGCTGCAGGGTCAGGTGCATCCCCTGAGATCAGCGGCGACATCAGCGGCGAGATTCGCTCCACTGCGTCGCCTTCGCTGCACATGGGGCAGCTCGCTGCAGCTGGCCGCGAGGCTCGCCGCGGCAGATGGGCTCCGCGGCGCGGGCCGGGCGCTGAGCGGGCATTGGGGCGGCGGGGTGCTGCTGCCCTGCCAGGGCTGCACCCGCCGCGGCCCGCCGCGGGCCTCCTCCTCCTTCATGGCCGTGGGCTTGTAGTCGTCGGCGCCGCGCTGCAGGGTCATCTCATCGCCCATATGGCGCAGGTAGAGGTCGAGTGTCCACTGCACCAGGTTGTGCTCGAAGGCCTCGCAGGCCGCCTGGGGGGAGGCGAAGCGCTGGCTCACCTTGCCGCTGGGGGCGCACTGCTTCCACTCGAGCACCTCGTCGAAGCTCAGCCCTGAGCGCCACTGGCGCTGCTCGGAGAGGTAGCAGTGATGGTCGGGGCCGTTGATCCAGAACAACTGGCCCCGCTCATCCATGAAGTGGCGATCCCGTCGTTGCCTGATGCGCGTCATCGGTGCTGCTGCGGATAATCCTGTGTTAGCCCGCGTTGGCCGTTTGCGCCTGCTCTGCCACCGACGTTGCGGACGGAGTCAGAACCCCGCCACACAGCACTCTGTGTCTCAGCCATGCCCCTATGGTGTGCGCGACGTCGAGCGGCCTGAGCACTGAAGGCCCCTTCCATGAACACGATCGACGAGCACATCGCCAAGGATCAGAGCGACATCGAGGCGGCCAAGGCGGCTGGCGACAGCGGCAAGGTCCGTCACCTCGAGGATGAGCTCAAGGACCTGCAGGAGTACAAGGCCCACCATCCCGAAGACAGCCACGATCCCACCCCGCTGGAGGTGTTCTGCGATCTGAACCCCGATGCCCCCGAGTGCCTCGTGTACGACGACTGAACCGTCGCGGGCGACTGCAGCCGATCAGCCGAGCGCTGTTGCTCAGATCCGGGGGGCCTAGAGCCCCCTTTTCTGTGCGTTGCGGCAGCAGCGGCGCGGATCAGACCCCCAGCTCCTGCCAGACGGCGGCCAGCAGCTGATCCAGGTGGTGGTTCGTGGCCGCGGAGACCGCCAGCACCGGCACGCCGCAATGGGCCGCCGCTGCGGCCTGCCGCTCCTCCAGCTCCTCCTCCAGCAGCAGTTCCACCTTGTTGAGGGCCACCAGCCGCGGCCGCTCATTCAGCCCCTGCCCGTAGGCCTCCAGCTCCTGTTCCACCACCGTCAGGTCCCGCACCACGTCGTCTGAGCTGGCATCCACCAGGTGGATCAGCAGGCGGGTGCGCTGAATGTGGCGCAAGAATTCGTGCCCCAGACCGGCCCCCTGGGCGGCGCCGGCGATCAGGCCGGGGATGTCGGCGAATACGGTGCCATCGCCGCTGGGGCGGCGCACCACCCCGAGGTTGGGCACCAGCGTGGTGAAGGGATAGTCGGCGATCTTGGGCCGCGCCGCCGAGAGCACCGAGATCAGCGTGCTCTTGCCGGCATTGGGCAGGCCGATGATGCCCACCTCCGCCAGCAGCTTCAGCTCCAGCTGCAGGTTCCACTCCTCGCCGTCGCGCCCCTCGGTGAACTTCTCGGGGGCCCGGTTGCGGTTGCTGAGGTAGTGGGCGTTGCCGAGGCCGGCGCGGCCGCCGACCGCCACCAGCAGCCGCTGCCCCTTCTCGGTGAGGTCGCCCAGCAGGATGCCTGTGCGCATGTCGCGCACCTCCGTGCCGCAGGGCACCTTGATGGTGAGGTGATCACCGCTGGCGCCGGTGCTCTTGTTCGGTCCGCCGCGCCGGCCCTCCTGGGCCTCGAACAGGCGCTTGTACTTGAAGTCGAGCAGGGTCTGCAGGTTGGGGTCTGCCTCCAGCCACACATCGCCGCCGCGGCCGCCATCGCCGCCGGAGGGGCCGCCGGCCGGCACGTACTTCTCCCTGCGGAAGGCCACGATGCCGTCGCCACCGCGGCCGGCCCGTACCGCAATGCGGGCCTGATCAATGAACTGCATTTGACCAACCCTAGGATCGGGCCGCCGCGTGACCTGGTCTTGGCAGAGGTTCGCTTCCAGCAGGTCAGCAAGACATACCCGCCCCGCCGGGGCAGCGCCCCGGTGGAGGTGCTGCGCCAGCTGGATCTGGCCATCGAGGATGGCGAGTTTTTGGTGCTGGTGGGCCCTTCGGGCTGCGGCAAGAGCACGCTGCTGCGTCTGCTGGCGGGCCTGGAGGCCCCTAGCTCCGGTGAGGTGTATGTGGGCGATCGCTGCGTGACGCGCCTGCGCCCGGCCCAGCGCGATGTGGCGATGGTGTTCCAGAGCTACGCGCTCTATCCCCATCTGAGCGTGGCCGACAACATCGGCTTCGGCCTGCGCCGCCAGCGCCGCCGCACCCCCCTGCAGCAGCTGGGTGATGGGCTGCACCGCGCCAGTCGTCGCCTGCCAGCTCCGCTGCGCCTCCCCTCCGGCCGCGAGGTCCGGATCGAGCAGCGTATCGCCGAGGTGGCAGAAACACTCGAACTCAGCCATCTGCTCGATCGCCTGCCCAAGGAGCTCTCCGGCGGTCAGAAGCAGCGGGTGGCCCTGGGCCGTGCCATCGCCCGCCAGCCGGCGGTGTTTCTGATGGATGAGCCCCTCAGCAACCTCGACGCCAAGCTGCGCACGGGCACCCGTGCCCAGATCGTGGAGCTGCAGCGGCGCCTGGGCACCACCACGGTCTACGTGACCCACGATCAGGTGGAGGCCATGACCATGGGCCACCGCATCGCTGTGCTCAACCGTGGCGCCCTGCAGCAGCTCGGCACCCCGCTGGAGCTCTACCAGTGGCCCAGCAACCTGTTCGTGGCCCAGTTCATCGGCAGCCCGCCGATGAACCTGCTGCCGGTCACCAGCATCGG
>CAIZNP010000065.1 GCA_903934375.1 uncultured Synechococcaceae cyanobacterium
GGCAGATCTGCAGCGCCTGGGCATCACCCTGGCGGCGATGGATCTGCTGATCGCGTCCCATGCTCTGGCCTTGGAACGCACCCTGGTGACTCACGATCAGGTGTTTGCCAACGTGCCGGGCTTGTTGTGTTGTTCGTCTTGTTGAGACAGTCGCTGCTGCTGACAACCTCCAGGCCCATCGCCCGTTCCGTGCTTCCACCGATGTCCTCGTGAGGCAATACGAACTCGAGCAGCCGATTTTGCAAGAAGAGAACGCGATCGAGCAGCTCAACTGGTCTGGCTTAACCCCACACCCCTAAACACACCCAACCGCACGTCCTTGCTGTCAAGTGTTCAAACGCTCCAGAGTGATGGCGCAACGCTGTTCGATCAGCGAGATGATGCGCTCCACCAGCGGTTGATCCGAATACAGCGCTTCAGTTTGCAGCCGGCGAGCACAGGCGGGAAGTTGCTGTGCGATCGCCGCAACGCGCTTTTTAGCCTGGGCTTCAGATAATCCTGCTGCCTGGGCGAATTGCTCCCAGTGGCGCACTTGCACCTCGGCAAAGCGATACTTGCTGCCCACTTTCATGGCCATTTTCTCGGTGAGTGTGGGGTACACCGCTGTGCAGAGCAGGTCGTAGAGCGGAGCCAGCGTTGCTGCCTGCTTGCGATAGAGGATGGAAAAGTTCTTGGCGTGGGCGTCGTGATTACCAATCAAGGCATTGAAGATCACGGCATCCAACAGGCGGATCACTTCCGGAGCGCTGGGTCTGGTTGCTCGGCGCAGAAGTGAGAAGCAGGCCTGCAGATCAGGCCCTCCCTCATTCTGATATTTGAGATCGGGCGGCACCGCCAGAGCCTGGCAGAAATCCTCCTGATGCAGGCGGCTCCAGCCGTCATTGTCGGCTCGGCGGCGGTCGTAGCGGCGCACCAGCAGGATCCGTTGATCACCTGCCATCAAAATCTGCGTGTCTGCCGCTCGCAGCTTCACCATCCTGGCCAGCGCCATGCAAAAGGCTTCGTTGGTCACGCTGTTGTCCACTGCCGCGATGGCCGGTTTCAGGATGTGGGTGCTGGCAGCACTGCCTTTGGGCAAGCCGATGCGCTGCCCCTCAACAACCACCGGCAACTTGTCCTGGGCGCCGGCCAAGGAGAGTCGCAGCCCATCGCGTTGCGCCAGCATCGGTCGCTGGGGCAACTCAGCCAGCAGCGTGATCAGCTGCGTTGGAGTCAGCCATTCCACCTCAACTGGCTCAGGCGCTTGATCCCCGGGAGTCAGGCTCACCGCACCGGCGCAGTCCCCGCCGATGGCGGCCAGCAGGCCGAAGTCATTTGCGCGCGAGAGCTGGCACAGCTGAGCAATCTTGCGGCGCAGGTCTCCTTCTGGCAGTAGGCCGGCGAAAAATGGACGGCAGACCTGGTCGTCGAAAGCTTCAATCTGCAGCGGCAGGCTCTGCGACAGAGCCATCCCATCGCTTTGCTCCAGCCAGTGCGTGTCGTAGCGAAAGCGCAGGCGCCCTTCCTCAACCCATAGCGTTCCGGCCCGCTTATCCAGCAGCCACACACCCAGCTCTCCTGTGGCGTCGTCCTTCATGCCTCTGGCTGCACTGGGGTACTGCGCAGAACAAGGCTGCCGCCGAGGACCTCGATCAGCCGCAACACGCGTCCCAGCTGCGCTGAGGGCTTGCCCGCTTCCACCTCTCCCACAAAACGCAGTCCCACCCCCGCGGCCAGGGCCAGCTCTGCCTGGGTCAGTCCCAGTGCCTTGCGGTTGCGTCTCAGAGCTGCTCCGAGCGCCTCTGTCGAACCGATCGGAAGCTCAGACGAAGCCACGCCCAGACCTTCCCGTCCGGGATCATTTGATCCGGAGAGGAGCGCGTTCAGCAAGTCGTTACCGAGCGGGAAGATTCGCTGATCCTAGCGCAAGAAGCCTGAAATTCTTCCCGTTCGGGATCATAGCCTGGCGACTTCAGTCTCCTCTGGGGCCAGGCTCGGACAGCCTGGCTGTAATGCCGCACTGCTCATCGCTTTAAGTCCCCGCGTGGTCAAAA
>CAIZNP010000066.1 GCA_903934375.1 uncultured Synechococcaceae cyanobacterium
CACCCTGCGCTATCAGGCCAGCGATCGCATCGGTGTTCAGACCTCGGTGGACACGGAGGGCCGCTGGCAGAGCCAGCTGCAGCTGTTCTTCCGCTTCTGAGCGTCCGGGGCCTCGCGCCCATGACCTCTTCCCATGACCTCTTCCCATGGCCTCTTCCCATGGCCTCCTCCCATGGCCTCCTCCCATGGCCTCCTGCCGATGGCCTCCCGCTGAGCGCTCCTGGTCGCGGTGCATCGCCAGGTAGCAGCGGCTGCATTGCACTCTCCAAGGGTGGTACCAGATCCAGTCGGCATGTGGTCGCACCCTTGGAGACCTCCACGGCAAAGGCCAGGGCTCGCCTCACTCCTGGGCCAGGATCGGAACTGGCAAAACAACCGTGATGAGCCAGCTGATCGGCATCGACCTGGGCGGCACCGCCATCAAGCTCGGCCGCTTCGATCGCCAGGGTGCGTTGCTGGCGGAGCTGCAGGTGCCTACGCCCCAGCCCGCCATGCCCGGTGCCCTTGCGGTGGCCCTGGCAGATGCTGTGCAGCAGCTGGATCCCGATCGGCTGGCGCCCCTGGTGGGCATCGGCCTGCCGGGGCCGATGGATGCCGCCGGCCGCGTGGCATGGGTGTGCATCAACCTGCCGGGCTGGCAGCAGGTGCCCCTGGCGGAGTGGCTGGAGCCGCAGCTGCAGCGGCGTGTCACCTTGGCGAATGATGGCAACTGCGCCCTCGTGGGCGAGGCCTGGCGGGGGGCTGCGCAGGGATTCCGCGATGTGCTGCTGCTCACGCTTGGCACAGGGGTGGGCGGTGGCGTCTTGCTGGGGGGGCAGCTGTTCACAGGCCATGGCGGTGCCGCCGCCGAGCCGGGGTTGATCGGCGTGGATCCTGAGGGGCCCCCCTGCAACAGCGGCAACCGCGGCTCCCTTGAGCAGTACTGCAGCATCGCCGGCCTGGGCCGGCTCTCGCCCCTGGACCCCGCCGAGCTCTGCCGCCTGGCCGACGGCGGCGATCCGCAGGCGCTGGCGGTGTGGCAGCGCTACGGCCGCTGGCTTGGCATCGGACTCAGCTCGCTGGTGTACGTGCTGACGCCGGAACTGGTGCTGATCGGCGGTGGTCTCAGCGCCGCCAGCCACCACTTCCTGCCGGCGGTCCTGGCGGAGCTGGAGCAGCGGGTGCAGGCCGAGAGTCGCGCCGGCCTGGAGGTGCGCCGCGCTGCTCTCGGCAATGGCGCCGGGCGGCTGGGGGCGGCCCGGCTGGCGCTCGATCGGCTGGGATGATGCGCCTCAGCCCTGTGCCCTCGCCGTGAGCGTCCCCGATCCCTCCCCCGAGCTGCTGCAGCGGGCCGCTGGCGTGCGCCGTGCCGCCATGGCCCTGGGGCAGCTGGGCGACGCCGAGCGCCGCGTCGCCGTGCTGGCCATGGCCGATGCCCTCGAGGCCGATGCAGCGCTGATCGTTGCGGCCAATCAGGCGGATCTGGAGGCGGCTGCGGCCGAGAACCTGGCGCCGGCCCTGGTGGCGCGCCTCAAGCTGGATGCGGCCAAGCTGGCTGGCGCGATCGAGGGCGTGCGCCAGGTGGCGGCCCTGCCGGACCCGCTGGGGGTGCGCCAGCTGCATCGCGAGCTGGACGACGGCCTGGTGCTGGAGCGCCTCAGCGTTCCCCTGGGGGTGGTGGGGGTGATCTTCGAGGCCCGCCCCGATGCTGTGATGCAGATCGCCTCGCTGGCAATCCGCTCCGGCAACGGCGCCATCCTCAAGGGCGGCCGTGAGGCCAGCCGCAGCTGCGCCGCGATCCTGGCGGCTCTGCAGCGGGGGCTGGCAGCCAGCGCCGTGGCGCCGGCGGCGCTGGAGCTGCTCACCAGTCGCGAGGAGAGCCTGGCGCTGCTGCGGCTCGATGGCCTGGTGGACC
>CAIZNP010000067.1 GCA_903934375.1 uncultured Synechococcaceae cyanobacterium
CAAGGTGATACCCCGACGCGGCCCGCCCAGCCCACCACGGAACTGCATCGGGTAGCCGCCGAAGGCCACGGCCAGGCTTTCATCGATGCGGCTGAAGGGGCGGTGCAGCGCCGGGATCACGCCCGAGCCCACCCCGTCGGGGCCGTAGGCATCGAAATGAATCTCGAGGGCATAGCCACCGGCGGCGGCATGGGCCTTGCCCACGCTCCAGTTGGTGCGGGGATCATCGCCATCAACGATGGCGCGCAGGGGTGGGTCGTAGAAGCTGATGTTGAGACCGCGTTGCCGGCCCAGCTCCACCACCCGCCGGGCCACCTGCAGATTCCAGTAGAGCTCGTCGCGAATGCCGCTCTGCATCGGCTCGGCCCCCTGGCGATCCACCGCCTCACCGGCGGTGCCGGGCCCGGCGATGCCCTGGGAGTCGGCGTGGCCGGCCATCACCAGGATCGGCACATCCGCGGTCACGGGCCTGGCTCCGATCCAGTCGCGCTGAAGGCGGCTGCGGGGGCCTGTGAGCGGATCACGGCCCGAGGCCGGAGCGGGGGCCTGGGCGGCCGCCGCCATGGCCAGTGGCAAGGCCAGCAGGGCCGAGAGGGCCAGGCCACGGACCACGGTTCTGCTGCGGCGGCATGGATTCACCATCAACCCCGTGCGGATCGCGCCACTCTGACGCAGGGTCAGATGGGCGAGCTCAGCAGGTTGCCGTCGCTGAACAGACCAAGCCGCGGCCCCATCTCCTGCTCCAGAGCGATCAACTCATCGCGGTGGGCGCGCAGGCGCAGGGCGCTGCCGGTGGCCTGGTCATGGCTGATCAACCGCAACTCCACGGTTTCGGCACGCGCGGCGCGGCGGCTGTAGATCACACCGGCCAGCGGGCCCAGGCCCACCAGCAGCAGCGGCCACCAGGCCAGCTGGGGCAGCAGCTGGCGGATCACCAGCCCCAGGCTGCCGGCCCCCACGGCACCAAGCAGGGAGAGCAGCAGCGCCAGCGTGCCGCTGGCCTGCACCTGGCCACGGAAACGCAGCAGGCGCCGCTCCGGATTGCTCTCCTCGGCGATCCAGCCGCGCTGCTGCAGCCACTCGGCCAGGGCGGGAAGCACCTCGAGGGGCGGGCGAGAGGAGCGCACCTCCACCACGGTGGTGCGGTCCTTACTGGCAGCCCGCAGGAAGAACACCAGGCCGACAGCCAGGAGCAGGGTGAGCAGCAGGGTGGAGGCAAGGGCTGTGGGCATGCAGCGAGCCGCCGCGCAGATGAACGTCATTCTCCTGCAACCACTGATGCCATGGCGGCATCAGTCCCTGGGCCTCAGACCGGCTCGTCTCGATCAGGTGCAGCATCCGCCGCGGGCGACCGCGACTGGGACAGCGCTGGGCGTAGGTGCTGATGGCGCCCTGCTGATCGAGGAAGCTGAGCGCCTGCTGCAGAACGGTTTCCGAGAGACGCAGCTTCGGGTGCACCGCGGCGAGATCGTGCATCAGCGCCGTGGGGTAGCTGTCGGCCTCCAGCAGACGCTCAAGGATCCAGCACACCGCCAGCTCCAGACCGAGGTGCTGGATGGGGGGCTGAACGAAGAAAGCCTGGATCGCCTCCAGACCGGGTTGCACAGGCAGACGGCGGGATGGCATCGGAATCGACGGATGGGCGGCCCTGAAGAACTGCTAGCGCAATCTCATTTCGGTTTTCAAGAGCGAAACGCGATTACGCCATTTCTGGAGGGCGGCGCAGCATCCGCGACGATGGCCACAGCCCATCCCGCGCCGTCGCCCGCCGTGACCAGCTCCGCAAGCAGCACCCAAGCCTCCGCTCCCGCCGCAGGCTCCAGCCCGGCACAGTTCGCCGTGCTCGATCGGGACCTCAGCCCCGAATGGCTGGAGCTGCTGAGCCGCTCCAGCGCCGTGGCCGTGGACACCGAGGCCATGGGCCTGGTGCATGGCCGCGACCGCCTCTGCCTGGTGCAGATCAGCGACGACGCCGACAACGTCTGCTGCATCCGCATCCTGCGCGGCCAGAGCGAGGCGCCGCTGCTCAAGCAACTGATGGAGAATCCGGCGATCGAGAAGGTGTTCCACTTCGCCCGCTTCGATGTGGCCGCTCTGGGCGAGGGCCTCGGCATCGCCGTGAACCCGCTGTTCTGCACCAAGGTGGCCAGCCGCCTGGCCCGCACCTACACCAACCGCCACGGCCTCAAGGAACTGGTGCAGGAGCTCTGCGGCGTTGAGCTCGACAAGGGCGCCCAGAGCAGCGACTGGGGCCGGGTGGAGGAGCTGAGTGAAGCCCAGCTGGCCTACGCCGCCAACGACGTGCGCTACCTGTTGGCCGCCCGCGACCGCCTGGTGCAGATGCTCGGGCGCGAAGAGCGACTCGACCTAGCCCAGCGCAGCTTCGCCTGCATCCCGGTGATCGCCGAGCTGGACCGCGGCCGTTACGGCGCGATCTTCGAGCACCGCTCCTGACCCTCTCAGTCGTCGCCGATGTAGTTCGCCTCCTCCTTCACGGCCTCCAGCAGCACATCCAGCAGCTGGCGCGACTGTCCGCTCACACCCTGGCTCTCCAGCAGCAGCCGCTGGGCGATCAGGGTGCGGCCGTCGTTGTCGCGCACGCCTTCGCGGGAGGCCACCAGATCAACCTTGCGGCGGGCGGCGGCGATGCTGATGCTGAGAGCGGTGGCCAGGCGCGCACAGGCGGTCACGTAGTCCTTGTCCTGAGGGGCGGCCATGGCGGGTCGCGGCAAGCGGCGGATCCCCATCATCCTGTTCTGACGCAGCAGCCTCCTCTCCAGCTCCTCAGTGGGGGGACTGCAGCAGGCGCTCCTCCACCAAGGCGGCCAGGGCCTCGCTGCCACCGGCTGGCCCCATGCGGCGGCGGCCGATCCGGCCCAACGCCGCGCGCAGGGCCGGCTCCCGCAGCAGCAGCTCGAGCCTCGCGGCCAGGGCGGCCGGACTGTCGCAGACCGCCACCGCCCCACCCAGCAGGCGGCTCTGGCGCTCAGCGAAGCCGCGCTTGAACTGCGGACCCGGGCCCGGCAGCGAAAGAGCGGGAATACCCAGACCCACCAGTTGCTCGGTGGCGGTGCCGGCCGCCGCCAGCCCGATCTCAGCCCAGCCGGCCCAGTCGGCGAAACGGCCAGACCCGATCAGCAACAGTTGGGAGCCCTGGCGCCAGGCCGCTGCGGCACCAGAGCCGGGCGGCGGATCGGCTGGCCTGTAGCCCAGCTCCTGCAGCAGCGGCGCCCATTCGCCCGGCGAGGGCCGTGCACCGGTGGGAGCGAGCAGAACGCGGGGTTGCGGAGCCGCTTGGCCTTCCAGGGCCAGCAGGAGGCGGCGCAGGTTGGCGAGGGCCTCGGGCATGCGGCTGCCGCCGAGCAGCAGCAGGCGGCGATGGGACGCGAGCGCCTCCGGCAGCGGGCCAGCCTGCAGGCCATCCATCATTGGATTGCCCGGTGCCAGGGCCGGCACGCCATGGCGGCGCAGCCCACGGGCCGTCAGGCCATCGCGCACGGCCACCAGCCGGCAGCGGCGGCGCCCCATCAGCGCCCACTCCCAGGGGTCCCATTCGCTGCCCTTGAGCCCGTGGTAGCAGGCGGCGAGGCCGGCAGACCCTGGACCGCTGGCCCAGGTGTAATCGCTCTTGGGGGTCCCGATGAAGCCGTAGGGGGCCCCACTGGCCCACGCCAGCAACAGCGGCAACAGATCCCCCACCGCCAGCACGGGATCACCACAGCGCCCCCAGCGGTGCACCAGCCGCCACTGGCTCAGGCTGAGGCCGAGCACGCCGGCCCCCAGATCCGCCAGCAGACCGCGCAGGCTCTGGTTGCTGAAGCCACCGCTGGGCAGGGTCCGCCGCGGGCCGACACGCCGCAGCCCACCGGCCTGCTCCGCTGCGGCGAAGGCCGAGCCCTCGCCCACCAGCGGCAGCACGACAACCTCCAGGTCCGGCCGCCGCCGGCCGAGGGCATCGAGCACCCGCTGGGCGATCAGGTCCTCCCCGTGGCCGTTACTCAGCACCAGCAGACGGCCGGGCATCCCGTGACTGATACGATCCGTCCTTGGGAGTTTGCTCCCGAACGGCGGCATGGCCAAGTGGTAAGGCAGAGGATTGCAAATCCTTTACCCCCAGTTCGAATCTGGGTGCCGCCTCTTTTTTGAGAGTGTCGCCAGGCGCTTGAGAACAGGCGCTCTGATCTACATCTTGCGCCAATGAGTGCAGCCGTTGGCAACTCTCACTCAAGACAAATCTAGCCGCCAAGCGCATACGCGGCTGGGCAACTTGTTGGTGGCCCGGAAGGTCAGTGAGTGGTGATCCCGACGGCCAATGCGTCGGGATCACCACTCAGTGCCCATAAGGTATGGCCAACCTTGCGCCCCTCATGAAGCGACTGCTCCTTCTCGCTCTGGCCTCCGCCTGTCTTCCCTCCGTCGCCTGCGCGCAAACGACCAACTCTGGGGCGGTTCCTGCGATGTATGCCACCAAGGCAGAAGCAGAAAAGGCAGCACCCAAATTCAACTGCACAGGGGCGCATCAGATGGGCGACAAGTGGATGCCCTGCGCCAAGCACGGCGATGCCAAGACCCATGCCCACTGACCAACCTCAAGGTTGCGGCAGCAAGCCCAAGGCACTCGCCATCGGCATTGCACCGCTGGGGATCGTCTCCATCGGCATCGTCCCCATGGGCGTGGTGAGCATTGGCGTGGTGCCGATGGGAGTGATCAGCATTGGGGCCGTCGGCATGGGCGTGATCAACGCCTGCGTGGTGGGGATGGGAATCCTGGTGGCGGGCGTCAATGTGATGGGCGTGTGGTGGCTCGCAATGGACGGCATGGGTCCGAAACGCCTGGGAGCAGCCAATGCGATCCACTCCAGCCACCACCATGCGCACCAGTCGGCCCAGTCGCAGAACCTCTACGCCTACCCCAGCAAACAGGTGGCGCTGCAGAAGGCAAAGGCGTTGGGATGCCATGGCGTCCATGCCATGGGGTCGCTCTGGATGCCCTGCGAGCAACACCCATAGTGGGGATGACGGGCCCACTGCCCATGCCAGTGGACAAACGAGGAAAGTGCGGTGAGGGAGTCCCCAAGGCCGCCGCTGTCCCGCAACTGTGATGGGGTTCGCCCCTCAGTCAGAACACTCGCCGTCACCAGTCCCATTCGTGCTCGGCGAGGACCGAGTCATCCCATGCAACGCTTCAGCTCCCCCCTGCTTGCCCTGACCGCTGGATCCGCCGTGGTCCTGGGCAGCCATCCCGCCTTTGCCCACGGCACCGCCACTGGTGGCGCCCTGGGCGGCCTGACCCATCCGCTGCTGGGCCTGGATCACCTGGTCATGCTGATGGCGGCGGGCACTGCTGCCTCCTTCATCTCGTCCCAACTGCTGCTGTGGGCACTGGCAGGCGCCGTTCTTGGTGCTGTCGTGGGTTTCACGGGTTTCTCGCTTGCCTCTGCTGAGGTACTTGCGGCACTGGCCATCTCAGCGGTGGGCGCTGTGATCCTGCTGGCGAGCAGGGTCGCCAAGACCAGCAACCCCAACACCCTCACCACCCTCAGCGGTGCCGTGGTGGCAGCAGGGATCTCCATTCACGCCATGCTGCATGGCCTGGAGGCACCCAAGGACAGCGCCAGCCTCCTTTGGTGGACCGGTGCGTTGGCGAGTTCCGCCCTGGTGTGTGGCGGCACCGTTCTGCTGCTGAAGAAACTGCCGCTCATCTGGACCAAGGCAGCGGCGATCGCCTTTCTGGCGATTGGTGCCTTGCTGGCCATTGGTTCTTCGGGTCTGCTGGCAGGTGGTGCCGGTGCCTGACCGCGCTCCGTTGAGCCAGTGAGCCATCAGGTTCTGCCGGGCAGGGATCCACGCAAGGCGCTGTGCATGGGTGGGATCTTTGCCGTCAGCACCGTGCTGCCCGGCAAGATCCAGCACCTCGCCTACCACCTGGAAACCATCAGCAGATTCGGAACCGAGGCGGCACTGGAGCACGCGCTCCAAGTGCTGGGGTGCTTCCTGGTGCTCTCCGTACTGATCTGGGCGAGCAGAACAGAAGCACGGCAAATTCATCCCTTGCTTGCCTATCCACCCCGCAGCAGGGACACCGTGATCGTTCATGCCGCTGGTCTTGTGGTTGGCGTGGTGCTGATGCTCATCTGAGTCCTGCCAGATGGTCCTCAGGTGCAACTCCAGGACATTCAGGCAGGCAGGCAGGCAGGCTTGCAGCCTGGCCGGCAACAAGCAGCACTCCAAGCGGTGTCAGGCAACGCCGAAGGGATCAGGGCACATGCCGATGGTTGGGTTCCCTAGCCATCAGCGCGCAGCTCATCCGAAAGGGAACCAGTCGAGACGCCCAACGCCTCCCTCGGGAGTGCGCTGAACCAGCTCCAGACCCTTGACTGTGCCGTCATTCCTGTACCAGGGGTCCTCACAGAGGGCGCTGAAGGCCTTGCGCGCCTCCTCAAGGGAGTGGAAATCACCCACCGTGACGACACCCCAGGCATCGTGCGTGCAGATCGAGAACGCCATAGCCCCAGGATGATCACGGACTCAGTGAAGCCCAACACGCCTTGGGGGCTGCAACCTTCACGCTGGCCATGAAGCGCCTGGCCCAGGCGGCGGCGGCATCCGCTCACAGCGGGACGAACGACCCACTCAAACGCACAAACGACAACGACCAGCCACGATCAGGTGTTACAATCGTTTACATCTGGGATAGCGTGATGTTTCTGGGCCTTTTCGGTTTTCTGTTTGCAGCCCTTTCGTTTGTCCAGGTGCCCCAGTGGGACAACGATTGGACCAAATGCTCCGTGTTCGTGCCGGATACTGCCTGTCACTGGTATGTCGTGAATCCCGACAACACGTTCGGCAAGGGATTCAGCTGGATCACGGCCCCTGAATACGATGTCGCTGCTCTACGGGATATCGCGGCGCAACACGACGTCACGGTGCAACAGGGGTATCAGACGACGGTAGACCTGATGAATGCCGGCACAGGCATCCGCTACGGCGACGACTACTGAGCTCGGCAAGCTCCACCGCAGGCGGACGGCGCCGAGAGCCACACCGACGTCATGAATCTTCATATCGTGGTGTTGGTCATCGAGCGGTCCTGGAAGGGTCCGCTTTTTTTTGGCTGATCCGCAGCAGCGGCATGGCTACTTGGTCACCGCCCGCCACAGCCACC
>CAIZNP010000068.1 GCA_903934375.1 uncultured Synechococcaceae cyanobacterium
GGCCCTGGCGGTTTGCAGCGAGGCTTGGTTTTCTCTGCGGCGGCTTTGTTCCTCGGTGCTTTGGTGGCTTGTAATTGCATGGAAATCACCGACAAAGCAGGTATGAAAGCATTATCAGAACTCTATTCGTTGTTAGGAGTGCCCGTAAAAGCGCTTTTGTACGTCTTAACAGAATTAAAGATTCTCTCAGTCAATATACTCGAGATATCAGGCTGTGAGAATGAAAGCAACTGCGCTGAAGGTGCTTTCATTGACTTGATCTGCGCACTAAAGCCAAAAAGCGAATAACAACTCCAGAGGTACCATCAAGCAATTCAGACTAGAGCAAGACATTCTGCCAGCCCGATTTTTCCCATAACATGCACCAGGCATAAGAACTGATTAAGTTAGCCAAAAGTACTCTTCCTATGCATCCTGAATCTCAACTCAAAATCACACTGTTGCCAGAGAATCCACAGCAGTGGCATCCCCCAGAGGCATGCGAACCTGATGTGGTTTATCAGGTGCCGCTTGATGCACGCGGAGCTCGTTGGACATATCGAATTCTACCTCCTCTAGACCTAAGAGAATCTAAACTGTGCCGAGCAGATCTAAGAGGTTCCGATCTTTCTAGCTGCCAGCTTGATGGCTGTGATCTCAAGTTAGCTCGTTATGATATGAATAGCAAGTTTCCCGAAGGATTTAATCAATTCAGATCTGGAGCAGTCGGACCCAAGGCTTACCTGAATGGGGCGTTTTTTAATGGTGCCGACTTAAGGAGTATGGACTTAACTGAAAGTAGTTTCATGGGGGCCTATCTCAGTGGCTGCGACCTTAGTGGCTCTGTGTTAGTTGGCGCAAGCTTGGTGGGGGCTGATCTTCGCTTTGCAAAGCTACAGGGGTGCAGCTGTAAAGGAGCACGCTTTACGGGTAGCCAGCTGAATCAGGCCGATTTACGCGCGGCTGATTTCAGTAACACATCCATAGAGACTGCAGAGAGCATTCAGGGAGCTGATTTTAGTTGGGCCTCCGGGATCAATTCTGAGCAACTGACAAACCTTTTATCACGGTCACACACCGAGCTTGATTGCTGGAACCCATTCACTCGTACGACAACTCGGGCCTCTCTGGAGTCGCTTCGGTGCTGAGGGCAAGCGACATGAAAACGGCGAGGCGCTGAACTACTAATCATGGCCACCAAGGGATAAACAGACAACAGCTAAAGGGTGGAGCCAGTCAAAAGGGGTTGAGTTTCATAAAGCATCCTGAACGCTCTGCCGATGAGTCATGGATAATTATGAGGTTTCACCCAAGCACCCATGCCCTTCGGCCCTGCCTCGATTCTCGGCGTTGAACGCTTCGCTCAAGACTGCGAGGCACCCCATGAGCTTGTGCCTGGGGATGATGACGCCGCCAAGGAAGTTCTGATTCGTGCTGTATACAAGCAGGTCCTCGGAAATGCTTATGTCATGGACAGCGAGCGCCAGCTGGTTGCCGAATCACAATTCAAATTAGGCGAGATCAGCGTGCGTGAATTCGTGCGCACCATTGCAAAAAGTGAACTCTATCGCTCACGTTTTTTTGATGCGTGTGCCCGATACCGATATATTGAACTCTCGTTTCGCCATCTGCTTGGGCGCGCGCCTGCCAGCTTTGAGGAAATGCGCCGCCACGCAGAGCGACTTGATGCAAGCGGCTATGAATCAGACATCGATAGTTTTCTCGACTCTGACGAATATCAGAACACCTTTGGTGAATGGACAGTCCCGTACCAGCGGGGCTGGAGGACTGAATCCTGCGCCACTCTCCAGGAGTTCACATGGACATTCCAGCTGTTGCGGGGAAACAGCAGCAGCAGCCTGAAGGGAAACCTCTCCGGGATCCAGAGTCGGCTTGGCGGAGCTGCCTACCAAAACCGGCCGCTCCCGGTGGTAGCACCTTCATCGATCGATTCACAGGGATGGAGTTACCGCCCATCACCAAACCTTGGCGATGCCGTTACTCGCAGTGGCGTTGGCGCAGGGATGGAAGGAAAGGTCTATCGGGTTGAAGTCACGGCGTACCGTGCAAATAATGTGCGACGTCTTTCCCGATACACCAAGGCCAACCGTGTCTACTTTGTTCCCTACAACAAGCTGTCGGAGCAGTATCAGCGCATTCATCGTGAGGGAGGGAAAATAGCCAGTATCACCCCAGTTGGCTGAATTTCCAACGAGAATAGACATTCATTGATCTCTCCAGAATTTCCAAATCCTTCACTTTAGGCTTAATCCTTATTGCAGCATTAGAAGGCTGTCAATCGACAAGAATAGTCACCTAAAACCCCTCATTGCCCCCTCTCCATGTCTGCAAATCAATCACCAGCATTTGGATTTGGTGCCACTCAATTGTTAGACGCACCTGCCAGATTTTCGCGACGGCTAAAAAATCAGGCTACAGAAGTAGCGACTAGCAACGACCGATACAGAAACCAGCAAGACCTAAGCGAGCCTGGGGCGTTTACAGCTAACGATAACGTCTCCTATCAGCTTGCGGTGATTGCTGCCTATCGCCAAGTATTCGGCAATGTTCAGCCGATGGAGAGTGAGCGTCTGCTGAGTGCCGAATCGCAACTCCGCAATGGAGATATCAGCGTTCGCGAATTCGTGCGCCGCCTTGCGCTATCAAGTTTTTATCGCTCTCGCTATTTTGATGCGGTGTCTCCGCATCGTGCTGTTGAACTCAACTTCAAGCATCTACTTGGTCGCCCGCCGCAGGACGAAGCCGAGATCAGTGCCCATGTGGCAACGGTTGCCACCTCAGGTTTTGAAGGTGAGATTAACAGCTACCTTGATTCCGATGAGTATTTGCAGACATTTGGTGAGGACACTGTTCCTTATCCCACCAGCTGGAATTCTCCACTGGGTCAGCCACAGTCTGCCTTCAACCGGATGGCGGCTCTTGAGCAGAACTTCGCAGGAAGTGATACCGCTGTGGGGAATAAGAGTCAGCTATTGGGTAACCTTGCAAGAGGCTACAGCCTCTCGATCAAGGTCCCGGCTCAAGTCTACAGGTCTGGAAACGCAGGCAGCGTGAATCGATCATTGGCGGTAGGTACCCGTGGGATGTTTGAGCCCGTCAGGCGTATCAATGCCGATGGGGGTGACTCCGCACCGATGCGCGGCGATCTTTACGTCGGCTTCGGTCTTGGCCAACGAGATCAGGAGGTGTTTGAGCGAAGCGGTGGTGAGTCCGCTGATCAAATTGCCGGGCTGATACGTGCAGCCTATCGCCAGGTGATGGGCAACCCCCATCTGATGGAAAGCGAGCGGAGCCTCACAGCAGAGAGCCAGTTCGCGGAGGGTCGGCTCAACACGCGTGAGTTTGTACGTGCAGTTGCTCTTTCTCCTGATTACCGGCGCCGCTTCTTTGAGAGCAACGCGCCCTATCGCTTTGTGGAGCTCAACTTCAAACATCTTCTGGGTCGAGCTCCACTTACTCAAGCAGAGGTAAGCGAGCACATCCAACGACTCGCCAACGAAGGCTACGAAGCCGAAATCAACAGCTATATTGATAGCGATGAATACCAGAATCTGTTTGGCGAGAACACCATCCCGTTTGCTCGTATCAGCTCAGAACAAGGCCGCTCCCAACTAGCATTCAACCGTCATCTTTCGCTGGCAGGGGGCTATGCATCGAGCGACACAGTCCAATCTGCATCGAGTCTGGTGATGTCGGTGGCCACCAATACGGTGCCCAGCAATTGGTCAAACACGTCGCAAAGGATCAACCGCATCGGTGCCAATGCAGGCACCACCGAGCCTACAGGCAAGCGCTATCGGATTGTCGTTCAGGCCCAGCCTGCGGGAGGCCGGCAGCGCACGCCGAATGCGACCTATCTCGTCTCAGGGAAAGACATGAACAGCCAGCTTGGTTATGTCCATCGCCGAGGTGGTCGGATCCTCTCGATCACTGAAGTGATCTGATTGCTACAAGGCAATCAAGACTACGTTCTGGCCAACTCAAAAACATTCACTCTGTCTCCTCCCATGCCTGAAGCTACAATCGCTATAGCTGATGCCAGTCTCCGTCAAGAGTCGGCACAAGCCATTATCCGTGCGGCCTACCGCCAGGTATTCGGCAATGCCCATCTGATGGAGGAAGATCGTAGCGCCACTGCAGAAAGCCTTTACATCAACGGCGATCTCAACGTCCAGGGGCTGGTGACCGCCCTTGCCCTATCAGACAGCTACCGCCGTCTTTTCCTCGACAAGAATGGACCCTATCGCTTCGTGGAGCTCAACTTCAAGCACCTCCTAGGCCGCGCACCCCGCAATCAAGCTGAGGTTAGCGAGCATGTGCAGCGACTTGCAAACGAAGGTTATGAAGCTGAAATCAACAGCTACACCTTCAGCGTGGAATACATCGACGCCTTTGGGATCGATGATGTACCCCACATGCGCGGCAGCCAAAGCCAAATCGGTGAAAGCAACGCCACTTACGTCCGTTCGAAGGCCCTTGACAACGGCTTCGCCGGATTTGACGGAAGCAATCAGTCCGTGCTTCTGAGCAGCATTGGCACCGGCACTGCACTCTTTGCTGGCAGCAAGGTCCCAGGACCTGGAAATCGAGACAGCAAGCGTTACGCCATCACCTGGACCACTGCGAACCCAGTGGGCATGCGTCGCCGTTCCGTGCAGACATCGATCGCTCCCTACAGTTCCCTGACGACAGCGATTCAAGGCATCCAGAAACGAGGGGGACGCATCCTTTCTGTTGCAAACACTTAACGACCACGGGCCTGGAGTCAATCCAGGCCCCCTTTCCCAGTAGCGTCAGTAAACGGCTGGTTAGTTGGGAATGATTGTTTTCCCAAAGTTCAATCGCCATCGAATTCTGCTCAGGACAAGTCAAATGCCTCTATCCCCGCGCCAATGCAATCAGAAAAAGGGCCCATGTGAAAAGCCTGCAGGCCATTCAGGGAGCGGCATTTCCATGGCTACGGCCCTAATGGTGGAGTCCATTGTTTACATGGTACACAACTCTCAAACTCTGCAGAAAGGCGAACGTTGAATCTGACGCTTCGAAATCGAGGTAAAGAATGAATCTCGAAACATTTGTATTGCAGAGCGAAGGAAATTGGCGCTGTATGAGAAGTGGCCATTCGCTTGCATTTCGACAATTTGAGGAAGTACTGAGCCATATTACGATCAAGCAGCTTTCACTTGATGATCCCAAGGTAACTGATCTAATGGCAATCGCTGACGAGCCAAAGGTCAAGCCTTGTTCACCCTTTTATATGGAGTGGAGTGCGGAGAGTGACTGGGAGCCTGATGATCCATCGCTCGTCAGTCAGGGATCATGTGTGTTGGTGCCATTTCCTATAAATGCAGAAGAAGGACTTTTGCTTCGCAGTGTAGGGTATGCTGAACCTGAGCAAGCTATCGGTAAATATTGCTTTCTTTCCGATGGCACGTTTACACTCACAACGCGCTACGGGCAATCCATCGCAGAGGAGAGAATCTGGTTCGTATCAGAACATGTGCGCTGTCGTTCTTCGGTGCTGAGAACCTCGGAAGGCTCTGGTGTTCTACAGACTTCATTTTCGTCAGAAGTCCGGCGCCTTAGCCTTTAAGATAGGAGGTGTTCTAGTCATGGACTCCTCTCTACTCTTCGCCAAAACTCTTTGCGGCCATTATAGCAACCTTGATCAGGCCCAGCAAGATCCTTCAAAATTCGCGCGCATTAATATCTTCTTCATGCCCCTCCCCTGGGAGGTGCTCTGCGCACCGGGCATTTATTCTGAACAGAGTTATGACCATGATCCGTGGCGCCCATACCGACAAGGAGTTCATCGCCTAAGCCGATGTGATGATATTCACATTGTTGAGAATTTTGGGCTTGAGCAGCCGGAACGGACAGCCGGAGCTGGGCTGCATCCTGAACTTCTCCAAACGATTGATGCCAATGCCCTCATCGAGAGATGCGGCTGCGCCATGCATTTTCGATGTGTTGAGCCTGGATCCTACCTTGGTGAACTTGAGCCGGGTCAAAAGTGTCTGATTCCCCGCGATGGGAAACTCACCTATCTCGTCAGCGAAGTGGAGCTCAATCAGGACCGTTGGAGCAGTCGAGATCGTGGGTTTGACCCACTCACTGACGCCCCGATCTGGGGTTCAGAGCATGGGATGCTCCGCTTTGCAAGGATTTCATCCTTTTCGGATCAGTTAAACGAAAGCTGGGTGCAATCATAACAAGATGATCCGTGGAGATGAGCTCTAATGCACGTAAATGATGCACATAAGTTGCTCAAAGCGTGGATCCGATCTCAGCATCTGATCTGCCTAGGCACGGACTTCATCTTTGAAACCGTTGATCAATCACACGTGGAACGATTCGAGCAGTGCATGCTGGATTGTGGTGGACATGTGAGGGAAGTGCGCGCCGTGGGAAACTGGCCAATGGGACCTAACCGATCATTCAAAGTGTTGAGAGCTGTGGCATCTATACCAAGGCCTGGCGGAGAAGAACTTGTCCAGTACTGGGCCAGCCGTGGAGGCAGGAGCACACGTTTCTCGGAAATCAACCACTGATGGCCCGCAACAATTGAAGGCGAGCCTTCACGTAGGGATGGGTTTCTTTGCCATTGACTACTTTACTATCTTCGCCAGAATCGATCAATTCTTTAGCCATTGCTGCCGCGTAGCGGCATTCCCACCAGGGCGTGCGATCGACATCTTCCCATCGGCTGAGATGCCGCTTACACAGCAGGGGATCTAATGAGGCCAGAGCCAATAGTGCTGCAACTTTTGATTTGACGAATTGCGGCCTTTGGTTATCAACTGCCTCGACGAGCCACTCTGTAATCATCGCCATGGCTTCCATGGGCCATCGTTTATGGGAACCAAAAAGTCGAATAAAAAAGTAATGCGCACCATAATCGTTATGTGCATCCTCGAGCCAGCCTTGCCGCAACAGCGGCCAGAGAGCCTCAGCTGGCCGTTGACGCAGTGTCAGAAGTGCCAGATAGCAACGGCTGAAGTCAGTTCCAAAAAACTCCTGGATCAGGAATGCATTGTCAGGCTCATCATCATAGCGATGCACCAACACCAAAGCACTTGGATCATCACGCACCAAGGCATCGAGCGCATCTGTCAATACCATCCCCTCGCATTCCGTTGCACCCTCCGGCCAGAGAGCCTTGACAGCGCGCATCCGAAATACGGGGGAAACCGGTGCCTGTAGGACACTCGGGAGAAGATTAGTAGCACCAGCATTGATAACATCCTGAATCGCCGATTGGCGATCCATCTGATTCGGAAGGGTGAGATGGTCTTCAAGGGCCAGTAACTGATCACGCTGATCTGATAGCAAGGAAATGGCGCAGAGAGCTGCCCCGCGAACACCAGGATTGGAATCGTTCTGGAGGCTTTGAATCGCAGCCAAGGCAGAGCGAACCTTCAATCCCGCCAGACTCTGGATCAGAACGCGACGATTCTGGGAAGGATCAGCGAGGCAATCGATCATCACCTGATGCAACAATGGATCCATACAACCCAATTCCTGAAGAGCCCAAGCACTATTTTCAACGAGGTAAGGATCGTCACTCTTGAGGCAACAACCGATAGCCGAAATCGCTTGGTGTGCATTCAGACGACCAAGCACCTCGACCGCCTTACGCTGGGCTAAACGGATGGGCTGCTCTACGGAATCAATGGCAAGGAGTTGCAGGAGGGCTTTCTCGGTGGACTCTCCAGGAAAATTGATCAGGTGGGAGGCCGCCATGTAGTAATCGCTGGCCGATTCAAGTGCTTCAAGAGGCTGTTCTAAAATCCGCAGAGCCTCCTGCTGGGTGAGGCCAAGATGGATGTTGTCGAAACGGCTCACGGATGGCGCTGCAGGGGTGGCTCTAGATTCACACCTAGCACCATTGCAGGTCAGGTCACCCAAGCAGGCCGTTCGTTAAGAACTTTCCATATATTGGCGGTCTGCTTGAAGTTGGTACACCATGGCACATCGTTACTCCTCTCAGCATGGGGCCTTTTCTAACCAGCTCCTTTGTGATCAAATTGAGCCTTGGCAAGGGTGAAAGGCTGAATTCACCACAAAAGTTGTGCGTTCCTTACGAACTACTCAGCCGCACGCTGGATCTCATCAATCACCAAGGAGCAGGGGTGCAGGATGTTTCCGTGCAGGGGGCCACAAGCACTCAAGCCCCTCCAGCCCAGACCCCCCCTACAGCGGTGTCAACGGAGAAACAGCCTCGGGTTGCTGGAACGAGGCAGCGTCGGTCGCGCGTCTCCTAATCAGCCTTGCATCGCGAACACGGCATCGGCAGGACGCCCCTGCTTCAGGGCCTCCCAGCCGATAGCGCGCAAAAACGTTGGGCCGTCCATCGTTTCCACCACATCCACACCCCAGGCCCCCAGCGTCAGGGGAGAACCCGCTGAGCTGGGACTGTCCTTGCGCCCGCCAAGGGCCAGCAACTGATGCCCATCGGTATGGCCGCAGGCCCGCCGAAACCCCCGCCATGCCTGGATCAAGTCAAGGGCCAGATCCGCAGGTGCCAGATCCGATTCGATGCGAATGAGCCAATGGGGATGATCCAACGGCTCTGCCGAAACAATCGCAGAAGCGTGCGCCTTCAACCCTGCTGCAAGGTCCACCGCGTTGAAGGGTGGTACGCCCGGCTCTTGTACCTGGAGGTTATGGGACAGAACGAAGCGGGTCATGCTGGATGCCGTGTGTTACGACGACCCTAGGCGGCCGCCAATGGAACTTGATAATGATTCCACCCGCTAGCCAGCAACCGTGAATGACAGCCAATGCCCGCCGATCAGCGGGCAACCTCTCCAACTGAGCGAAGAGGAAGCCAGCCAACTCGCGGAGGAGCTCAAGCACCAGCTTCGGTGTGGACAGGTGCCAGATGCCAACAGCATCAGCATCGAAAGAATGGTGGCGGGCCTGGGTGACCGGCGTGGTCTGATGCGACTCACCTTCGCTGAAAGCCTTGGGGTCGTTGGCAAAGCAGCCGTGCCAGCCCTTTGCCAGGCCCTTGACGGCCACGACAATGTCACGGTGCGGCGTGCTGCCGCCAAGACCCTCACGCTGATCGAAGATCCACAGGCTTTGCCAGTCCTGCTGAACGCCCTCCTGCATGACCCTGACCCAGTGGTTCAGGGGTCTGCCGTGGGTGCTATGGCTGCACTGGGCGCGGAAGCCGTTGATGCACTCCTGGGTGTCCTGATCAACCCCAAAAGCAGTTCAATGCAGCTGGGCTTGGCCAGTTGGGGGCTTGCTTTTGTTGGCGCGCGGGCCCCTGAAGCCTTGCGCGAGGCCGCAGGCTCCGAGCATGCGGAGATCAGAGCTGCTGCAATTGCTGCATTGGGCGATCAAATCCAGGCTCAGGGGGATGAATCCGCAAGAGATCTCCTGATTCGTGCGCTCAGCGATCAGCATGTCGATGTGCGGGCCGAGGCAACCACCTTGCTCGGCAAGCTGCATGATTCTTGTTGGGCAACACCACACCTCATCCCGCTCCTCAATGACGAAGCGGGCCAGGTGCGCAAGAACGCAGCTCTTTCACTGATGAAGCTTCAAGCAAGCGACGCGTTACCAGCCCTGCGCGAGCACCTCCAGTGCGAGCACGAACCAGATGTGACGGCCGTTTTACGAGTTTCCATTAGCCAGCTCGAAAGGATCTGATCTTGATCCTCATGCCAAGTCAGCTACCGTATTGACGCGCCTTTAGATCCTCGATCCTGATTAGGGCCGTGCTCACGGTCTCCCGCACGTAATCATCAGTTGCCGGGTCATCAAACAGCTGCTGTAAGGCTGGCTCAATAGCAGGATGATCGATCTGTGCCAGCGCATTGACCGCTGCAACTCCTTGAGCAGGATTGTTACCGCGACTCACCTGCAGCAAGAGAGGCACCGCTTGGCGACCCACCTGACCTAACGCCATGACGGCTGCGACCGCAACCACAGGTGAGCGATCATCAAGGGCTTCACGCAAAACCGCCATGGCCTGCTCAGTAAACGCTTGACCTGCGTAGTTGGAAGCCAACTGGGCATAGGCTTTAATGCAACTTGCCCTCACCGTGTCATCGCTACTGGTGCTGAAGCACTCAGCAATCGGCTGCATCGAGCGTGCGCCGAAGGCCCCAAGCCCCCGAACAGAAGCACGTCGCAGAGACACATCCGGCTGATCCAGGAGCTCGATCAAACGCGGGATTGCTTCGTCTGGCCAATGTTCGACCATAGCTGTGAAGGCGCGCGTTTGAATGTAGGGGTTGGGATGGGCAAGATCTGCAAACAGTTGATCGAGATCGGGGGGGTGTGGCATTGAAGTAGTCACTGTTTTGAGGCTGGGAAGGGGAACCTAGACCGCCACGACCCGCCGATGGAAAGCCTGAAACAAGACATGAAAAAGGGGGCCTTTGGGCCCCCAGATGGCATCATCAAAAATGAGGCTCAGGAGAGCGCATTGATGGCGTAGTCCAGGTAGGACTTGAACTCGTTCAGAGCCTGGGGGCTCATGTCACGAGGGGAGCACGCCCGGTCGCGAGTGAAGGTCAGCGCTTCCACGTAGGCAGCCGTTGGCAGACGCAGGGTGCGATAGACCTCGCGAGCGCCTGCGATGCCCCACTCATCCAGGGGGCCGGTACCGCCAACCACGAGGCAGTAGTTGATCAGACGCAGGTAATGAGCGATGTCGCGGTAGCACTTGTCCACCTTGGTCTGATTCTCGCCAGCCTCACCGGCCTGCTTGAGGTAGGGGTACTTGCTGAAGCATGCGTCGCCAGCCTCCTTGGTCACCTTGTCCAGACCTTCGGCAAGCTTTTCAGCGGCTTCCAGGCGCGCAGCGGCACGCTGGATGTTGCCTTGAACGGCCTCGAGGTCGTTCTGGGAGGGGAAGCGACCAGCGGCATCAGCGGCGGTCACAACAGTGGTTGCAACAGATTTCATTGTGGATCTCAGCAGGAGAAGTTTGGATTGTTAAAAGATCAAAGCTGATATCTTGTGGGCTCAGCCGAGCGCGCCGATCACGCGATCAAAGTAGGAGGCTGCTTCAGCAACCAAGGCGGAGCAATCACCCTTCACGGTTTCCATCTTGCGGAAACGGGTCTCAACAGGATTGGTGCCGCTGGTGTTGGTCTCGTTGATGTGAGCCGTGGAAGAGGCCTTCATGATGGCCACAGCGCGACCAGCCGATTGCAGGGGCACGCCGAGTGCGATGTAGGTTTCCTTCAGGCCGTTCAGGCAGCGGTCATCCAGCACGGAGGCATCGCCGGCCAGCAGGGCATAGCTGATGTAACGCAGAACGATCTCGCCATCACGCAGGCATGCAGCCATACGGCGGTTCGGATAGCAATTGCCGCCAGCCTGGATCAGGCCGGTGTTTTCGCAGATCATGCCGGTCACGGCATCGGACACGATGCAGGAGGCATTGCTGGTGATGGCGTTCACAGCGTCGAGGCGCTTGTTGCCTTCAGCCACATAGTTACGGAGAGCGGCCAACTCACCGCCACCGATGGGCGCGGTTTTGGCATCGGCGCTGACGACAGCGCGTGAAAAGGCGTCGAGCATGGGGGTCGGAACGAGTGGAGAATGCTAGGAGGAGCGTCGGGTGGTCCCGATGGGGAGAAAGACCAGGGCTTGGCGATTTCCTCTCTCTTCACCTGAGCACTTGCAAAAACTACGGCCATCCCCCCCAGCCCTTTCCCGATCCGATGCATCACGCAAACTTTCGTCATTCCCGTCGCCGAAACTCTCTGGCCCTAGTGCTCGCAGTGGTTCTGGGAGATGGTGGGCAGGGATGCCGCTCGCCATTGCGAGGGAAAACCGACTTCTTTATTCTTTGTTCCGGATTGCCGGCCGGCCCACTCAGGGGTTGGCGTTTGATGGGCAGCTCGCCAATAAGCTGAGGCACGCCAGTGAGCTATCACCATGTCCAGAGCCAGTTTTGACCCGGTCGCGGCCGACGCCATTGCTGAGCCGTCTCCGAGCCGCGAGGAGCTGCAGGAGGCCATTGAGCAGCTCATGTCGTTCCGAGATCGGATTGTGAGCGACGTCACGGGCATGGGCCAGAAGCTGAAAATGCCGCAGCAGCAGGTGGCCTTCACACTGTCCCAGCATCCCGAGCTTCAGAGGATCGAGTCCGTTCTGGCCCAGCTCCAGCTCCAGATCGCTGAGCTGGCCTAACCCTGCTCCCATTCACTGCTGCCTCTGCAACCATGGCGCCTGCCCAATCCATGCGTGAGTTCCTGGAGGCCAGTCGTGGGGTCTGGCTTACCCGTCGAGCTGTCCATCACCTCGACCATCAGGACGACGAATCTGGCGATTCCAACCTCGTGATCGAGCCTTTCAGCTGTTTTGACCCTGCCGTGCAGCAGATCTGCCAGGCCCTCGACATTGACCCAGGTCTGGCCGCTGGAGGAGCTCGCTTCTGGTGGGAGAGCAATCTCAAGCCCCTGGCCCGAACCGAAGACCAGGCCGCTGTAGTCATTGACATTCCGATCGAAGGCGATCCATCCCGGGGATTCCTGGTGCGGGACAAGGGCTATGTGGAGAAACAGCCGGTGCTCAGTGAATACGTCTTTTCCCCTGATGGTGTGATGACGGTGACCACTCGCTACGACAGCAATGTGGGCACGGAGCGCTGCTGGTTTGTGACAGATCAGGTGCGTATGCGGGTGAGTTCGGTGCAGTGCCTCGATGGTGTGTCAATGACCACCTACTGCACAGAGCTGCGTTGCCCATCCGTTGAGGATCTTCAAGCGGTTCGGGCCAGTGCCGAGGCCCTGGCCACCTGTCTCGTGCCCCTGACCCACTGAACTGCTGAACTGCTGCGCTCGACGATGTTTGATCCCTTTCTCCAGGAACTGACCAGCAGATTGAAAGCGTCGGGGGGCCATCCCCTGCCACCGCCCGACGGGCTGGCCGAATGTCGATCTCAGAAGCAACAGAGCGTGATCCGAAGTTGGCTGTGGCAGGTGCCAGGATTTCGGCGCTGGCGCGTGACCAGATTGGATGCAGGTGACAGCCTGCAAGTGCTCAATTCTGTGGCTTATCCAGATTTCTCCAATGATCAGCCATTGCTGGGTATCGATCTTCTCTGGTTTGGTGCCCGCGGAAAACTGGTTGCCGTGCTCGATTTTCAGCCATTGCTCCAAGATCAAGACTACCTAGATCGTTATTATCAAGGGCTACGCGAGCTAATCACTCATTACCCAGATCTACACGGTGCCGAGGCGATGCGCTCCTTTGATCCTCATCAGTATTTTTCACCATGGCTGCTTTTTTGCCGTGGGGGAGCTGAGCAGGCTCAGGGATCACTTCCCAGTGCTTTTACACTCTTTCTTGACTGCTACTGGCAACTCAGCGCTGCGGCCGACCATCGCACTTCACAGATCACCGCTGAGAAGGTTCAAAGCCTGCAGGAGGATTACGACGTGTATAGCGCTGAGCGCGACCCAGCCCACGGACTTTTCACCAGCCACTTCGGCAAGGCCTGGTCTGATCGTTTTCTGCACGAGTTTCTGTTCCCCGCCAGCCGTCAGCCATGACCTCTTCCCGTTCCAACAGTCTTGAACCCGTCAATGTTTCGAACTGGCGATGGCAGCCCTTCCTAGAGCACGCGGTCAAGGTGCTTCAGCAGTTCAATCCCATCGCTTACCCGATACCCCAACAATTTCTTGAGCAAGCCGGAGCCACTGGGTCCAAGGCCCAACCCGTAGCAGTCCATACCGCCACCTGGGCGTGTCAAACCGAGAAATTGCGCCAGGTGAGGGCTGCCTGTGTGGAAGCTGGAGCAGCGGCTTCCGTTCTCAACCTGGTGATCAACCCCAGCTGCCGGTACGACCTGCCGTTCTTCGGCGCCGATCTGGTGACCCTGCCCTCCGGACACCTGCTGGCGTTGGATTTGCAACCGGTCGACCGTGGGGATCCACTTCACACACAGCCTGTCTGGAATCGTTTGCTGCCCATCTTTGACCGCTGGAAACCACTCTTGCCCCATGGTGGTCCAATTCCTACAGAAGCAGAGCCTTACTTCTCTCCAGCGTTCCTCTGGGCTCGCCTGCCACTGGGTGAATCTTCAGATGCACTAATTAGCAGCACTCTATTCGATGCTTTTGCTGAGTACCTCAATCTCTACGTCGATCTAGTGCGCGCAGCACAACCGGTAGCAGAAGAGCGCTCAAGGTTTCTGCTTGATGGTCAACGGCGCTACACCCACTATCGTGCAGAGAAGGATCCCGCGCGCGGAATGCTCAGCCGCTTCCACGGTGCCGAGTGGACTGAAGCTTATATCCACGAGGTGTTGTTTGATCTGGATCGTCACTACCCTGCATAGTCCGAGATCAAAGCAGGCCGAGCGCATGGAGGGGGCCCCGTCCGCTGAGCAGTTCCAGCAGGAAAGCGGAGAAACCGAGCATCGCCAGGCGACCGTTCCAAACCTCCGAACTGTTGTTCCAGCCCCAGGCCCACTTGTCCTGGGGATAGAGCTTCACTTTGGTGGGCAGGGCCGCCGCCTGA
>CAIZNP010000069.1 GCA_903934375.1 uncultured Synechococcaceae cyanobacterium
GCCGCCGCACTGGGGCCGTAGAGACGTGCCACGAAGAAGAATGGCCCAGCGGGAGCCGGCAGCCAGTTCGCGACTTTATCCGGTCCAGGATTTTCACTCTGGAGATAGATCTCCAGCGAGCCATCGGCCCCCAGCCTCAGACCGGGAGTGCGATCACCAATGGAATAGCGCTGCAGCGGATTGGGTACCAGCAGGCGCTCCGGCAGGGTGTACATCGTGATCGACCAGAACTCGCTCACCGGTGGCAGCTGTCCCGCAGGGAAACGCAGCACCCAGCGGCGGCGGCCATCGAGCACCTTGCCGTCAGGCCCCGTCTGCTGGCTGGCGTAAAGCGCTTCAGCGGAGCTGTTGCCGTAGATCCCCAGCATCGCTCCCATGGCGCGATAGGTGAGGTAGTCGGAACCCAGCTCTTCGCGTGTGCCGAAGAATCCCTTGGAGCTGCGCTGCGCCAGCGCTTTTGTGCGCAGATTCGTTGCCGCTGTGGCCACGCCTTCACTGATGGCGGTGCGGATCGCAGGATCCAGTCGTGCTGGATCGAAGGGGCGGCCGGGGCCGATGCCGATGCGGGCAAAGCGCGCCATCATCGCCCGTTCGGATGGCACGGTGGGCATGAACGGCAGCAACGCGTTGAGATAGCCGATGAAGCCGATTCCTTCGGCCTTTGTTGCATCCCAGGCGGGCCAGTTCACCGGTGGGGCTGGCTTGGGCGGCGGGCTACCCGTGAAGCGGGAGAGGGGGATCAGCTGGTAGTTCGCCTGCAGGGCCTGAAGTGCTGGGATGTCGTCAGGACCGTTCAACTGGGTGCGGGTGAGCGTGCCGACGAAGTCGGTTTCCGCGCGGAATACTTTGGTGATTCCTTTGGGAACCGTGCCCTGCCAGTTGGGGCCGGCAAACAGATAGGTGCCGGCGCCGCGCCCCGTCGCCCGCACGCCGGTATAGGCGAAGTTGTGGGTGTAGAGGTCGAACCATTGGTTCACGTAATACCGGGGTGCCTTCACCTCCGGCAGCTTCAGCACGATCGGCTCGGCCCGCAGATCCAGCCAGGCCCAGGAGTAGGGCGTGTCGTTGTTGGGGGTGACGATGTCCTTGTCGTCCGGGGTGGCGGAGCGGCTGTAATGGCGGAAGCGGTTGAAGCCGCCCACGTAGCCCGGAAACGCCTTGTTCTGGGTCTGATTCCACAAGGTCTGGTAGCCCTGCAGCGGGGCGTAGGCGTAGAGCCAAGCCTCCTCGGCGATGGCCCGCGCTTCGGCGGGGGTGGGAGCAGTTATGGCAGCCTGCGCCATGGCACCTGGCGTGGCGGCGGGCTGCCGTGCACCAGTGGCTGGCGTCGCAGCCGCGGACAGGGCTGGAGCGGCCGTACTGCCGGCCGTCGCCATCAGGCTGAGCAGCAGCGCCAGAGGCTTGAGGGGGCGATGGCGGATCGGTGTCATGGCTGGATCGGGGTGATGTCGTTCAGCTGCCAGGTCTTGGCGAAGTAGGGCTCGGTGGGGGCATAGAAGCGGAAGTAGGCGAACCAGCCCTTGCCCGGCGTGGTCTGGATCCAGTTGCTGGCTCCGGCCGGCTTGCGTGGGCCGAACACCACATCCACCGAGCCATCGGCGTTGGTGATCAGGTCGGGCCGGCGGGAGCTGAGGTCGGCAGCGCCCTGGGGCGTGATCACCGGCCCGCGCGTGAGGTTGTCGTAGAGGGTGATCGACCAGAACTGCTTCACCGGCGCGTTAGCCGGCACACGCATGCGGTAGGTGCGGCCGCCATCAAGCCACTGACCCTTCGCATCCTTGGAGGTCTCCAGGTACACCTGACCGAAGCCCAGAAGCCTGCCCTGCATCCCCACCGACATGCCGATCGCCTCGTAGAACCAGGAGCTGCGCTCCTCGAACTGCACGCGGCGTTTGTCGGGCGATTCCTGGTCAAGGTCGAACAGCACCGCATACTCCCACTGCTTGCCCGGGTAGACCGTGGCGCCGGGGGTTCGCTTGTCGTAGGCGATCGTGCGGGCCATCAGGTCGCCCAGCTGGGCCGCCTCGCCGAGGATCCGCGCCTGGCGGGCATCGGGATTGAAGGCCTGGCCCGGCGCAATACCCAGCGGCGACAGCATCCCGAACATCACGCGGTCGCGGGGGGCAACGGGCTCTTTGGCATAGAGCTCACTGAGCAGGCGCCAGTAGTTGAGATCGGTGGGTTGGGCCGATTGCCACGGGCGACCGCCCACTTCGCTGTAGCCGGTGGCCGGCGGATTCGCCC
>CAIZNP010000070.1 GCA_903934375.1 uncultured Synechococcaceae cyanobacterium
GAAGTGAGGGCCCAGCGCCGATCTTCCGGCCGGATCGCTGAGCCTTTCGTTGGCACTCACCGGCAGCCTGCGGCTCAGCCCCGAGCAGTTCAAAGATGTGTGCGAGGCCAGCCATGACACGGTGCTGGGGCCGAGGAGGCTCAGTGCCAAACCCCCGTTGTGCTGATAGGCCAGCCCCGCGAAATGCAGGCCTGCCACACAACGAAGCCTGCCGAAGTTGGATGCTCATTCTTGACGAGCGGGCGGTGAAGGTGTGAGGCACGGAGGGGCCGGAGCCCCGGCAGGATCGAGGCTGCCTCGCTGCTGGATAACGAACAGGGGGCCTGTACCCGCTTACAGTGAGGTGTCACACCGCCACCTTGAAGGGTTGCCGTCCGGATGCTCCATGGAGTGGAGCCGGGCATCGGCACGCAGAAGCGCGGAGCGGGTGAAGGGCTTCCTTGTCATGCCGCGTCGAATCCGGTGAGTGAAACCGGCAAGGTCGATGGCAGGAGCCCAGCTAGAAGGCTCAAATCACAGGAGGATCAGACCAACTCCAGTTTCAGGGATGGCATGAGCCGCTGCAGATTCCTCAACGATTTTGTCTGCCAGAGGATCTTGGCTGAGCCGCGCAGGGTGAATTGCAAATCCGCGCGTTCGCGAATCTTGACCACAAACATCGAAAGCATGCTAATGCCGGAACTGTTGAGAAATTCCAGTTCTTCAAGGTTGAGGATCAGTGATGGACAGGCATCAATGGCCTTGAGCATCATCTCCATGAGGGGCTGGTACTGCGTCACGCCCTCTAGTCGCAGGAAGCCGCTGCAAAAAAGCGTGCCGGACCCGGAGTCAAATCTGAAGCTGAAATCTTCCGTGACGATATCTGGGATGGACTCCATGCTGGCTGCCTCAACTTGGGACGATTGAAGGTTCATGATCAGATCGCATTATTCTAGCTTATGGATTGATGAATCAGCTCGCAACATCGGCCTCTCCCAGGTCCAGGTGCACCATCACAGACACTATCCACTGCCCTTCAGTCTCCAGCGGCGCGAAGCGCCAGCCGAAGCGGGCCTGGTAGTCGTTCACCATGGTCAGAATTCCCATCTGGGATTGCCCAGAGCCCATTGCTGTTTGTTCCAGTTGCTCGAGGTAAAGCTGGTCGGGATCCCCGGCTAGCAGCTTGGCAACAAAGCCTTTGTAGCGGTTGACATGGACGGATTCAGAGGGATTAGAGGCTTCAAAGATGATCGTATTTTTATAAAGTCGGATTGTGATCGTGATGGGCTTCTCTTCAGTGGGGTCGCCATACTTGACGGCATTTTCGATGAGTTCGTTGGCTACGAAGCTGACGGCTGCCTTGGCCTCGTCGCGACGACTGATGGGTGCACTTTCCAGGGAAGAGCCTGGGAAGAATGCAGAGAAATAGTCGCCGAGGAAATCAGCTGAGAGGCCATAGTTGCTCCATCTCTGCAGGCGATTCTCGTCGCTGAGCGTAAAGTTGAGTGTCAGAAAATCACTGCAGGTTGGCGGCTCTACGTCGAACTCGCCAAAGAGACAGACTTCATCCGTTGTTGTCATTTCAGGCTGATGTGAAAAGGGGGCCATCATCAAGAGGGAAACTACGCTACATCAAAGGCGATTCCGTCTCGGCCCTCGCGCTTGGCCTTGTATAGAGAGGCGTCTGCAAGTGAGATCAGCACCGTTGGATCGGGGCCCTGCTGAGCGGGGAGCACGAGGCCGATGCCAGCGCTGATGGTCACGTAATCGGAGGTCGGGGAATGATGATGCGGGATTTGTAGATTAGCAAGACTTGCTCGCATGCGCTCGGCGCTGATTTGGGCGCCTTTCAGGTCTGTGAAAGGGAGAATGGCCGCAAACTCCTCGCCGCCATAACGACAGAAAAGATCGTGTGGATTGCGCAGACTGGCGCTCAAGACTTGGGCTACACGCCGCAGACAGTCGTCGCCGCTGAGATGGCCGTAGAAATCATTATAGAGTTTGAAATGGTCAACGTCGCAGATGATCAGCGAAAGCGGCATGGACTCCTGCTTGTGCAGTCGCCATTGCTCAGCCAGGTAATCATCAAACCGCCTGCGATTATAGCATTGCGTTAGTGGGTCAATGTTCGCCATCTCAGTGGTCGTGCCCAGCTTTTCGCGCCACTGTGCATCCACTACATCGCCGTGCTCGAGGATAGTGTTCATGATGATTTCGAGATCATCTTTCTGACGGGTGATCAAATCCAGCAGGGCTTGGAGCTTGATCTGGGCGCGCTGTCGCTCGGCAATCTCTGCCTTCAGCCTGATGTTCGTCTCGCTGAGCAGAGATTCAATCATGTCGCCGTGCTCGGCAGTAGTCGCCAGAACAAGCTGGAGATCCTGGTTCTGTTGCGTGAGCTCGTCGACCAGCCGCCTCATCTGCTCGGACGTAGGGATGGAGTCAAGCAGGAGGGCTGGGTCGTGCATCGATGAGTTGTCTATTGGATGTGTCATTGACTGCCCATTGATGATTGTCTCAGGACCAGCAGCGTGATGTCGTCGAACACCCGTTGAGTCTGAATCCAGGCTCGGAGGTCTGCCACAATTTCCTGGCAGATCTTCGAGGCCGTCTGATTGCGGTTTGAGGCGATCACGCCCACCATTCGCTCGATGCCATATTGCTCGTTCGCTGGGTTCATCGCTTCGGTAATGCCATCGGTGTAGAGCACTGCAACATCGCCTGGTTCGAAATGCAGTTGCTCCTCGCGAACAAACTGGGTAATATCCAATTCGATCCCGAGTGGGAAGCCAAGATCAAAGGTGTCAATCTGCTCAACTGAACCGTCGGCACGCACAATGATCAACTCCTCGTGCTGGCCGCTCAGGCGTAACATGCCCGCCTCGTATTGAAGCAGTGAGAGGGTCATGTTCTTCGATGAGCCCATACGGCGCGTGTTCTCGTAGATTGTGCGATTCACCGCATTGAGAAGGCGTGCCGGGTCGGTTTCACCATTGCTCAGCAGGGTGCGTACGGCTGTCTGCGCCATGATCATCACCAGGCTGCTTTCGAGCCCATGGCCGGTAACATCACCGATGCTGAGGCGCACGCAACCATTGGCCTGCTGTATATCGTAGTAGTCTCCACCTACTTCAGCTGCGGGCTCCATGAAGCCTGCGATGTCCAGCTCCGGCACGGCCATCAGTTCCCCTGAAGAAGGCATCAACATGTCCTGTAGCCTGCGGGTGACGGATAACTCAGCACCCATGCGGATGTTCTCATCCTTCAGTTCGTTAGTGAGCCGCTCGATTTCTGCGGCATCATGCCTGCAGCGGGTGACATCGATCACCGTTCCCTCGAAACCTCTGAGCTCGCCATCGCCCTGGCGGATCGCCCGCACGGTTTCCGAGATCCAGATGAGTTTGCCATCCTTGCGCCGCACTTCCGATTCGAAGCCGATCACGGTTCCGTGCTGCTCCAAGGCCTCCAGGAAGGCGGGGCGCCGTTCAGGGTCCACATAAAGATCACGGCTTATATCGCTGACCGAAGTGATCAGGTCCTCCGCTGAGTCGTAGCCGAGTAGACTCCCCAGCATCGGATTGGCCATGGTGAAACGGCCTTCCACGTTAGACTGAAAGATCCCCTCAAGGGAGTTTTCCACGATGCTGCGATAGTTCGCCTCCGCTTGGCGCAGGGCATCGGCGACGCTGTTGAACGACTTGACGACCATGGCCATTTCATCGGCCGTCTGAAGTTCAACGCGTTCGGATTGGATGCCGTCAACCATGCTGAGTGAAGCCAGGCGCAGGCTGTCAACGGTC
>CAIZNP010000071.1 GCA_903934375.1 uncultured Synechococcaceae cyanobacterium
CAGCCTCCAGGCCAACGCTCTCCAGCTCAACCAGGGAACCATCCGCGATCTCGCCGGTAACAGCGCAATCATCACGACTTCAGCCATCGCAGCTCAGAGCAACACCCTGGTCGACACCACCCTGCCGACCCTGAGCTCCGTGGCCATCACCGGCGGCGGCTCCCTGATTGTGTTGACGATGTCCGAGGCGCTTCTGGCCGGCTCGGTGGATCCGAACAGTTTCGTACTCACCAACGCCCCTGCGGGAGTCTCGGTGGCCAGCGCCAATGCCAGCGGCAACCAGGTGACGCTGACACTGGCGGGTGGCAGTCTGACCGCTGCATCCGCAGCCAACCTGGCGGTGGCTTACATCGACCCCGCTGACAACCAGTCCAGCGAAGTGATCCAGGATGCAGCTGGCAACGATGCCGCCAGCTGGACGGCCCGGACCGCCACATCGTTTGCAAGCGACAGCAGCTTCAGCCTGATAGCCGGCACCACCGCAAGCCTCACCGGCACCGAGGCGGTGGACATCACGGGCAATTCCGCCGCCAACACCCTGATCGGCAACGACGGGGCCAACGTGATCACAGGTTTGGGCGGCGCGGACAGGCTCACCGGTGGACTGGATGCCGACACGTTCCGCTACACCGCCAACAACGAGTCGCGGCTGGGCAGCGGTGCTGCATTCGACATCATCACCGACTTCAACACCGCCGAGGACAAGATCGACATCGCCCGGCTGAGCGCGACTTTCGCAACCTCCATGGCCGCGAGCAATCTCACGGCCACAGCAGTGACGGCCCTCACCCAGACAGGGATTGCCAAGGAGCTCACCAACAGCACCTTCGGAGCATCCCAGGCTGCAGCGGTGTTCCAGTTCAGTGGCAACTACTACCTGGCTGTCAACGATGGCAACCAGGGATTCCAGGCCGCAACGGACTCGATCATTCAGCTGGGTAGCACCAGCAACCCCAACATCATTCCAAATCTGGTTCAGGTCTTCTGAACCTGGGCCGACCGACGCGACGTCAGGCCAGCCCCGCTCCGGATCCGGAGCGGGGCTTTTTGGATCTGCCAGGCATCAGCCAACAGCTGTCTTCAGCCTTTACCCGCCTCAAAGTTCAGCGACGCTGAATTCACGCAGTAACGCAGCCCCGTGGGCCTCGGACCATCCGAAAACACGTGGCCAAGGTGGGCATCGCAGCTGGCGCACTTGATCTCAGTGCGCACCATGCCGTGGCTGCGATCCTCGTGGACCGAGATCGCCCCCGGCTTGGCACCGTCCCAGAAGCTGGGCCAACCGGTGCCGGATTCGAACTTGGTGGCAGAGCTGAACAGCTCGCTGCCGCAGCACACGCAGCGATACATCCCCTCACCCTTGTGGTCCCAGTAGAGGCCACTGAAGGCCCGCTCGGTTCCACCCAGCCGCGCCACGCTGAACTGCTCGGGCGTCAGCCGCTCGCGCCAGAACTCCGGATCCTTCGAGGGTGCCGCATCCGGCAGGGCGTCGCAGGAAAGAGGTGCGGGGGGGGTCTGGTGGTCAGCCATCGAGGCGGCAGGGGTTGGCTGGCGTCAAATTAGGCAGGGTCTGCCGGCTGCGGCGAGCCGGGCAGCGCCCCCGCCGGCAGCAGCTCGCGCACCATCGCCGCCAGGGCCGCCACGGCACCGGGCTGGCCGCGCAGGGAGCGCAGGTCGTCGCGCATGCCGGCCAGGCGCGCAGGATGGTCGAGCCAGTCCGCCGCCTCAGCGGCGATCTGAGCCGGTGTGATCGCCCCCACCCGCTCCGGAACCAAAGCACGGCCCGCTGCGATGTTCGGCCAGGCCAGGAAGCCGTGATGGCGCATGCGCCAGGCGGTCATCGCCGCCCCCAGCAACCACTTCAACACTGGCAGTCGGGCCAGGATCCCCAGCCCGCCATCCCAGGCCTGCATCACATGCAGGTGCTGGGTGGGCACCAGAACGATCATCGGCAGCCCCAGGGCACCGAGCTCCGCCGTGTTGGCCCCAACGGTGGTGAGCGCCAGGCGGCACTGGCTGAGCACCCCATGGGCCGGCTGCTGCTCCACCAGCAGGATGCGGGTGCCGGCGGCGGTGCGAAGCTCCTGGCCCTCGGGGCTCTGGAGCAGCTCCGGCTCGCCGGCGGCGTAATGGGCCGCGATCGGATTGGCGGGGCCGGCATAGGCCAGCAACTCCGGGATCGCCGTGGTGGGGGCCACCGGCAGCAGGAACCGCAGGCCGGGGCGTTGCCGGGCCAGGCGGTCGGCCGTCTCCAGCAGGAACGGCATGCCCACCTGCAGCTTGGCCCGCTTCGAGCCGGGCAGCAGCGCCACCCACTCCCCCGCCGGCAGTGGTCGATCGCCGCAGGCGCTCTCGGAGAGATCCGCCATCAGATCGCCCACCACGCGGCAGCGCTCACGCCAGCGGGGGGCCAGCCGCCCCACTGCGGCGGGCCCCATGGCGGCGATGCGGTCGTTCCACCGGGGCCAACGGGCCACCCATTCGGCATAGGTGAGGTGGCGATAGCCGAGCCGGGCCGAGAGCAGCACAGTCCAGAACTGGTCGCCGCCGAGGAACACCACCACCCCCTGGCGCGGCCAGGGCCCGTGGCGGCGCGGCCGCAGCAGCAGCCACCAGAAGCGTGCCGCCGGCAGGATTCGCTCAAACAGGCCCATGCGCTCGGCCACCCGATGCTCACTGCCGGTGGCGTTGGGGCAGGGCACCAGCACCAGCTGCAGAGTCAGCGATGCCCCAGGGCTCTGGGGACGTAACGGCAGCTCACGATGCAGACGCTGCGCCAGCGGTCGCACCCAGGTGGACAGCTCGCCCGGGCCGTTGCAGACCAGGACAACTGCTGCCCCGCAGTCAACCTGACCAGACTCCAAAGAGAGGTCAGCTGCAGCGTTGCCCACACCGGCGACAGGCTGGGCGGAGGGAGGGGATTCAGGCAATGCGGATGGCGAGACTTGAACTCGCAAGACCGAAGTCACACGCCCCTCAAACGTGCGTGTCTACCAATTCCACCACATCCGCGTGGTTAGGAAACCGAATGAACGCGCAGCTGAACTGGGCTCACTTGGCTCAAGGGAGCCATCGAAGCCGCGGCGGAGGACGCCAAGGCAACGATGAGAGGGGGCACAGCGTTGCGGCTGTGCTTGATCAATATACCCATCGCCCCTGCCCTGCCCAGAGGAGCTTGCAGGGCAGCAACCCAGCGCAACGCCACGGCCAAGCCGCAGGACGGGCCTGCACCCAGTGGTGACTGGGAGCACTGATACAGTCCAGCCGGCCTGCCCTGCCGGACCGCCGGACTGCCACTGGATGCCCATCGGCAAACTGCTGATCGCCAACCGCGGCGAGATCGCTCTCCGCATCCTGCGCAGCTGCCGCGAACTCGGGATCCCCACCGTGGCCGTGTACAGCACGGTGGATCGCAATGCCCTGCACGTGCAACTGGCCGATGAGGCCGTGTGCATCGGCGATGCCCCCAGCAGCAAGAGCTACCTCAACATCCCCAACATCCTGGCCGCCGCCACCTCCCGCGGCGCCGATGCGATCCACCCCGGCTACGGCTTTCTGGCCGAGAACGACAAGTTCGCCGAGATCTGCGCCGCCCACGGCATCACCTTCGTGGGGCCCTCGCCGGAATCGATCCGCTCGATGGGCGACAAATCCACGGCCAAGGCCACGATGCAGAGCGTCGGTGTGCCGACCATCCCCGGCAGCGAAGGGCTGCTGGAGAGCGTGGCGGAGGCCCGCGGCCTGGCGGATGCCATGGGCTACCCGGTGATGATCAAGGCCACCGCCGGCGGTGGTGGCCGCGGAATGCGCCTGGTGCCGGCAGCCGATCAGCTCGAGAACCTGTTCAAGGCCGCCCAGGGCGAAGCCGAGGCCGCCTTCGGCAACCCGGGCCTCTACATGGAGAAATTCATCGACCGGCCTCGGCACGTGGAGGTGCAGGTGCTGGCCGATCGCCACGGCAACGTGGTGCACGTGGGTGAGCGCGACTGCTCGATCCAGCGCCGCCACCAGAAGCTGCTGGAGGAGGCCCCAAGCGTGGCCATCAACGCCGATCTGCGCCGCCAGATGGGTGATGCCGCCGTGGCCGCCGCCCGCCACATCGGCTACGAGGGCGCCGGCACCGTGGAGTTCCTGGTGGACCGCAGCGGCAACTTCTATTTCATGGAGATGAACACCCGCATCCAGGTGGAGCATCCCGTCACCGAGATGGTCACCGGGGTGGATCTGATCGCCGAGCAGCTGCGCATCGCCGGCGGCGAGCCGATCTCCGTGCGCCAGGACGAGATCAAGCTCACCGGCCACGCCATCGAGGTGCGCATCAACGCCGAGGATCCGCGCCAGAACTTCCGGCCCGCCCCCGGCAAGATCACCGGCTGGCTGCCCCCCGGCGGCCCCGGCGTGCGCTTCGACAGCCACGTCTACACCGGCTACGAGATCCCACCCTTCTACGACTCGCTGATCGGCAAGCTGATCGTCTGGGGGGTCGACCGCGACCACGCCCTGCGCCGCCTGCGCCGGGCCCTCTCCGAGTGTGCCGTCACCGGCATCCCCACCACGATCGAGTTCCACCTGCAACTGCTGGATCGCCCCGAGTTCCAGGCGGGCGACGTGCACACCAAGTTCGTTGAGCAGGAAATGCTGCCCCCGGCCTAAGCCGGCAGCACGCTCACCTTCAGCATCACCTGGGTGATCAGGCCCTGCTGGCCCACCAGGATCTCGCGCACCAGGCTGATCAGCCCCACCCAGATCACCGGCGTCACATCGACCCCGCCGATCGGCGCCACAAGCCTGCGGGTGAGGGCCAGAAGCGGCTCGGTGGGGATCGCCACGAAGCGCATCACCCCCTTGCTCAGATCCACCTGGGGATACCAGGTGAGCACGATGCGGAACAGGAACAGCAGCGTCCAGGCCGCCAGCAGCAGCCCGAGCAGCAGATGCAGCGGCGGCAGCACCAGCCGCAGCACCGCCCAGGCTTCAGGTCCCGTCACAAAGCTCTAAGCAGCAGAGCCACGATCGTAGGAAGCGGCCATCGCTGCCTAGGATCCCGCTCGGATTCGGCAGCAGCATGACCCCCTCCCTCGCGAACTTTCTCAGCAGCCTCGCCTGGGGCGCGGTGATCGTGGTCATCCCCATCAGCATCGCCCTGTTCTTCATCAGCCAGAACGACCGCCTCGACCGCAAGCTCTGACTTGCGTCCCTGGCTGACGCGCCGCACCCCTCCAGGTCTGGGGGCTAACGCCCCTCAGCAGGGGTTCCGCTCGCCAGGGTGCCTACAGTGGTGAGACAGGGTTTCTGATCCGTGGTCAACGCCAGTCTCAACTGGGCCAGCATCGTCGGCATTGTGCTGGCTGTCGGCGGAGCGCTCCTCTATTTCATGAGGAGCTTCAAGCCGGCCCTGGCGCGCGATTACGACGTTTTCTTCGCCGCCGTGGGGCTTCTTTGTGGCGGCATTCTCTTTTTCCAGGGCTGGCGGCTGGATCCGATCCTGCAGTTCGGCCAGTTCCTGCTGGCGGGCACCACGGTGTTCTTCGCCTATGAGAGCGTGCGCCTGCGTGGCGTGACCACCGAGCAGGCCCGCCGCTCCTCCTATTTCGACGACGACGAACCGGCCCCCCGCCCGCGCATGGGTGGTGGCCGCGACTGGAGCGAAGGGGTCGACCGCTTCGACGAACCCCAGCCCCTGCGTCGCCGCATCCGCTCCCGCGAAGAGGGCTATGGCGAGCCCGAGGAGGAAGACTTCTACCGTCCGCGCCGCCCCGCTGCCCGCGCCGCCATCCCCGAGCGCGCCGCCTCCCGTGGCGATCGCCCGGGGCCCAGTGGTGCCGAACGCGGCGGTGCTGACCGCAGTGGCCTGGAGCGTGGACGAATGGAGCGCGGAAGCCTGGAGCTTGGAGGCCCCGGCCCCCGCGACGAATGGGATCGTCCGGAGCGCAGCGGCGGACCCGCTGGAGCCGCTGGCGGTGGCCCCAGCCGCTACCGCGCCGGCGGCGGTGCGCCCGCCAGCCCCGATTTCGGGGCCCGCCGCCAGGGCCGTGAGGAGCAGCGCCGCGGCAGCCGACCGGCGGCAGCCAGCGGCGATGAGATGCCGCGCTCCAGCCGACGCCCCGGTGCCGGTGCCGCTTCCCCCGGTGCCGCTTCCCCCGGTGCCTCTGCCCCCGGCGGCCCGGCAGCTCCAGGCCCGGCGAGCGGCATCCCCCAGGGTTCGCCCTATCAGCAGCGCCCCGGCAGCGAGCGTTCCTCGCCTGAGCGCGACGTCAGCGACGCCGATTTCAAGCCGATCCAGCCCAGCCAGCCCTCACCGCGCCCCGGCGCCAGCGCCCCGCGCGACAACAGCTCGCGCTTCGACGACTGAGCTGGGCCCTGTTCAGAGCCGGCAGCATGCTCAGCGCCGGCATCCTGCTCACCGCATGCGGGCCGCTGGGCCTGCGGCGCCAGCCGGCGGCACCGCTCGGCCTGGGGGCCGAGACCCGAGAACAGCCCGCCCTCAGCGGCGATGGGCGATTGCTGGCGTCGCTGGTCGAGCGGGGTGGCCGCACGACGGTGCTGCTGCAGGACCGACGCAGCGGTCAGGTGCTACCCCTGCGGCACCTGCGCCGCCAGCAGCCCCACAGCTCCCCATCCCTCAGCTGGACGGGTCGCTATCTGGCGGTACTGGTGCAGCAGGGCCCCCATCGCCAGGCCGTGATCGAAGACCGCGCCAGCGGCCGGCTGCATCCCCTGTTCCTGCCGGCCGGCCGCGAGCCACAGCGGCTGAGCCTGGCCCCCGATGGCCGGCGCCTCGCCGTGGAGCTGCTGGATAACGGCCAGCGAAGGGTGGAGCTGTTTGATCTCAGCGCTCTGCTGGAGCCCGATCTGGCTCCCGGCCAGCTCCAGAGCGGCGGCGGCCCCGGTGTGGCGCCATGAGCCGGCGGCGCTGCCTGCCCCTGCTGGCCCTGCCGCTGCTGCTCAGCGGCTGTTTCGGGGGCAATCTGCGACCCCTTCCCGGCCTCAACCAGCGCCTGGCACAGCTGGGGGCCAGCCACGATCCGCAGCTCAGCGGCCGCTGGCTGGCGTTGATCGCCGGCCGCCAGGGGCGCCAGCAGGTGCAGCTCCTGGATCTGGAGCGGGGTCTGCCGGTACCCCTGCCCGGCCTGAACCGGGCCGACAGCCAGCCGATCAGCGTGGCGGTGGATCAGCAGGGGGAGCGGATGGTGGTGGTGCGTCAGCGGGACGACCGCACCGAACTGGTTCTGCATCGCCGCTCGCTGATGGCCAGCGAAACGATCCCAATCGAGCCCGCAGGTATCCCGCGTGGAATCAACCTCAGCGCCGACGGGCGATTGCTGGCGGTGGAGGTGAGCCGCGGCGGACTGTGGCAGGTCGACCTGCTGCAACTTCCCTGAACGGGCGGCTGCCCTGAACGATCAGCTTCAGCGAACGAAACCTGCCCAGTTCAGGAAGGTCTGGCCGCTGAGGGCCTCCACCAGCAGCACCGCCACGAAGCCCACCATGGCGAAGCGGCCGTTCACGCGCTCCGCGTAACCGCTCCAACCGAAGGCCGGCACATCGTTGGTGGTCGCGCTGGTGGCAGGGACCGTAGGGGTTGCGGCCTCGGCAGGAGCGGAATCGCTTGTGGTCATCGAGAGGGGAAGCGGCGGATCAGGTGGCGGCGTTGAAGGTATAGCTGGCGGCTGGCATCAGCTTCCAGCCGCCCTGGCCGTCCAGCTCCAGAACGTTGGTGTGGAAGGCCTTGAGGGTGGGGCGATGGCCCACGCTCACAAAGGCCATCTCGCGCTGGCTGAGCAGAGCGTAGAGATGCTTCTCAGTGGCCACGTCGAGGGCGCTGGTGGCCTCATCGAGCACCACGAAGCGTGGTGAGTTGAGCAGCAGCCGGGCAAAAGCAAGGCGCTGCTGCTCGCCGAGGGAGAGCAGCCGCGGCCAGTCCTGCTTGATGTCGAAATCCGGGTAGCGGTGCACCAGCTCGCCGAGACGCACTTCCTCGAGCACGCTGCGAAGGTGCTCGTCGCTGAAGCGCTGCGGATCGAGGGGATAACAGAGCTGCTCGCGCAGGCTGCCCAGGATCATGTAGGGCTTCTGGGGAATGAACAGCAGCTCGGAGATCGGCGGACGCTCCACATCACCGGCGGCGGGGGCCCAGAGGCCGCTCACCAGGCGCAGCAGCGAGGTCTTGCCGCAGCCGCTCGGCCCCACCACCAGCACGCGCTGTTCGGGACCCACCTCAAAGCTCAGGTCGTGGATCAGGCGTCGCTCGCCGCCGGGGGGAACCAGATCCACATGCCGCACCAGGATCGACGCGGCCGGACGGTCGTCGGCCTGCCCGGCCCGCTCTGCCGACGCGATCGCCTCCACCTTGCCCTGGAAGCCCTCCAGACGGCTGATCGAGGCGGAGAAGGCGGCGAGCTGATCGATGTTGTTCACGATGTAACTCACCGAGAACAGCACCTGCGAGAAGGCGATGCTGGCCTGTCCGAACACGCCGAAGTCCACCTCCTTGGCGAAGTAGATCGGTGCGATCACCAGCCAGGGCAGGAAACGTGAGAAGTAGTCGTAGGAGCGCTGGATCACGCTGATCATCGCTTGCCAAACGATCAGCCGGTCGTAGTTGCGAATCGCACCATCAAGGCGGCGGTCCGCCTCGCGTGATTCCTGCTCCTCCCCGCCATAAAAAGCGATCGATTCGGCGTTGTCGCGGATGTGCACAAGGCCGTAGCGGAAGTCCGCCTCCAGGCGCAGCTGGTCGTAGTTGAGGCGCACCAGCTTGCGGCTGGCGAACACGATCAGCGCGGTGCCGGCCACCGAATAGAGCAGCAGCCAGAGTGCCAGCTTGGAGCTGATGGTCCACAGCACCACAATGAAGCTCAGGAAGGTGAGCAGTGCTGCAACGATCTCAACGCTGACGCTGAGGCTGGTGGTGGTGAAGCTGGCCGTATCCTGGGAGATCCGCTGGTCGGGGTTGTCGATCTCCTCAGATGTTTCGTCGTTTGGATTGAGAACGTAGTAGGCGCGATTCGAGAGATAACGGCCCAGCAATCGTTCGCTCAGCCACTCACGCCAGAGCAGGCCCAGCTTGGGAATCAGATAACTCTGCAGGGCACGGATCGGCAGTGCCAGCACCAGGCAGAAGGCATAGATGGCCACCACCTTCCAGAACTCATCCGCCTGATAGGCAACCAGGGTGTTATCGACATTGCGAGCGATATAACTGATGCCCACATTGATGCCATTGATCACCAGGATCAGCAGCGTGATCACCCCCATCAGCAGCCAGGGCAGCCAGCGCCCCTGGCGGAGCTTGCTGCGCAACGCCACGAAGCAGCCCACGCCGAGCGCGAAGAGAGCCATCACCACCGCACCGGCGGGACTGGCCCAGATGGCCGCCACCTGCTGGGGCACACCGGGCAGGAACCGCGCCTGCAGATCGGGCGTGAGACGGCCGGTCAGGGCCACCGTGCCGGAGAGCAGCAGCAGCGTGCTGCCCACCACCACCGCCAGCAGAGCCACGATCAGCAGCAGGAACTGCCAACCGCTGGTGTCCTCGATCGGCAGAAAGTACGGCTGGGCGAGGCGCCGCAGCTTGCCGAGCTGACTGCGGAAGGCCTGCAGGGGGTTCATGACGGTGATCAGATGCCGCCATTCTCACCGGCGCCCCCACGATCACGGGTGTCCGCGGGCCGCTCAGCCCGGCGGCCAGGCCAGGGAACGCCCACCGATCACGTGCACATGCAGGTGGAACACCGTCTGGCCGGCCTCGGCGCCGCTGTTGATCACCGTGCGGAAACCCGTGAGGCCCTCCTGGCGTGCCACCCGGGCCGCCACCAGCAGCAGGTGGCCCAGCAGCTGCTCGTGCTGCTCTGAAGCCTCCGCCAGGCTCACCAGGTGCTCGCGCGGGATCACCAGGATGTGGACGGGGGCCTGGGGAACCACATCCCGGAAGGCCAGGCAGCGCTCATCGGCGTAGACCTGATCACAGGGGATCTCCCCCCGCAGGATGCGGCCGAAGATCGTGTCGTTGACGAGCTCGCGGGAGGGCTCGGAAGAGAGGCCAGAAGAGGGCTCAGGCATTGGGCGCCGGGGCGGTGTCAGCTGAGGAGTGAAACGGTGGTGGCACTGCACCACTGATCTGTCCCCTAGGGCCGATGTTGGCACGATGCAGCGGCGCCGCCCTGATGGGCCTGGAAGCCATCCCGGTGGCCGTGGAGGTGGACATCGCCCCAGGACTGCCGGGGCTGCTGATGGTGGGGCTGCCGGATGCGGCCGTGCAGGAATCACGTGAGCGGGTGCGTGCCGCGCTGCGCAACAGCGGCCTGCAGATGCCGCTGACGCGGGTGATCGTCAACCTCGCGCCGGCAGACCAGCGCAAGGAGGGCCCGGCCTTTGATCTGCCGATCGCCCTGGCGGTGCTGGCGGCCAGCGGCCAGCTGGATCCTCGAACGCTGAACGGTGTGTGGTGTGCCGGCGAGCTGGGCCTCGATGGCGCTCTGCGACCGGTGCGCGGCGCCCTGGCACTGGCCCTGGCCGCCCGGCGCGCGGGGGCCCGGGCGCTGCTGCTGCCGGCGGCCAATGGCAGCGAAGCCGCCTTGGTGGACGAGCTGGCCATCTGGCCGGCCACCGATCTCAGGGCTGCCCTGCACTGGCTGCAGGGCCGTGGCGAAAGCGCGGGAAACGCCACCACGATCACCCCCATACCGAAACCGCAGCCTCACCAAGAGCAGGAGCGGCAGGAGGGCGATCGGCAGCTGGATCTGGCCGATGTGCGCGGCCAGCCCCATGGCAGGCGCGCCCTGGAGATCGCGGCAGCCGGGGGCCATCACCTGCTGCTGGTGGGACCACCCGGTAGCGGCAAGACGATGCTCGCCCAGCGTCTGCCGGGGCTGCTGCCGCCCCTGAGCCGCAGGGAGATGCTGGAGCTCACCCTGCTCTATTCGGTGGCAGGGCTGCTGCCCGCCAGCGCTGCGGAGCCCGGGCTGATCCAGCGCCGGCCGTTCCGCAGCCCCCACCACAGCTGCTCCAGCGCGGCCCTCGTGGGCGGTGGTGCCCAGCCGCGGCCGGGGGAGCTGAGCCTGGCCCACCACGGCGTGCTGTTCCTTGATGAGCTCACGGAATTCCGCCGCGATGTGCTCAACCAGCTGCGCCAGCCCCTGGAACAGGAGGAGATCTGGTTGAGCAGGGCCCGCCAGCGGCTGCGCTATCCCTGCGCCATTGCCCTGGTGGCGGCAACCAATCCCTGCCCCTGCGGCTGGTACGGCGATCCGGAGCGCGCCTGCAGCTGCGGCACCGGACTGCGCCAGCGCTACTGGAGCCGCCTGTCGGGCCCGCTGCTGGATCGCCTCGATCTGCAGGTGGTGCTGCGGCGCCTGGAGGCATCCGACCTGGTGCCCAGGCGCACGCCTGGCTCAGCGGCAGCGGAATCGAGCCGCTCGGTGGCGGAGCGGGTGCAGGCCGCCCGGCAGCGGATGGGGGCTCGCAATCCAGGCGGGGTGAACAATGCGCAGCTGCTGGGGGATGCGCTGCTGAAGCAGGCGGAACTCGGCGACCGGGCACTGGGGCTGTGGCAGGCGGCAGCCAACCAGCGGCGACTGAGTGCCCGTGCCGCCGAACGGGTGCTGCGGGTGGCGCGCACCATCGCCGATCTCGACGGCTCGACAGCTGTGGAACCCCGGGCGATCGCCGAGGCCCTCAGCTACCGGAGCTTTGATCAGGCCCTGTAGGGGGTGCCGCTGTAGGGCTGAACCCCAACGAGAGGGGGCTGGATCTGCCGCTCCTCCAAGGGGTTGCCGAAAGCATTGCCCACGCTGGTACCGAACCAGACGCTCAGGGCGCGCATCAGCTTGGTCATGGGACTCCAGCGAGGGATAGTCCCATCATTGAGGGGTTGAACCGCCGGCGGGAACCGGTAGAAACACCTGTTCTGATCAGGCGATCAGCGACGGCGGCGACGCTGCTGCGCTTTGCGCTTGTACTTCTCGGTGGGGGTCTCGTGATGACGGAGACGCTTGAGGTCAGCGAAGATCCCGGCCTTGGACACCTGACGCTTGAATCGGCGCAGCGCCGATTCAATGCCTTCGTTTTCGCCGACGGTGACCTGGGTCATGTACTGAGCAAGGGATCTGCAGACGATCGATGGTAGCAACTGCCCCGCAGGGCCTCAGCGCGGCTGCATCGGCTTGGCCTTGGCCGGAGCGGGAGCCGGCACCACAGGCTGCGACAAGGGCTGCGACACGGGTGCCGCCCCTGCCGCTGCTGGCCCTGCAGGCGCTGCCGCGGCGGCCGGCGCGGCGGGCCAGCTGTCCCGGTAGACGTAGACGTGCCCGAGCGCGCGGCCACCGAAACTGCGGCGCATCAGCTTCCAGCCGGGCTCGGGCACCAGCAGCAGGAAGCCGCTGCTGTGACCGCCGCTGCGGGCCACCACCATCTCCGGACCGGCACCGGTCTTGGTGGGAATGGCCAGCAGCTGGTTGTCGCCGGGCTGACGCAGCACGCTGAGGCGATACACGGTGGCCAGATCCGTGCCGCCGATGCGGACGGAGTAGCCGTTGGCATCGATGTAGCGGTTGCAGATGCCGGTGAAGTCGAAGGTGGCCAGCAGCGGATTCACCACGCCGGGGTTGCCACCCTGCACGGCGTAGCAGGGGCGAGCGGCGTTGCGCTGCTCGTAGACGTTGAGCTGAGCCCGGGTACCGTCACCGATCGGGGCCGCCACCAGCACAAACTTGGTCTGATCCAGCTCCGTGGAGCTGAACAGCGACTGGGCCCGCAGCGGCGCCGGGGCGGCCAGACACAAGCCCGCCAAGGGCAACAGCGCGGCCAGGACCCGGACCGGATGGGACATCGGACGGGACACCGGATGGATCACAGCGGAAAGGCTCGGCGGGGCGATCGTAGAAGTGCCGGGCCGCTGCGGCAGCCCCTCAGGCCGGCTTGTTGATCCGGATCGCCACCAACAGGCTGAGAACAGTGCCCGGCAGGGCAAGGCCGAGGATCCAACGCGTGGTGGTCACCCCGAGGTCGGGATCGCCATAGGCGAGCTCGAACACCGAGCCGGTGGCGGCAATGCCCAGCAGGCAAGCCAGGGCCAGGAACAACCCGGCCAGGGGTTTCATCGGCATGGGGCGGCTCCTTGGCTCAGGCGATCGAAGAGATTGTCACGCGAGCGAGCGGACATCTGCCGGATTGAAGCCCTGCTCGTTCAGTCCGGCGCTGAGCTTCTCGCCATCGGTGACGCGATCCACGAACAGCACACCGTTGAGGTGATCCAGCTCGTGCTGGATGCAGCGGGCCATCAGGCCGTCGGCCTTCATGCGTTTGGGACGGCCCATGGCATCGCGGTAGCTCACCTCGACCACGCTCGGCCGCACCACATCGAGATACACGCCGGGAATGCTGAGGCAGCCCTCCTCGTAGGTGCAGATGCTGCCGCCCGTGGCGGTGATCTCGGGGTTGATCAGCACCAGCGGCGGGCTGGCGGGATCCTCCAGTTCGAGATCGATCACCAGCAGCTGCTGGTGCACGCCGATCTGGGGCGCTGCCAGGCCGATGCCGCGGGCGGCGTACATGCTGACGAGCATGTCGCGGGCCAGCTCGCGCACGGCATCGTCCACCTTGCCGATGCGGCGCGCGGGGGTGCGCAGCACCGCATCGCCGAGCTTATGGATGTCGTAAGGGGGATTGTCGACCGGCTGCTTGGACACCTGCAGGCGGCCGGAGAGCTCTGCCGAGCGCGCCAACTTGGCGAAGCTGCTGGCCAAGGCGGGTCCTCGATGGCGGTTGCGTGAAACGATTCTAGAAGCCACCCCTGAAGCGATCCGGTGCCCGAAGCCCCAGCCCGCGACCCTGCAGCGCGGCCACGGCCACCCGAAGTGCCGACTGAAATGCCTGCTGAAATGCCAACAGCGGCGCCGGCAGGACTGACGGCGGAACTGGTGGTGGGCCGGACTCCGGCGCTCAAGGAACCCCACCTGCTCAACGGCTGGCTGCACTGGCTCGAGCAGCGTCCCCAGGAGCAGGGCCGCACCACGCTGATGCGGCGGCGGCTGGGCCGAGCGGATGAAGCGGCGGCCACAGCCGAGGAGTGCACCCCGAGGCAGTGGAACCTGCGCTGCCGGGTGCACGAATACGGCGGCGGCGCCTGCGCCCTGGGCACGGGCCCAGACGGCCGGGCGGTGGCGGTGTTCGTTCACGACCGCGACCGCTGCCTCTGGCGCCTTGATCTGGAGCGGGACGGGGCCGAGCCGATCCGCCTCACCGACCCCGGCCCCGATGGCCGCTTCGGCGGCGCCCTGGGCGGCGGGGTGATCGACACGGCAGGCCAGCGCTGGATCGGCGTGTTGGAGGCCGAGGGCCGCGACCAGCTCGTGGCGGTGCCCCTGGCCGGCGGCGCCCCGCAACCGCTGCATCAACCCGCCGATTTCTGCGGCTACCCAGCCCTGAGCCCCTGCGGCCGCCAGCTGGCCTGGGTGGAATGGCGCCAGCCCTGCATGCCCTGGGAGCGCAGCCAGCTCTGGCTGGCTGCGGTGAGCCACGAGGGCGCGCTGATGGGAGCGCGCCCGGTGGCCGGCTCGATTCCCGAAGAGGGGGAGTCGGTGTCGGTGTTTCAGCCCGTCTGGGCCGGCAGCGATCTGGTGGTGGCCAACGACCGCAGCGGCTTCTGGAACCTGGAACGCTGGCCCAACGCCGCGGCCACGTCCACGGCAGCC